>UQTM01000004.1 GCA_900544025.1 uncultured Odoribacter sp.
TCCAATTCGCCCCAGCCATGATAGCTCAGCCGCAAAGGCGCACCGGAATAAGAAATCCCTAAAATAGCCGTAGCCAAAGCAATCCACGCAATATATTCTCCCCGGAACCAAAAAATCACCGCACCGAAGCCCAGCGCCACGAAAGAGAACACCAGACAAGCCACCCGCAACTGTGTAAGGGTTGCCGTCCCCGACGTAAGATAGCTGCATTTTGCAATCCTTGCCCGGATTCCTTCACCCGCCATTTTATCCCGAAATTCGGTGCCTTTTTCCCGGTAATCGAAATAATCGTCAAACAAATTCATCCCCAGATGCCCGAACAAGACACCGGCCACCGCCATCGATGCCAAAGACAAGGAAAAACCAGGACTTCCTGCTGCCATACATACCGCCAACACAGCCGGAAGCATACTTTGAGGCAAAGCTTTAGGACGAGCATTGTTGTACCAGGAACCGATTACACCCATAACAATAATTATATTTTATATCTTTTCATTGATTTTTGCAAAGAACGGAAAGTTCTACCAAATAAACAAATTAAAAACGCCGGGAGAAAAAAAGCTCTTCTCTTCCCGGCGCCGTATGCCGATATCGGTATCTAAACGATTAAATTCCTTCCAGATTTTCCAGAGTTTTCACCGTTTCGGGATTGGAAGGGCGTGTCATGTTTGCCGAAATGATGTTTCCCTCCCTATCCAGCAAAATAAACCGGGGGATAGAACGTATCCTATAAGCATTCATAAATTCCTCATCGCCTCCGTTATGAAGCTGGATGCCTCCAAGCCCGTCTTTCCTCACCATCTTTTCCCAGTCCGCAATTTTCTGGTCGCAGGAAATGCTGACAAAAACAATGTTCTTATCTTTAAATTGCTGTTCCAGTTTCTTCAAGGCCGGAATTTCCGCCCGGCAGGGAGGACACCAGGTAGCCCACACGTCTATCATCACATATTTCCCGGCAAAATCCTGCAAACCGACTTCCTTGCCGTCTATATCCGCAAACCGAAAAGCCGGAGAAGCCTGTCCTTTTTTCACTTTAGCCCACTCGGCACAAATTTCTTTAAACTTCGCCCGGTCTTCCGGAGAAATAACTTTGGCATTATAAAATGCTTCGTATTCAGGTAAATCGTCTATTCCTGCCCGGGAAACATAATCTGTAACGAACCGATTCACCAAAAAAGATACGACAGCAGGATTATTCATGTTTTTATCGATATAATCCAACTTTGCTTTTAAATGTGCCAAAGCATTTTGGGTTTCCAGATCTTTGATGCTATACGTCTGAACGAAAGCGGCTAAAAGCGATCTATATTCATCCAGTATCAACAGGGATTCATCCTCCCGGATCAACGACCGCATCCGGTTGTAATAAATTTCAGAAGGTTCGAAATCCTCTTGCCGGGTATAGTAAGCATGATAGCCCGGATATAATTTAAAATTGTTATAAATCAGATAATGGAGGCGTTGCTTTTCTATATTTACAAATTCGTCACTGAATCCCAAACTATCCAGACGGGCATATTCGGCCTTTTCCATATCTTCCAGAACTTGAATAAATTGCGTCTCATCCAATTTAAAATCGGGATATTCCCGGTGTTGTTTATTCAGGTATTCGTTCACAGCAGCCCCTGCCCCGGCAAATTCGGGCATAACCTTTCTGCCTTTAAACCCCAGGGATACATCGAAGCTTTTGTCGGGTTCCAAATACAGAGGCAATTTCATAAGGCCATACCTCAGCTCGGCATAACCGGCTTTGAAACCATCTGCCAGAATCACCGCAGCAGAGCCTGTGGAATCGAGGGCCAGCCGATAAGTGGAATCGGGAGTGTAAAGCGAAGGATCGCCCACGGCTTTACCGTTTATATGTACGGAAACAGTTGTTATAGGTGCTTTGGAGCAGGCTATTCCTAAAGATATAATACATACGATCAAACAAAATTTTCCCATATTTACTTTTTTTAAATTAACTAAACGAAGATTGCTGTGCACATGAAAGAGCACATCTAAAATAAGAAGCTTTAACTTTAATTTAACCCGTTTTGCTAATTTATTTTGCACTTTTACAAAGAAATTTCTTAAAAATTATAATTTCGCTATGGAACGGCCTTTTTTAAATGACGATCCGTTTCAGGCTGAACGATAACACATAAACAAACTATATAATTTACGAAAAATGAATAAGAACGAAGCTTTAGAATACCATGAATCCGGCCGTCCCGGCAAGATCGAGGTAATCCCTTCAAAGCCACACAGCACCCAGCACGATTTGTCGCTGGCCTATTCTCCCGGCGTTGCCGAACCCTGTCTGGCTATTAAACAAAATCCGGCAGACGCCTATCTTTACACCGCTAAAAGCAATTTAGTCGCCGTTATTTCAAACGGTACCGCCGTTCTCGGATTAGGGGACATCGGTCCGCTGGCAGGCAAGCCCGTTATGGAGGGGAAAGGTCTGTTATTCAAAATTTTTGCCGACATCGATGTTTTCGATATTGAAGTAAATACCAAAGATGTCGATAAGTTTATCGAAACGGTTAAAATGATCTCTCCCACTTTCGGAGGAATAAATCTGGAAGATATTAAAGCACCGGAATGTTTCGAGATAGAACGCCGCCTGAAAGAGGAACTCAACATCCCGGTGATGCACGACGACCAGCACGGCACGGCGATCATTTCGGGGGCAGGCTTGTTGAACGCCTTGGAACTGAACGGGAAAAAAATAGAAAACATCCGCGTCGTTGTCAATGGAGCCGGAGCTGCGGCCATATCGTGTGCCCGCTTTTACCGGAGCTTAGGAGTCAGACGGGAAAATATCATCATGTGCGACAGCAAAGGGGTGATCGGTACCCACCGAACCGATCTGAACAAGGAAAAACAGGAGTTTGCCGTCGATACACCGGCGCGCACTTTGACGGAAGCTTTAGCCGGAGCCGATGCTTTCTTAGGATTGTCGGTTGCCGATATTCTGGACGAGAAAATGATTCAAAGCATGGCGAAAGATCCGATCGTCTTTGCTTTGGCGAATCCGAATCCGGAAATATCTTACGATAAAGCGATCCATTCCCGCCCGGATATTATTTTCGCCACCGGACGATCGGACTATCCTAACCAAATCAATAATGTACTGGGATTCCCGTACATTTTCAGGGGAGCGTTGGACGTACAGGCCAGCAGTATCAACGAAGAGATGAAATTAGCCGCCGCCCACGCAATTGCCGAACTGACCAAAGAACCTGTGCCGGAAAATGTAAAAATGGCCTACCACGACCAAACGCTGAGTTTCGACCGGAACTATATTATTCCCAAAGCTCTGGACAATCGATTGATCAGCTGGGTTGCCCCGGCTGTAGCGAAAGCCGCTATCGATTCGGGTGTCGCCCATAAAAACATTGAAGACTGGGACGAATATCGTGAGAATCTGGAAAAACGGGTAGGACATGAAAACACGCTCATGCGCCTGATGACCCACAAGGCCAAAGCCAATCCCAAACGAATCGTATTCGCAGAAGGCAATAACCTCAGAATACTGCTCGCTGCCCAGGAGCTCGCTACCGAAAAAATCGCGTACCCGATTGTGATCGGCAATACAGCCGAGATCAATGAAAAAATGGCGAAGAACAGATTGAAAATACCCGGACTCACCATTTTCGATCCAAGTGTGGAGCGGGAAAGCATAGAAAAATACACAGCCTTATTTTACCAGAAAATGCAGCGTTCAGGCATTTCCACCCGGAAAGCCAAACTAAGCATGCAGGATGCAAACAACATCGGGTTAATGATGCTGGAATCGGGAGAAGCCGACGGCTTTATCTCCGGTGTCAATTCTCCGTATAAAGAAGTGCTCGACATGGCGAAAGAAATCGTCGGGCTACGTCCTTGCTGCCGCTACGCAGCAGGTATGCACATTGCCACGACGAAACGGGGAACTTATTTCCTGGCGGACACGACGGTGAACAGCCACCCGACGGCAGAGGTGCTGGAATGTGTCACCGTCCTGGCCTACGAAGCAGTAAAGCAATTCGACGTAGATCCGGTTATCGCCATGACTTCTTATTCCAATTTCGGGGAATACCGTCAGGGCAGTCCCGAACAGGTGCAAACCACCGTCCGCGAGCTGCATAACAAATACCCGGAAATATTAGTGGACGGAGAGATGCATGCTTCTATGGCTTTTAACAAGGCATTACGCATGAAAGAATATCCATTCTCCATTTTAGGCGACAAGGATGTCAATACGATTATCTTTCCGAATCTAAGTTCGGGTAGCGTAGGCTTGAGCATGTTACAGGAATTGGGCGGACACGAGATCATCGGCCCGGTATTGCTGGGAATGAATAAGCCCGTACATATCCTTCAAATGGGATGCAGCGTCCGGGACATTGTTCACATGGCGACGATCGCCGTGTCGGATGCGCAAAAAAATAAAGAGCAACTGGATATGTGCAGAATATAATCCAGGCCGGACAGCCCGGAAAGAGAGCTCCGGAGGCTCGAATCTTTCATCAGGCTCCGGAACAAAAAATAGGTTTCCAAATGAATTGGAAACCTATTTTATTTTTCAATACGCCCAGGGGCGATACCTTCATATCATCAGGATTTCACCGGAATTTTCTCCACCCTTCTCTGATGCCGTCCTCCCTCGAATTCGGTAGTCATAAAGCGTTCCACGATCTCCTGAGCTTCTTCATAAGGAATGAAGCGGGCAGGCACACAACATACGTTCGCATCATTGTGTAAACGGGCCAGCCAGGCAATCTCCACCGTCCAGCACAAAGCACCCCGCACCCCCTGATGTTTATTTACCGTCATGCAAATACCGTTTCCGCTTCCGCACAAAGCTATGCCTCTTTCAAACTCTCCCGATTCCACCGCCGCAGCCATCGGATGAGCCGTGTCCGGATAATCCATACTTTCAGGAGAATAAGTTCCAAAATCTTTTACTTCATAGCCTTTCTCGCGGAGATACTTTAATAGTTTTTCCTTATATTCGTAACCGGCATGGTCACAAGCAATAGCTATCTTCATGTCATTCAGTTATTTAAACAGTTACCACTGTTCTGGGTTATACTTCATCACTGCAAAGTTAAATTTTTATCTTTTAACCGGGCAATAAAAAAGCGGGTATTCTCGCAAATACCCGCTCTAATATGGTCGGCAACCGATCAAAGAATCAGTTTGTAACCTTTTCCGTGTACGTTGATAATCTCTACAGACGGATCTTTCTTCAAATGCTTACGCAACTTGGTAATGTAAACGTCCATACTTCTGGCATTGAAATAATTGTCGTCGGCCCAAATGTTTTTCAGGGCATAATTTCTTTCCAACACCTTATTCACATTCTGACACAATAATTTCAACAATTCAGATTCTTTCGTAGTCAGTTTCTGTTCTTCTTCTCCATCGAACAAGGTCTGTTTTTTAGAATTGAATGTCAGTTTTCCAATCTTAAAAATTTCCTGCTCGTCTTCCGGTTTCAATCCGGTAGAACGGCGAAGCACAGCTTCGATTCTCAACAGAAGTTCTTCCATGCTGAACGGTTTACTCATATAATCGTCAGCTCCCAGTTTAAATCCTTCCAGCACATCTTCCTTCATGGCTTTAGCGGTAAGGAATATGATCGGAATTTCACTATTGATCTGACGAACTTCCTTAGCTAAAGTAAAGCCGTCCTTTTTAGGCATCATCACGTCGAAGATACACAGATCGAAAGGCTGGTTCAGGAAAGCCTCATAAGCTACTTCCCCATCCTCACACAAGACAGTATCAAATCCCTTCGCTCTTAAATATTCTTTCAAAAGCATTCCCAGGTTTGTATCATCTTCTGCTAATAAAATTTTAATTTTCTCCTCCATAACTATTTAGTTTTAAATAAATTCTCTGAAAAATATACGATTTTAGAAAAATAAAGTTCTCTTTACTTTTTGTTTTTTTGACGTTAAAGGTAAAATTATATCAAAACGGCTGCCTTTTCCTTCCGCACTTTCCACTAAAATCCTTCCTCCATGTGCTTCAACAACAGTTTTTACATACGAAAGTCCTAAACCGAAGCCCTTCACATCATGCAAATTACCCGTCGAAACTCTGTAAAATCTTTCAAAGATTAGCTTTTGCTCTTTTGCTGCAATTCCTATGCCATTATCTATCACGCTGATAATGATTTCATCACCTTTATTGCGAGTGTAAACGCTGATTTCCGGGACTTTGGCACAGTATTTAATTGCATTGTCCAGTAAATTAGAAATCACATTGTTGATATGCACATCATCAGCGTACACCTCGTCACGTTCCGCTTCCAAATGACTGTAAAGCTGTCCTCCTTTATCCTCTATCCGCAAGCTGAATTTCGTCAGCAAATTTTCCACTACCTCATTCAGGTTGATATTTTTCAGCTTCAATTTCATTCGTGTTTCGGTAAACAGGGCTGTCTGTAAGACTTTTTCTACCTGAAAAGTCAGCCTCTTGCTTTCATCCCGGATAATTCCGGCAATATGATCGATAGCCTCCGGCGAATTATTCACCACTCCATCCTTCAACATCTGGGCTGCCAAAGAAATGGTAGCGATCGGAGTTTTAAACTCATGAGTCATATTGTTGATGAAATCGTTCTTTATAGCCGACAATTTCTTTTGGCGTATGATCACTGCAATACAGAATCCGAAACACAGCACCAGTAACATTGTGATGATCAGGCTCGGCAGCAAAAGATAAACGGACGACAGTAAATCGTGAGTTTGATCGGGAAAGATCAGGAATAGCGTTCCCTGGCTTTTCGAATTTCCTAAAAACAATTTCCGGGTATAGCTGTAATCCGAATGCTGATTAAAAAAATTATCCGAAGTCAATATAAATTGCCCGTTTTCTTTGATCGCGAACTCGAAGCTGACCTTGATTCCTTTATCCAACAGGCGATCGGCGATGACCTGTTTTAGGTCGATGCTTTTCAAACGCTCTTCCAGATTTTTTTCCGGTTCTGCGGGGATCGTAACCACGAGGTCGTAATCTTTTCCCAGCTGCTTCTGTAATTCCTGGCGGGATCTCTGAATAGAACTTTGCAAATTGCTGTTCTGTCCGAAAAACTCACGCATATTATCCACGGCAGCCCCGTATTCCATAGGACTTGCCCCATAGCCGATAGAAATCTGAATATCGTTCTTCATCGGGTTGCCCAACCCCAAAGGCACATCGTGCACCATTTTAGACCCTTCCCATTGCCGGGTACGATTATCCGATATACTTTTCCCCTCGTTCCGCTTTCCTTGTTCCTCTATATATGCGATCACACCGTCCATAACCTTATTGACGGTATAGTCGAATTGAGTTTTTTTCAACTTGAAAGCCGTACGGAAATAACTTGCCTGCGTAAAGATCAATCCCAACAGGGAAGCCCCCAGCACAATGCCTAATATTATAATCTGCTTCCTTCTCATACCCACAAATTTAACATTTCAATTTTAACACTTTGCATACTTAACAGACTTTAACCTATCACGCTATTTTATAACAGGCTCAATCAACATAAAATGTAAATCGGTGAACGCCAAACGCAAACTTGTGCCTGGCGGTAATTTAAAGAGAGGGAAGATTAAAACAAAGTCATTTGTTCCCCTTCGGGGCTTCTCATATCTTTACCCAAATGTTTATAGGCTAATTCGGTCACTTCCCGGCCTCTGGGCGTGCGCTTGATAAATCCCTCTTTGATCAGAAAAGGCTCATACACTTCTTCCAATGTCCCGGCATCCTCTCCCACAGCCGTAGCGATCGTAGTCAGACCGACAGGACCTCCTTTGAACTTCTCGATAATCGTCAGCAGAATTTTATTATCCATCTGATCCAGCCCATACTTATCGATATTGAGGGCTTCCAGTGCATAGCGGGTAATTTCATGATCGATATTCCCATTTCCCTTCACCATGGCAAAATCGCGCACACGTCTCAACAAAGCATTGGCAATACGGGGAGTTCCCCGGCTTCGTGAAGCAATTTCTTTCGCCGCCTGGCTGGTAATCCCGATATTTAAGATCGAAGCGGAGCGGTTGATAATCCCGGATAAGATATCGATATCGTAATATTCCAAATGGCAGTTAATCCCGAAACGGGCACGCAAAGGAGCTGTCAGCAATCCGCTGCGGGTAGTGGCTCCGATAAGAGTGAACGGATTGATCTGAATCTGTACCGAGCGGGCAGCAGGCCCTTTATCGATCATAATGTCGATCCGGTAATCTTCCATTGCAGAATAAAGATATTCTTCCACCACCGGACTAAGACGGTGAATTTCGTCGATAAACAACACGTCGTTTTCCTCTAAATTCGTCAGTAATCCCGCCAGATCGCCGGGTTTATCCAACACCGGGCCGGAAGTGACTTTTATTCCCACCCCCAGCTCGTTGGCAATGATTGTCGATAAAGTAGTTTTCCCCAATCCCGGAGGCCCATGCAGGATAACATGATCCAACGACTCTCCCCTCATCTTGGCTGCCCGGACAAAAATTTCCAGATTATCCACGATTTTTTTCTGTCCCTGAAAATCACCGAAATTCAAAGGCCGTAAAGCCCGTTCAAACTCTTTATCCGTCTCTTTCAAACGGTTATCTCTGATATCAAATTCACCCATAATTTCAAAACATCTGAGTTCAAAAGTAGGAAAACAAACTCTTAACTCAAAGTGCTGAAAAGGAATCGTATAAAAAAAGCCATTTTTACAAGAACATTCACACCCTTTTATCCGAAATACTCAGACAGAAGGAAAAATAAATAACTTTGCTTTCTCAAAAACGAACGAATGAAAATCAAATTACTGGCCATTTTTGCCTGCTTGCTATGGGGATCGGCTTTTGCAGGAGCCAAAATAGGTTTCACTTACACCACTCCGCTCCATCTTTCAGGCATGCGTTTCACCCTCGCCGGCCTGCTTTTAGTGCCTTTTTTACTTTGGCAGGGCGTAGATTGGAAAGCCAACCTGAAAGAATGGCGGTATATGGCGTTATTCGGCCTATTACAAACTTTCATTCAATACGGCCTGTTTTTCATGGGATTGAATTATGTACCGGCGACAGTAGCCGCCATTATCATCGGAGGTGGGCCTCTTTTTGTCGCTATTATGGCGCATCTTATGATATCCGACGACAAGCTGACGGGACGTAAAGTCTTTTCCATTATTTTAGGATTGACAGGGGTGGTTTTCATTAGTGTCAGTAAAGGACTGACTTTAACCACCACTCATTTATTTTGGCTGGGTATTTTTTTATTGCTGATCAGCAATATCACCGGGGCATTGACCAATATCATCGTAGCTAAAAACAAAAGCCGGGTATCTCCGGTCATGCTGACTGCTTTTGCCAATTTTACAGGCGGGATTCTACTCTATATTGTGTCCTGCTTTACGGAAGATTATGCGCTCCAGGCTTACAACCTGAAATTTTACGGCGCATTGGTATGGCTCGCCCTTATCCCCGCTGTGGCGTTTTCCATCTGGTACACCTTATTGAAACGCCCGGAAACAAAAGTTTCGGAACTGAATATATGGAAATTCATCACGCCGGTATCGGGTGCAATCCTGAGCTGGATCTTATTACCGGGAGAAACACCCGATCTTTATTCCATCACGGGCATCATTATCATTTCCTCCGCCCTGATCCTTTTGCAGCTCAAACCGTCCCGGCAATCCTAAAATACGAATAAATTCTTCTGTTTTAAAGTAATTATCCCAGCAATACGTTTACGTCTTCCTCGATTTTCCGAATCGCTTCATACGCTCCGTACTTGATATTTTGTTTTAATTGAAGATCTACGCTATTCCGGTTCCGGTACAACTCGGAAATCATTTCCCTGGTCGCTTTCCGGTTATTTTTCTCCTGCCGCAGGATAGCCTTACAGACTTCTTTACAAATAACACTGACCATATCATAAAGATTATGCCCCCTCACAAATAAATAAGCCGTTTCAGGCCTCAATCCCAAAGCCTCGTATTTTCGGCGGATCGTTTCAAGGTCGGCATTCGGATATTTCCGTCCCAGATAATTCTGCTTCCGTTCCACCCTCATCCGTAAATCGTCCAAAGCACGCGACGCATTATCATGAATCAGGGTATGCGGCCTGTAATCACTTAAAGAAATATAAGTGGTAAACTCATATTTAGAAAATCTCGACGGGTCGGAATTCAAAAAATATAAATGCCAGATAAATAAATCGTAAATAATGGTGGAAAATTCGGTCAGGAAGCGCCGGAAATTAAATACATTGTTTCTAAAATGCGTCACCCGGCTACACACATCGTCCAGCCCCTCGGCAAAACAATGATGATTTTCAAAAGAGTAGGTATAAGTCTGTAAAACAAAATGTTTTACGTGAATCCGTTTTTCACGCATCAGGTACCGGTAATCGCTGTCGATGCAAATGAAAAAACCGGGACTCAAGAAATCGTAATATTTCAGGCATTGGGTAACCCCGCTGGTTTCATGCCCGAACTCATTGCGGGAACCGGCAACAAAATGGAAACGGTCGTTAGGCCGGAAATGCTTAAAAACAGTGCTCCAAAAAAAAATATCGTCTTTATTCTCTACATGCACCGCAGCCCTGCATTTCAGCATTTTTGCATCCATAGCAAAACGTTTTGCGGCATTAGCAAAATGTATCTCTTTATTTTTATTTTCAACACGCACACCAAACATAGAAAAAAACGCCAAACGCCCGGCAACATCGAATACCGGTGATATTAAAATTAACTTTTATCATTTTCACCCTTAAAACCGGGCACATTCTTCCCCCACTTTTATACCTGTTTTATAGGACAAAAGCTTTCGCTCCCCCGAAACCCATTCAGACAGAAATATTTTATTTTTTCGGCCTCACCAAATCTTCCACAAACACCAGCTTATCGCCCCAGCCATCTCCGAAAAGACTGGGAGAATGGGTTGAAGTAATAATCTGGCAATTCGGATTCAAAAGGCGTATTTCTTCGAAAAGCCTGTATTGCCACTCTATATGCAAAGATATTTCCGGTTCGTCCATCAATAAAATATAAGGTTCTTCCTCCATTAAAAATACCTTTAATAGAATAAGCAATAATTGCTTTTCACCGGACGACAATTTATACAAAGGAATAACCTCTCCATTGTCCTTAAATATCAAGTGGTTGGTATGAGGATCGATTTCGATCACCTTTTCTGTCTTGGCAAACAGGCGATCGACCGTCCCGAAAAGTTTTTTGATCCTGTCATTGATCTTAACGGCCTGTCCGGGAAAATTCGTCGCCTTCAGGCGGTAGTCCGAAAATGAAGAATTTTCACCTCCAATGTCATAGACAATCGAGTGTAATTCGCTATATAACTGGCTATATTCTTTCCCGGCTTTCGGGCGATCACGGAAAGGAATGTCGAATGTACTGATTTTCTGATATTTCAGCCTCGACAAATAGACTTTTAAATCCGCCACCGTCGTTTTAGGATTATATTTTATTACATAATCGTCGATAGCGATTTCGACACTCACCCCATAGTTTTTCAAGCGTTTCACATCAGCCCTGAGAACAGAATCGATGATATTGAACAAAGTGGTCTTTCCACTCCCGTTTATACCGATTAAAATATTTACATCGGCATTCAGGTCTTCCCATAGAAAATCGTACTTATTCCATAGGTTCCTGATCTTTATACTACGAATCACATTCTTCATAAAGGCAAATTTAAAAAGCCGACATTTTCCCTTATGGGCGTTGTCTTGAACAAAGATAAGAAAGGAAAAAGGAAAAACAAACAGCCCGAACGAATAAGTGAAAGCAGAAAAGATATATTTTTGCACTCGGAAAAAGCACAGGCCTTTTTACTATATATCATGAATAACCATATCTATATCTGACATGAAAGGATTATACACAATCGGACTACTGATCACCTCCAATATTTTCATGACCTTTGCCTGGTACGGGCATCTGAAATTACAGGAAACCAAAGTGATAAGCCATTGGCCTCTTATCGGAGTGATCGTTCTTTCCTGGTTCATTGCCTTTTTCGAATATTGCGCCCAAGTCCCGGCAAACCGGATCGGCTTTGCCGGAAACGGCGGCCCTTTCTCGCTGATGCAGTTAAAAATCATTCAGGAAGTGATCACTTTAGTTGTTTTTATCGTCTTTTCAACCCTGTTTTTTAAAGGCGAAAGTCTGCAATGGAATCATTTGGCCGCTTGCGTCTGTCTGGTTATGGCGGTATATTTCGTGTTTATGAAATAACAAATACCCCACAACACCGCCCGGTTATTTCCACACTATAAGCCAACGCAGAAAAAACTCCCGGAAGCCGAAATGATTTCGAAGCCCACAGGATACAACCTTTTTACTTGTATCGCGTTTTAATAAATACATTTTCAAAATCAGCAGAATCGTGGGGAAACCGTATTCAAAAATTTAAAGCCATCATGCGTTTACAAGAATTGATATTCAGATTCCGGTCGGGTTTTCGATTTATACGAATGTTACCCCAAAGATTAACCGCGGTCATTTCTCTTCTGACCTCGATAGCCGCTTTATGTTTATTGGTATATGAATTCGGTTTCAGGTTCACGCCTGAAACACGCCAGCAAATATTTGTCGCTTATCAGGTCTTTTTACAAATATTCCTTTATACTGCCGCGATACGTATATTATTAAATCCCAAAGGTTTCCGGCATGAAAAAGGATTTTGGATAGAAGTCGTCGTCATATTTACACTGATCGGATCGGTCATCATTAGCGGTATATTGGAAGAAAAAAACATACCGGTACTGAATAAAATAAATCATATCGTCAGCTATATACTATTAATTTTTATCAGCACCGTACAAGTTTCCAAAGAGATCGTAGCCACCTTGCAACGACACCTGAAACCCGAACTGATGTTCGCTTACAGTTTTCTGTTTATCATTTTACTGGGAGCGTTCTTACTGATGCTCCCCAGGGCTCATCGTGGCGATCTGGAATTTACCGATGCCCTGTTTACCTCCGCCAGTGCGGTATGCGTCACGGGATTAACCACAATCGATATCTCCTCGTCCCTAACAGTAACCGGGCAAATTATCCTCATTTCACTCATACAGATCGGGGGGATCGGCGTAATGACTTTCACCAGTTTCATTGCAATATCTTTTTTCAGCCAAACTTCTTTTCAGGATCAGATGGCCCTGAAGAGCATTTTAAACGAAGAGTCCATGAACAACATCTTCAAGACCTTATTTTATACCTTATTCACCACTCTATTTATAGAAGCGGCAGGCGCTTATCTGCTTTGGACACAAATCAGGGGAGTACTCGACAACCTTATCCCGAATAAATTTTTCTTTTCCCTCTTTCATTCTATTTCAGCTTTTTGTAATGCCGGATTCTCTACCTTATCGGAGAACTTATGCAGCCCCGTTGTAAAAAATCTTTATGGTTTTCAAAGCTGGATCGCCATATTGATTATTTTAGGCGGCATCGGTTTCCCCATCGTATTCAATTACGGCAGGCTACTCAACCATAAAATACGAAACCTGTTTTATAGATTGACGGGTTCTTCCCGGCGTATGCCTTCACACGTAAGAATCGTAAGCACCACTACCCGGATCGTTATTGCTTTCACCCTGATTCTGTTGATCGCCGGAACGATTCTATTTTTACTGTTCGAATACAACAACACGCTAAAGGATTTATCTTCAGGCGAAAAGCTTGCAACCTCATTTTTTGCGGCCGTAACTCCCCGTACAGCCGGGTTTAATAACCTTCCAACGGTTTCATTTTTACCTCAAACCATTTTCCTGACTTTAATTCTGATGTGGATCGGGGCATCTCCCATGTCCACCGGAGGAGGTATAAAAACAACGACTTTTGCGGTAGCTCTCAAAAGTATATATAGTGTCGTACGGGGCAAAAAGCAGGTGGAAATAGCCAACCGGCAGCTCACTCCGGAAACCGTAAACCGGGCAGGAGCGATCATCTTCCTTTCCATCCTTTGGACCGGTTTAGCGACTGTTCTTATTTCTATCACCGATCCTCACGGAACAGTTACGCAAATATTGTTCGAAGTGACTTCTGCCTTAAGCACGGTGGGGCTTACTCTCGATTTCACCCATTCCCTCAGCGATGCAGGTAAAATCATTATCAGCATTACGATGTTCGTAGGGCGGGTAGGACTCATCACCTTGCTTTTGGGTATTTTCCACCAGCAACCTGCAAAAACATACACTTACGCCAACGACACAGTCATTCTTTAGGAAACGGACAAATTATAACGAAGATGGAAAGATCCCGTATAAATAAAAACGGTGTAATCTCTAAAAGCAACGGAATCCCCGGTTTTATACAGAATTAAAATCATCGGCCTCTTATACTTCCGATGCCTGTAAACGGAAAGAATAAAAATATCAAACGATCTAAAATATAAATGATAAACGTATGAAATGTATTATTATCGGACTTGGAAATTTCGGTATGGCTTTGGCTCAGCGCCTCACAGCGATGGGGTATGAAGTGATCGGAGTGGATAAAGACATAGAAAAAGTAAATCTGTATAAAGATAGTATCAAAAATACCATCAGCCTGGACATCAACAACGAACAAGCCGCTAAAAACCTGCCCCTGAAGGACGCCGACCTCTGCATTGTCACGCTCGGCAAGGATGCCGGTGCCTCTATCCTGACGGTTGCTATCTTAAAGCAAAATCAAGCTAAACGAATCATCGCAAGAGCTATATCGGAATTGCATAAAACGATTCTGCAAGCAATGGGAATCACAGAAATCATTCAATTGGAAAAAGAGTATGCAGACTTTTTCGCCAATAAAACAGAACTGACCACTTCGATCTATTCTTACCGGGTCACTCCCGAATATTATATTTATGAAATGAAACTACCCTCTGCTTTCATCGGACAAAAGCTAAGCGACATACAACTGGAAAAAGATTTTTCCCTCAAGCTGATAGCCGTCAAGCATTACCCGCAGGAAGAAGGCAGGCTTCAGCCTTCCATGGAACTTATCGAAAATCCGCCGGAAGATTTCATCGTCAGTCAAAACGACGTGTTTATTTTATTCGGCAAACAAAGCCGTTTCCGCGCTTTGGTACGGTAACCTCTTCAATCGTCGTCGTCCAACTGAAATATTTCTTCCACCGATTTACCGAAAAAACGGGCAATTTTTAAAGCCAGGACGGTGGAAGGAATAACAAAAAAACGGCTTCCGGTTTATCCGGAAGCCGCCACATAGATATAAAATTGTTTCCTACTATTTTCCTCTAATAGCAGTGATACCCGGAAGTTCTTTTCCTTCGATATATTCCAGCAATGCGCCACCACCGGTCGAAACATAGCTAACTTTGTCGGCCAAACCGAATTGATTGATTGCAGCCACCGAATCGCCACCACCGATCAAAGAGAAAGCCCCTTTTTCGGTTGCTTTTACAATGGCATCGGCAATAGCTTTTGTTCCTTCTGCAAACTTAGGCATCTCAAAAACACCTACCGGACCATTCCAAAGAATTGTTTTTGAAGATTCGATGATCTTTGCAAATTTTTCACGGGTAACAGGACCGATGTCCAATCCTTCCCAACCGTCAGGAATATTCATCGGATCGCAAAGCTGAGTATTTGCGTCATTGCTGAACGCATCTCCGATCACAGCCTGATCCGACAATACCAGATTCACACCCTTTTCTTTGGCAGTTTTAATGATATCCAGAGCCAGGTCGAGTTTATCTTCTTCGCAGATAGAACTTCCGACATGTCCGCCTAAAGCTCTTTTGAAAGTATAAGTCATACCACCCCCCAAGATCAGGTTGTCCACCTTATCGATCAGGTTCATAATAATATCGATCTTAGAAGAAACTTTCGATCCACCCATGATAGCCGTGAACGGACGTGCCGGATCTTTCATCACTTTATCTACGCTGTCCAATTCGCCCTGCATAACATAACCGAATAATTTATCGTTCGGGAAAAATTTAGCGATCACAGCCGTAGAAGCATGCGCACGGTGAGCTGTTCCGAAAGCATCGTTAATCCATACATCCCCCAACTGAGCCAATTTACCGGCAAATGCTTCGTCGCCTTTTTCTTCTTCTTTGTAAAAACGAAGGTTTTCAAGCAAAAGCACCTCTCCCGGTTTCAATGCAGCAGCCTGTGTTTTTGCGCTTTCGCCAATGCAGTCGTCAGCAAATTTCACCGGAGTACCCAATAATTCTTCCAGATGTTTCTGAATATGCTTCAAAGAGAATTTATCTTCCGGGCCATTTTTCGGACGTCCCAGGTGTGACATCAAAATCACGGAACCACCGCCGGCCAGCACTTTCTTGATTGTAGGAACAGCCGCCCGCATACGGGTATCGTCGGTAATTTCAAATTTATCGTTCAAAGGCACATTGAAATCCACACGGATTAAAGCCTTTTTTCCTTTGAAATTGTAATTTTCAATTGTCTGCATAAGGATTTTTTTTAATTATACGCTTTTATCAAAATTTGATGATAAAGTTATAAATTAATTGAATCACCCCCAAACATTTTGGGCGGCAACACAAACAATAATATACTCAAACGATTGAATATAGCCTGTTTCCGGCCAGGGGATTATAGATTGAAAACATCTTTTACGATGTAAAGACGAATAAAACGGGATTATTTTCTCTTTCTTTGAAAGAAATCTTTTACCAATGCACTGCATTCTTCCTCCAAAATTCCCGCCACCACTTTCGTACGGGGATGCAATACGGGCGGAATCAAACGGCCATATCCCCGGTGAGGATCGGAAGCCCCGTAAACCAATTCGCCCAACTGTGCCCACGCTAAAGCTCCGGCACACATGACGCAAGGCTCCATGGTCACATACAACGTACATTCATTCAGGTATTTCCCGCCTAAAGCGGCAGTAGCACAGGTAACCGCCAGCATTTCGGCATGAGCCGTGACATCGTTCAGCTTTTCGGTTTCGTTATGCGCCCGGGCGATCACTTTTCCCCGGCACACGACAATGGCTCCCACAGGGATCTCCCCCTCTTCCTCCGCCCGGCGTGCTTCTTCGAGTGCCTTGCGCATATAGGTTTCGTGAGTGATTTCCATGGTCAGACCAAAGTGGCTATAAGCTGGATAAATACAATCAGAAAAACCATGGCAATGGGATAAACGGTCGCATACGCAACGCTGGGCGCATCGCTTCTCGTCATTGAATCGGCAGCCGCTAACCCCGGAGTGCTGGTCATTCCCCCGGTGATCGTTCCCATTAAATCGAAAATATTGATTTTGAAAACCAGATGCCCTATCAAAACAGCAACGATCATCGGCACCAAAGTAATGGCAAAGCCTACCCCGAAGAGCATCCAGCCGCTCTCCTGAAAGGTCGGGGCTAAACTTCCCCCCGCAGACGTACCGACTTCCGCTAAAAACAACAGTAATCCCAATTGGCGCAACAATTGATTGGCAGAGCCGGACATCGACCAGATGATCGGCCCTGTTTTTCCGATGGCACTGAGCACCAGCGCCACGATCAACACTCCTCCGGTAAGCCCCGGAGAGAAGGAAAAACTATCGGAAAAGGATATATTGATTTTTCCAAAAATAACTCCCAATACAATACCCATTGCAATAGGGAAGAAATCGGTGTCCGACAAACGCTTCTCGTCATTGCCCAACAAAGCGGACAATTCCTTGATACTGTCCTGATGTCCCACTACGGTCAATTTATCCCCGAATTTCAACACCAGATCGGGTTGTGGCGACAAGTCGATACCACTTCGCCGGATCCGGGTTACGGTACAATTGAAATTACCCTGAAAATTCAGGTCGCCCAAACTTTTACCGATCACCTCTTTATTGGTCAGCAACAACAGGCGCAATTCATAGGATTGCGCCAAAGGCAAATCGATAGCGACACGCTCGCCCACCAGCAATTCCAATTGTTCCAGCGCAGCGTCGTTTCCTACCGCTTTCACTAAGTCCCCCTCACACAATACAGTGGAAGCAGCAGGCATTCCGGTAACTCCTTCATGCTGAATACGGGAAATAACCGCCCCGGTCATGGTGCGCACTTGCAGTTGCATTAAAGACTTTCCAAAAATATTGGCATTGGAAATGCGATATGTGGCGGTTTTCAATCCGGGATGCTTTTCCTGATGCTGGCTTTCCAATTTCTTCTCCTCTGCCTGCATATCTATACCCAACATTTTAGGCAGCAACTTCACAAAAAGGATCACTCCGATCACCCCGAAAGGATAAGCGATACCATAAGCGATAGAAGCCGAAGAAGAATCGGTGGCATCGATAGCCGCAGCCAAACCGGGCGTACTGGTTAAAGCCCCGGCTATCAGCCCTACAATATCGGGAGTGTCGATTCCCAACAGGTATTTGAACAATATTCCGGTCAGGCTTGCCGATCCTACGATTAGCAAGGTGATCAATATCAATGTTTTCCCTTTGGAACGGAACGAATCGAAGAAACCCGGCCCGGCTTGAATACCAATGGTAAAGATAAACAGCACCAACCCGAAATTTCCCAATTCCTTAGGGATGACCACACCGAAATGACCGAATAGCAA
Source organism: uncultured Odoribacter sp. (assembly GCA_900544025.1). Lineage (GTDB taxonomy): Bacteria > Bacteroidota > Bacteroidia > Bacteroidales > Marinifilaceae > Odoribacter. The sequence goes on from UQTM01000004.1 coordinate 18,516, forward strand.
AGCAATAAAAATGACGGCGGAAACATCTAAGGAAATTCCTTTAAAATTAATCCGGCCAACAATAAAGCCTAAGGCAACGATCAGAAATAAAGCGAAATAAGACGATTGTAAAAGACCTTCAAACATATAATTTAATGTGTCGATTTATAAATTACCCGCGAATCCGTGCGGGTATCCGGCAACATTTTCAATTCTGCCCGTCGCAGAATTTTTGCAGTTCATCCCAATATCCGGGAAAAGATTTTGTAACGACTTCTTTATCTACGATAACCATTCCCCGATGTTTCAAGGCGGCAGGGGCAAAAGCCATAGCCATACGGTGATCGTGATAAGTGGCGATCTCCGGTTTACCTGCTTGTTTGCAAGTTCCGTCCCAACTCAAAATATTATCGCCTTCAATGTTCAGGATATATCCTAATTTTTCCAATTCGTCGGCTAAAGCCTTCAGGCGGTCGGTTTCTTTGATCCTCAAAGTTTCCACCCCCGTAAAGCGGAAAGGCACGCCCATAACGCAGCAAGCCACGGTGAACGACTGTACCACATCGGGCATCTCCACAAAATCGAACTCCAGCTCAGAAACCTTCGGTTTCCCGGCAGCAATCACCACTCCTCCGGCTTCGAAAGAGGTTGAAACCCCTAACTTTTCCCAAACCCCGGCCTGCCCCGAATCTCCCTGGGTGCTATGCTGTAATAAACCGGGCATCCGGATTTCACCCGCACCCGAAACGGCAAGCAACTCATAAAAATAGGAAGCAGCGCTCCAATCCGATTCTACCCGGAAAGCCACCGGAGTATAAGGGCAAGGCTCTACAACAATTTCCGATTCCCGAAAAACGACTTTCGCCCCGAACTCCTCCATAATGTGACGGGTCATTTCAATGTAGGTTCGCGATACGATCTTACCTGTCAGCCTGATCTTCAAACCGTTCGCCATATAAGGAGCGATCATCATCAAAGCCGAAACATACTGACTGCTGACCGACGCCGGCATCCCGATTTCTCCCCCCGTCAGCAACGAGCCATGTATCCGCAAAGGCGGACATCCCGGCTTTCCGGTATATTCGATACGTGCCCCCAATCGATTTAAGGCATCCACCAGGACACTGATCGGACGTTGTTGCATCCGTTCCGACCCGGTTATTTCCCAACACCCTACAATACGCGATAAAAAAGCGGTCAGGAAACGCATAGCAGTACCGGCATGCCCGATGTCGAAACGATTGTCGTTCGAGTTCAACACCCGGAGCATGGAATTCGTATCGTCGCAATCGGCGAGATTCTCCACCGGCAGAACACTATCGGCAAGAGCATTGATAATTAACACGCGATTGGAAATACTTTTGGACGCCGGAAGCCGTACTTCGCCGTTCAGAACCGTATTTTTAAAATTCAAGGCTATATTCATTTTTCAAATATTGCGGGTAAATCAGCCTCAAACGGTCAGCTGTTCCAATGCACTCAATATTTCTTCTTTACTGCAATAATTATCGATCTCGAATTCCCCGGGGCAACGTAATAAAGTGAAATTCACCCCATCCTGTTCATTCTTCTTGTCATGCAGCATCAGGCTGTATAATTTTTCCGGTCCGGCCACCGCGCGGTAACGGGGAAATCTCTCTTCCACCAACCTGCGCACAGCCTCGTAATGCCTGGTCTCGAATCCCAGTTTTTTCATGGAGAGATATAATTCGACCACCATTCCATAAGCTACGGCATCACCATGATATATTTCCATATCCTGTTCGATCGCCACACTTTCGATCGCATGTCCGATCGTATGCCCGAAATTCAAAGCTTTCCGAATACCCTTTTCTTTCGGGTCGGCTTCGACAACCGCCGCTTTTACGGCCACCGACTTACGGATCAATTCCAGAAAATCGGATTCCCCTACTTGTTTCAAATCGGCATTCATCACCTCTGCCAGCGCTTCCTCTCCTGCAAGTAAGGCATGCTTCAACATTTCGGCATATCCCGACAACACCTGTCTCAAAGGTAAAGTTTTCAGGAAAGTATTATCGATAATCACCAATTCAGGAATAGAAAAAGTGCCGATCTCATTTTTCAGCCCGTTGAAATTAATTCCGGTTTTTCCTCCCACCGATGCATCCACCTGTGCCAGCAAAGTAGTAGGGATATTGATACAGCGGATTCCCCGCTTAAAGCACGAGGCCGCAAAGCCCCCGATATCCGTTATCAGCCCGCCGCCGATATTCACCAGCACAGAATTGCGTTTGGCTCCCTGACGGCTTAATACCGACCAGATCTGTGCAACGCTTTCCAATGATTTATGATGTTCTCCAGCCGGAACAGAGATCAGGTGGGAATCCGTAAATCCACTGTCCTGAAACAAACCGAGACAATGTTCCCGCGTCGTATCGTCCACCAGCACAAACACTCCGCCGGGTGCTGTCGTTTGAAGGCTCTCCCGGAGAATACGCCCCGCTTCATGGGTAAAAACTATATTTTTCATAAGTAGAAGTTTATCACAAAGGTAATTAGTTCATAGCAAATTTTAAAAAGTAGGCAACAAAAAGTATTCCTTATCTTTCATTTATCGTTTTACTCCGGCATTATCGATTAAAATCACTTTCTTTTTCCAACTATTTCATAGTTAATAAAATTATTATTATATTCGCTAATTCCTCACCTTAAACCTTAGCGATATGATTCCGGAAAGCGCCATCCAAACTCAGGTAGCCGTGACCATGCTACCCAGATTCAACTCCCGGCTCTATCTGCCGCTATTCGAACAGTGCGGAGGAATAGAGGGCTTTTTCAAAGAAAGTCCGGCAGCTCTGGAAAAACTCTACCGGGCGACTCACATTCCCCTCCGTTCCCCCGATCGCTCCCTCGCTCTCGAAAAGGCAAAGCGGGAATTAGAGGACATGGACAAACACGGCATACACATTTGCTCTATCGAGCACCCCGGTTATCCCGAATTACTGGCACATTGCGAAGACGCTCCCCTGGTATTTTTCTACAAGGGGACATTGGATATCAATGCCTGTCCCGTCCGTTTAGCCATCGTGGGGACCCGTCATGCCACACCCCGGGGCGAAGCAAAAGTGGAATCTATCCTGACAGAGCTTTCCCGGTCAGGACATCGTCCCGCCATCGTCAGCGGCTTGGCTTTCGGCATCGATGCTGCGGCACACCGGGCCAGCCTCTCCAATCATCTGAAAACCTATGCCGTATTAGGGCACGGGCTGCACATGATCTATCCCGCAGCCCATAAAAAACTGGCAGAAAAAATCATAGAAACGGGAGGGGCGCTGATTTCCGAATTTCCTTGTTGTGCCAAAGTACTGCCGGCCAATTTCCTGCAACGAAACCGAATTATCGCGGGCATGAGCCAGGCCACCCTGATTGCAGAATCGGCAGAAAAAGGAGGAGCCATGACCACGGCCCGGATCGCTCTTTCCTATAACCGGGATGTTATGGCGCTTCCGGGACGGCCGGAAGATAAATGGTCGGCCGGATGCAACCGCCTGATTAAAGAAAATGTAGCGGCTTTAGTCGAAAGTACCACAGACATTGCAAACATTTTAGGATTGAGCTGTTCTTCCGCCCTTCCCCTGCAAACCACACTCGGTCTTTTCAGCACAGACGATAATGAAACGGTAGTGCTCAAGCTGCTTTCCGACAAAGAAAATATGCGCATGGATGAAATCGCCGTTGCAACTCACATCCCCGTGAACGAACTATCCGCCCTATTCTTAAAATTAGAACTGGAAGGAAAGGTCATAGCCTTACCGGGAAAAAATTACAGTGTCTGTTAATTCAGGTTACCTACTACCCGCTTTTTATTTCCGGCGCGCTTCACCAACTCCTTCGCCTCGATAGCAATCTGTTTTCCGACAGGCTTCCCTTCACGGAAAGTTCCGACAATCAACCGGGTTGCATTCCGGGGAATCGACAACGGACGTTCATACTTTACGGAAAAAGTATCCACATTCGTATTATCGAACGTATAGTAAATATCCAGATCGTCGAGCTCTGCCGAAAGTTCGATCTCTACCTCCCCGGCCTCATTCCGATAAGGGGTAATAATCGCATTATACATACTGCGGGCATAATTCGTCCCGGCATATTCCGCCCGGTTAAAATGCTCTTCCACCCGCCGGATAAAATCTTTCCAGCTCCGGACATTTTCAGGCGACCACAACACCTCGGCCAATGCCCAGCCTCTGGGCCATGCCATATATTCGGCATGCCGGAAAGTGGGAATCGATTCACTCCACAGATTACCCTGTCCTCCTAAAATAAATGTAGAATCCACCCCCTGCGGCACAGGCTGAAATGCATACGAATCGCTCAAACGGCACATAGAATAAGTTTCGGGCTCTACGGTCGGTTCCCCCTGATACAAATCCAGATAACAATGATTATCCGGAGTCATAATCACATGATGTCCTTGCTGTGCAGCCTGAATACCTCCTTTCATTCCCCGCCACGACATAACATTCGCCTCCGGAGCCAATCCGCCGTCATGGATTTCGTCCCAACCGACCAAGCGTTTCCCTTTCGCCTTCAAAACTTTTTCCATCCGGCGGATAAAATAACTCTGCAATTCATGCACATTCTTCAATCCTTCCTGCTGCATCCGTTCTTTACATTTCGGGCATTTATTCCAGAATCCTTTAAAACATTCATCTCCCCCCACATGGATATAAGGCGAAGGGAAAAGGGCGGCCACTTCCGAAAACACTTTCTCCAAATATTCGAACGTTTTATCGTTTCCGGCACAAAGGCTATTTTCGTCTATTCCATAAAATTTATTCCCGACATTGATATATTCCGGCGCCTTAAAACAAGCCAATTCCGGATAAGCGACCAAAAAAGCCAGACTGTGGCCGGGCACATCGATCTCGGGCATAATCGTAACATACCGTTCACGGGCATATTCGATAACCTCTTTAATATCTTCCTGGGTATAAAAGCCTCCATAAGATACCGGTTCGCCGGGCTGCTGCGGCTCCCGGGTCCACCAGTCGCCCACCCGTTCCGCACGCATAGCCCCTTTACGGGTCAGTTCCGGCAACGACTTGATTTCGATACGCCATCCCTGGTCATCCGTAAGATGCCAATGAAATACATTCATTTTATATTCGGCAATTTCATCGATAAATTGTTTTACTTCCTCTTTGTTGAAATAATGGCGGCTAACATCGAGCATCATACCCCGCCAGCCGAATCGGGGCACGTCCTTCACTTCCACACAAGGAAGCGTCCAATCCATCTGTTCCACTCTCTCCCGGCTTTTTACCTGAGACGGCAACAATTGTAATAAAGACTGCACGCCATAGAATAACCCGGCAGGGGATGCCGCAGTAATAAGGATTCCTTTTTTCCCCACAGAAAGACGATACCCTTCCGCACCCAGGTCCCGGTCTCCGGTCAGCTCCAGCCGGACAACCCCTTTACCGGAAGCGGCAGGGGTAAACCCGATTCCCGATGCAGGCTCTATTTTACCGTTCAGATACCGGACGATCGATTTCAATTCATCATTAAAAGGGACACAAACAATCCTGCCGCTACGCAATACATATTCTCCCTCTCCCTGCACCAGGCTGGAAGGTACGGGAATAATACTCACCTGCCGTTCCCCGGCGAATAGATTTGCCGCAAAAAACGCCACGACCACAAAGGTTATCAAACACTTACCTAATAACTTCATAATTTACAACGCTTATAATAATTTGTTCTCAAATATACTGCTTTCTAAATAAAAAAGAAGAAATCCGGACCCAACAGATCGGACAGTTCTCCGGTCTTTATTTTTCAATCGAAAAAACTTTCAGATTATCAACTAAAACCATATTTCGATAACAATTCAAAAGCAAAAGCGACATTTATTAGCAAAAAATTGATTTGAAAAAATTTTACTATAAAAAATAAATAAATAAATTTGACATACGAAAACGTTTGAAACACATTTTTTGACTAAACAACATACAACATGAAACCGGAAATTAAAGCATTCATGGACGCCCTGAAAGCAAGGACGGTAGGTGAAACAGAATTTCATCAGGCAGTAGAAGAAGTTATTGAAACCGTATGGGATACCTATCAATCGAATCCCAAATACAAAGCCAATAAGATTCTCGAAAAAATGGTAGAGCCTGAAAGAGTGATTATTTTCCGTGTCCCCTGGATCGACGACAAAGGAGAGGTACAGATCAACCGGGGTTACCGCGTACAATTCAACAGTGCGATCGGCCCGTACAAAGGCGGTTTGCGCTTCCATTCGTCGGTTACGCTGGGAGGCTTGAAATTTTTAGGATTCGAACAAACTTTCAAGAATTCCCTGACGACTCTTCCCATGGGAGGGGGCAAAGGAGGATCGGACTTCAATCCCAAAGGGAAATCGGACAATGAAGTCATGCGTTTCTGTCAAAGTTTTATGACCGAACTCTGCAAGCACATCGGCCCGGATACGGACGTTCCGGCAGGAGACATTGGTGTGGGAAGCAGGGAGATCGGATATCTGTTCGGACAGTATAAAAGAATATGTAATGAATTTACCGGAGTGCTCACCGGGAAAGCCCGGGAATTCGGCGGTTCGAGAGTACGCCCGGAAGCCACCGGATATGGAACGGTTTATTTTGCTCAACACATGCTGAAAGAAAAAGGCGACGACATCAAAGGTAAAACCGTAGCCTTGTCGGGTTTCGGGAATGTTGCCTGGGGAGCGGCTGAAAAATTAGTGCAGTTAGGCGCTAAAGTCGTCACCATTTCCGGCCCGGACGGTTACATTTACGATGAAAAAGGATTGACGCAGGAAGGGGTGGACTACATGCTCGAACTCAGGGCGAGCAACAACGACATCGTCGCACCTTACGCCGAACGGTTCGGGGCCAAATTCTTCCCCGGCCATAAACCCTGGGAGGTGAAATGCGATATAGCTTTTCCGTGTGCGATACAGAACGAATTGAACGAAGAAGATGCTAAAAAATTAGTAGCGAACGGCTGCCGGATGGTGGTGGAGACCTCCAACATGGGATGTACCGCCGAAGCCGTAAAATACCTGAACGATCACATCGCTTTTGCACCGGGCAAAGCCGCCAATGCGGGAGGAGTTGCCGTATCGGGACTCGAAATGAGCCAAAATTCGATGCGTTACAGTTGGACGGCCGAAGAAGTAGATGCCAAACTATCGCAAATTATGAAAGAGATACATGATACCTGCGTGAAATTCGGCAAAACCGGTGATAAAATCGACTATGTAAAAGGGGCGAATATCGGAGGCTTTATCAAAGTGGCAGAAGCCATGTGCGCCCAGGGGCATGTATAAATCTTCCGAGCTGCAAAATGCGACGAATGACATCCCTCCTGCGAGGATTATCCTCGCAGGAGGTGTTTCAAACCTTCACCCCTCATCTATCTTCACCCGGGACTTATCCCGTCCAGGTAGGCCGATATCAGCAATTTCTTCCGGCTTTTCCCGAAATATCCATTCCGGGCTCACCGGTAGCGGACTCCGGTTTTCTGAATAAATGTAAAAGCTTATGCCGGCATAACTTATCGTTCGACTTTTTTATTATCTTCGTTCCAGAAAACAGCAAAATAAAATTCTAAAGGCTTTTCGCCGGAACAATCACTATAAACATTCCGAATATGTTTATCGACACACATTCACACATCTACGAAGAAGAATTCCGGGAAGACCGGACTGCAACGGTGCAACGTGCACTGGAAGCAAATGTAAAATATATTGTTTTACCCGATATCGACAGCGAATCACGCGGGCGTATGCTGGCTCTGGAAGCACAATATCCCGATATGATGTTTCCATTGGCAGGACTTCACCCGACCTCTGTTCACGAAAATTACCGGGAAGAACTGACACAGGTAGAAAAACAGCTGGGAACCCACACATTCTACGGGATCGGTGAATGTGGCATAGACCTCTATTGGGATAAAAGCACTTATAAAGAACAGATCAAAGCTTTTGAACACCAGTTAGGACTGGCTAAAGATATGAACTTCCCCATAATCATTCATTCCAGGGAATCACTACCGGAAATATTCCAGGTATTAAAAAAACATCCTCACGTGAAAGGAATACTGCACTGTTTCCCCGGCAACGAGGAAGAAGCCGTATTAGCCTGTGAAATGGGACTCCTGTTAGGCATAGGCGGGGTGGTGACGTTCAAAAACAGTGCCATGGCAAAAGCCGTACAAAAAGTAGGTATAGAACACCTTGTACTGGAAACCGATTCACCCTACCTGGCACCCGTTCCTTTCCGGGGTAAACGGAACGAAAGCGGCTATATCCCCCTGATTGCCGCCAAAATAGCAGAACTGACAGGAGAAGATATAAAAAAAATAGAAGCGGTAACGACACAAAATGCCATGAATTTATTTAATTTGCAACTTGAAAACAGAGGAGATAGCTAATCGTTTTTCCGGTGACCCGAAATCATTTTCCCGGTAGTTTAATTACGACAAATCGCAAATGGAGAAATCCGTACTCATTATATACACAGGCGGAACGATCGGCATGGTAAACGATCCGGAAACGGGAGCGTTATGCCCGTTCAACTTTGAGCAGATCGCCAAAGCCGTCCCTGAAATCAAAGAATTCGGCTTTACGATCGACAGTTATACCCTGCCGGATATTATCGACTCGTCCGACCTGAAACCCGATCTCTGGGAAAATCTTTGCAATATCATTACAAAGAACTATGAAAAATATTGCGGCTTCGTCATTCTGCACGGTACGGATACAATGGCTTACTCTGCCTCGGCATTGAGTTTTATGCTGGAGAACCTGACCAAACCGGTTATTTTCACCGGCTCGCAGTTGCCCATCGGCACCATCCGAACCGATGGACGCGAAAACCTGATCGCCGCTCTCGAGATAGCCGCAGCTTATCTGGAAGATAAGGCAATCGTTCCGGAAGTGTGCATCCTATTCGGGGATAAACTGTTCCGGGGCAACAGAACGACTAAAGTCAATGCAGAAAGCTTCGACGCTTTTCAATCGTTCAATTATCCTCCGTTAGCGGAAATCGGTATCCATATACATTATAATTACGGAGCTATCGATTACACGCCCCGCACAGGGGAACTGTCCGCCTTCACCCCGATGAACACAGGTATCGCCATTCTGCAACTATTTCCCGGCCTGCGACCGGAAGTAATCGAAGCGATCGTTAATACACCGGGCATAAAAGGAATTATTTTAGAAACTTACGGTTCGGGAAACGCACCGACGGACAAGGTATTTCTTTCGAAAATAAAGGAAGCCGCAAGCAAAGGAACCATTATATACAACGTCACCCAATGCCTGGGCGGTACGGTGGAGATGGGAAGATATGAAACCAGCAGAAAATTATTAAAATACGGTGTGTCAAGTGGATATGATATTACCATGGAAGCGGCGATCTGTAAAATGATGCATTTATTGGCCAAATGTCAAGACACTAACGAAATAAAAAAATACTTAAATTCATCGATTAAGGGAGAAATTAGTATTAATCGTGTTGGGTTTTAACATTTTTTTTGTACCTTGCCGCGTCTTTTGGTGGGTATAATAGGCCACACAAAGGTTTGCATAAGGAGAACGTAGAAAACGAGAGTTAAATTTTAATTATTAATAAACTAAAAATCAGTTAAATTGATCATGAGAAAATTATTTGCACTAATAGCAGTTTTAGGTATGCTTACTATTGGAGCATCAAAACTAATGGCTCAGGAAGAAGAAACAGCTGCTGCTGACGTTCAGACAACACAGACTGCAACTTCTTTCGATGATGAAGTAATTGAGAGCACAACCCTGCACGCAGCCATCAAACAAAAATTCATCGAAGGTGGTGCCGGATTTATGGCGGCTGTTGTATTGTGTTTGATCTTCGGTCTGGCAATCGCTATCGAAAGAGTAATTTATTTGAATCTTTCCGACACAAACACCAAAAAATTCATCGCAGGTTTCGAAGATGCCCTGAACAACGGAGGACTGGAAGCAGCAAAAGACTATTGCCGCAACACCAGAGGTCCGGTTGCAAGTATTTTCTATCAGGGACTTTCTCGTTACGATCAAGGTATAGACATGGTTGAAAAATCGGTTGTATCTTATGGTTCCGTACAAATGGGACTTTTGGAAAAAGGTTTGACCTGGATCGGATTGTTCATCGCTTTAGCCCCGATGTTGGGATTCCTTGGAACTGTAATCGGTATGATCCAGGCGTTCGATAACATTCAGGCTGCAGGAGATATGAGCCCGGCATTGGTTGCAGGAGGTATCAAAGTGGCTTTGATTACAACCGTAGGTGGTTTGATCGTAGCTATGATTCTGCAGGTATTCTATAACTATTGTATCGCAAAAGTAGAAGGCATCGTAAACAACATGGAAGATGCTTCTGTAAGCTTATTGGATATCTTAGTAAAACACGAACAAATAAAGAAATAAAAAACCATGGATAGCAAAAAAATACTAAACATTGTCACGATTGCAATGTTTGTTATTACTGCGGTGTTGTTAGGTTTATTCATGTTTGGAGGGAGTGTTCCCAACCAACAATACGACACCCCGGTATATACGGCAGCTTTCCTGAACTGGGCTTATGTTCTGTTCGGCATTGCAATCATCGCGGCATTGGTATTCCCGATTGCCCGTTTATTTACCCGTCCGAAACAGGCGATGAAAAGCTTTATCGGCTTGGCAGTAGTTGCAGTGATTATTCTGATTGCTTATGCCCTGTCGGACGGAACACCGATGAAAATTGTGGGTTATACTGGAACCGATAATGTTCCTTCCGTATTGAAGTTTTCAGACACCATATTATTTACAATGTATTTTCTGTTCGGCGGTGCATTCTTAGCAATCGCAGGTTCGGAAATTTATAGAAGAATAAAATAACTACTTCCTTTTGGAATAGGTAAAAAAACAAGAATATGGCAAAAAAAACACCAGAAATTAATGCCACTTCAACTGCTGACATCGCGTTCTTGTTACTCGTGTTCTTTTTGGCTACCACAACCATGAATGTGGATTCCGGTATTTACAGAAAACTCCCGCCCTATCAGCCGGAGAATATGGAAGCACCGAAAGTCGCCACCAGAAACGTTTTGAGAATATTGGTGAACAGAGATGATCTTTTGTCTGTAAACGACGAAATCACCGACGTTTCCAACCTCAAAGAAAGAACCAAAGAGTTCATTCTGAACCCGAATAACAGCGAAGACCTACCTCAGAAGGATCTGAAAGAAATACCTTTCTTCGGCAAAGCTGAAGTGTCCAAAGGTATTATTTCACTCCAAAGTGACAAGGGCACATCCTATCGGATGTATGTGGCAGTACAAGACCAATTGACGTCGGCCTTCAATGAAATGAGAAATATGAAATCCAATGAAAAATGGGGAAAGAATTACGACGAGCTCGACGAAGAGCAGCAAGAAGCGATTCGTCTGTTAATCCCGACTCAGATTTCAGAGGCTGAACCTAAAAATGTAAAAAAATAATGGGAAAATTTAAGAAAGACGGTAAAAGAGAAGTGCCTGCTATTTCAACGGCTTCTTTACCTGACATTGTGTTCATGTTGCTGTTCTTCTTTATGGTGAGTACCACGATGCGTGAAGTGACTTTGATGATCCAGAACAATATGCCGGAAGCGACTCAGGCTGTGAAACTGGAAAAAAAATCGTTGGTCAGCAGTATTTACGTTGGTAAACCGACCCCTCAATATCAGGGAGCTTACGGTACAGAACCAAGAATTCAGCTAAATGACAGTTTCGCTACACTGCAAGATATTGCCGCTTTTGTCGCTGCAGAACAGGAAAGTCGTAATGAAGAAGACAGAAACAGCATTATCAACAACCTGAAAGTACAGGAAGATGTGACGATGGGTATTGTTACCGACATCAAACAAGAATTGCGAAAAGCAAACTCCCTGAAAATCAACTACGGTAGTAGAAAGAAAATCAATTAAGATAAAAAAGGAGGACAAAATCCTCCTTTTTTCTTTTAATTTTGCTACTTTTGTAGCGCTTAAACGGTTCCGTAGTTCAATGGATAGAATGAAGGATTCCGGTTCCTTTGATTGGGGTTCGAGTCCCCACGGGATCACAAACCGAAAAGTAAAAGCTCTCTGATGATTCAGAGAGCTTTTTTAATAAATATCTACCTGAAAAATCGTTCGTTCATTTGCCGAATCCTGTTTCCAGCCCCGCAAATTATTTTTAGGACTACATTAAATCTCACCGTGACGGTAATCCGCCCCACTCTGTGCAACCGATTTTCTAAATTTCTTTACTTATAAAACAATAATTTACGTCAAAATGATTTGGCAAAGTGACAGATTTTGACGAATATTGTATCAGATTGCGAATGTAGCAATTGTGTTTTAGGCGTTTAATCTCTATTAAAAGAATTATAATCAGGGAGATATGCAATTTTTGCACAAAAAAACGTGCAATATTTTGCCTATTGGTAGAAAAGCGATATTCAAATATCCTGCTTAAACACTCCTATGATAGGGAAAGAGACTATAATAAATCAAACAATAATTAAAGGAAAATCATGCGTAAAATCACATTGGGTTTAATCGTGTGTTGTTTGGCCTTACAGTGTTTTGCCACTCAACCACCCTTAAAAGGCTTCCATTATGCCTCAGTAGAAACTCCGACGGGAAATGAATGGCAATCCCCGGAAAATATAGCGTTGAACAAAGAACAGCCACATGCTTATTTCTTTTCTTTCCAGGATGTAGATCATGCCCGGAAAGTATTGCCGGAAAATAGCAAATATTGGCAATCTCTGAATGGCGACTGGAAATTCAACTGGGCTCCCGATCCGGATTCACGTCCACAAGATTTCTATAAAACAGAATTCGATGTATCGAACTGGGATAATATTCCGGTTCCTTCAAGCTGGAATATATATGGCATTCAAAAAGACGGCAGCTTAAAATACGGTGTGCCCATCTACGTAAACCAGCCTGTGATCTTTCAGCATCAGGTGAAAGTGGACGACTGGCGCGGAGGGGTGATGCGTACGCCGCCGACCCACTGGACGACTTATAAACACCGTAACGAAGTCGGTTCATACCGCCGGGATTTCGAAATTCCGCAGGACTGGGACGGACGCGAAGTGTTCATCAACTTCGACGGAGTTGATTCGTTTTTCTACCTTTGGATCAATGGACAATACGTAGGTTTCTCTAAAAACTCCCGGAACACGGCCAGTTTCAACATCACCAAATATCTTCAGAAAGGGAAAAACGTAGTTGCTGCCGAAGTGTACCGCAGTTCCGACGGTTCATTTCTGGAAGCACAGGATATGTTCCGCTTACCGGGTATTTTCCGCACGGTAGCTTTGCATGCAACACCTAAAGTACAGGTAAGCGATTTAAGAGTGATTCCGGATTTGGACGCGACCTATACAAACGGATCGCTCGCCATTAGTGCAGACATCCGTAATTTCGGGAAAAAAGCAGTGAAAGGCTACAAATTAGTTTACACACTTTACGCGAACAAATTATATTCGGACGAAAACACCCAGGTAGCGAACGCCACCGTTTCGGCAACGATCAATCCGGTGAAACCGAATGAAACGCTGGAAGCGGAAACCGTAGAACTGAAAGTACAGAAACCGAATAAATGGTCGGCAGAAGCACCTTACCGCTACACTCTGGTAGCAGAATTGAAAGATGCCAAGAATAGAACGATAGAAACCGTTTCGACCATCGTAGGATTCCGAAAAGTGGAAATCAAAGACACTCCGGCTTCCGAAGACGAATTCGGATTAGCAGGACGTTACTACTACATCAATGGCAAAACGGTAAAATTAAAAGGCGTCAATCGTCACGAATCCAATCCGGCCGTGGGACATGCAATCACCCGCGAAATGATGGAAAACGAAATCATGTTAATGAAGCGCGGTAATATCAACCACGTACGTAACTCGCATTATACCGACGATCCTTACTGGTATTTCTTATGTGACAAATACGGCATCTATCTGGAAGACGAAGCCAATATCGAATCCCATGAATATTACTATGGAGCAGCTTCGCTTTCTCATCCGGCGGAATGGGAAAACGCTCATGTATCCCGTGTTATGGAAATGGTTCACAGCAACATCAACAATCCTTCTATCGTGATCTGGTCGTTAGGAAACGAGGCTGGGCCGGGAAAGAACTTCGTTACGGCATACGATGCCCTGAAAAAAGTAGATAAATCCCGCCCTGTTCAATATGAGCGTAACAACTCTATCGTAGATATGGGCTCTAACCAATATCCGTCTATCGGCTGGGTACGTGGCGCCGTTAAAGGAAATTACAACATCAAATATCCTTTCCATATTTCGGAATACGCCCACTCTATGGGAAATGCATGCGGAAACCTGATCGATTACTGGGAAGCGATGGAATCGACCAACTTCTTCTGCGGAGGAGCGATCTGGGATTGGGTGGATCAATCCATGTACAATTACGACAAGGAAACCGGAGAACGTTATCTGGCTTATGGCGGTGATTTCGGCGATACCCCGAACGACGGACAGTTCGTGATGAACGGGATTGTATTCGGCGACCTGGAACCGAAACCACAATATTACGAAGTGAAAAAGGTGTATCAAAACATAGGGGTACAACCTATCGACGTGAAAAAAGGAACATTCGAAATATTCAACAAACAATATTTCACAAACCTTTCAGACTATGATGTGAAATGGTCTCTTTATGAAAATGGTAAAGAAACCCAATCGGGCACACTGGCTGTTCCGCAAATCGCGCCCCGCACTAAAGCTACCATCACCGTGCCCTATGCTTACGACAAATTGAAAAACGAATCGGAATATTTTGTAAAGATTCAGTTCCTGCTAAATAAAAACATGCCCTGGGCCGATAAAGGTTTCGTCACGGCAGAAGAACAAACCTTAGTGAAAGAAGCCACCCGGCGCCCGGCGATCAACGAAGTGGCGGCACAGGCTGGCAAACTGCAATATACCGACTCGAAATCCAACATCAAAACGGTAAAAGGCGATCGTTTCGAAGCTAAATTCGATGCGAATACCGGAAGCATTTACAGCTTGACCTATGACGGGCAAACGGTTATTGCCGACGGCAACGGTCCGAAACTGGATGCCCTGCGGGCATTTACCAACAACGACAACTGGTTCTATTCCCAGTGGTTCGACCGTGGTTTGCACAACTTGGTACATAAAGCAACCAATAGCACCATCTTCACTAAAAACGACGGAACGGTCGTACTGGCGTTCACCGTAGAGTCGCAAGCTCCGAATGCAGCTAAGATTTTGGGAGGAACCAGCTCAGGTAAAAATAAGATCGAAGAGCTGACAGACAGAAAATTTGAAGACAGCGATTTCAAATTTACGACCAACCAAATCTGGACGGTTTATCAGGACGGCTCTATCGAATTGCAGGCCAGCATTACGTCGAACCAACCGAATATGGTGCTGCCGCGTTTAGGATACGTTGTGAAAGTTCCGCAGCAATATGCAAACTTCACCTATTACGGCAGAGGCCCGATCGATAATTATGCCGACCGGAAAACCGGACAATTTATCGAACAACACAAAAATACCGTAGCAGGCGAATTCGTTAACTTCCCGAAACCCCAGGATATGGGTAACCACGAAGACGTCCGCTGGTGCGCCCTGACCGACAATGCAGGCAAAGGGGCAGTATTTATCGCAACCGACCGTTTGTCGGCCTCCGCTCTACAATATTCTGCGCTCGACCTGATTCTGGCGTCTCATCCTTACCAGTTACCGAAAGCCGGAGATACTTATTTACATCTCGATGCGGCTGTAACCGGATTGGGAGGGAACAGTTGCGGACAAGGCGGTCCGTTAGTACACGACCGGGTATTCGCCGGACAGCACAATATGGGCTTCATTATCCGCCCGGCAGGGAAAGACCTGACCACCACAGCCAATGTCGCCCCGGCAGGAGAAATGCCACTTTCCATCACCCGGAATGCCGCAGGAGTTGCAGAAATCTCTTCTTCTAAAGCCAATGCAGTAATTTACTACACTTTAGACAAGAGCAAAGCGAAAGAATACAGCGAGCCTATCCCGTTGCGTAATGGCGGTACGGTAACAGCCTGGTTTAAAGATTCACCTAAAATCAAAACCAGCATGACCTTCAAAAAGATCGAAAGTATCCAACCCCAGGTGATCTATGCCAGCAGCCAGGAAGCAGGCGAAGGAGACGCAGCACACCTCACGGACGGCGATCCGAACACAATCTGGCACACGATGTATTCGGTTACGGTAGCCAAACACCCGCATTGGGTAGATCTGGACGCAGGAGAAGTGAAAACGATGAAAGGATTTACTTACCTGCCTCGCCAAAACGGAGGAAACGGTAACATCAAAGATTATACGATCCAGGTAAGTATGGACGGTAAAGAATGGGGAGCTCCCATTCAAAAAGGCAGATTCGAGAACAACCTGAAAGAGAAAAAAGTGATGTTCTCCAAACCGGTAAAAGCCCGTTACCTCCGCTTCACTGCGTTGAGCGAACAAAACGGACAGGATTTTGCCTCCGGTGCAGAACTGACCATTTTAGCAGAATAACAGCTGCATCCGGATTAGAATCTTAAAATTCTATTGATAAAAACGGAGTTGTCGGGAAACCTTGACAACTCCGTTTTATTTCTCTGTACGGGTTCCCGAAACAAACCATTCTTATTCTATAAAAAACGGCAGCAATCCGGCCTTGCGGCAGGGCAACACAAAAATTCTTTTTTCCGGGTGATTTCAATCCGATAAAAAGATATAACTTTATCGGGTAGAATACACGGTTATATGTCATCTGGATATTTTAAGCAAACTAAATCGAAGATTATTTTAAGCTATATACTGCTTTTCGCACTAAGCTTTATAGCTGTGGTTTTCATTTATAAAGAAGTAACCCGCCTGACTGTGGGAGAAGAGGGTGTGAGCGAAGCCAATCAGAAACTATTTATCATCGGCAACACCATTGCAGAACTTTACGAAGCAGAAACATTAAGTAATGTGTTCCTGCAAACCGGCTCGAACAACTCGTTCCGAAAATACATCGGTAACATGGAACAGGTGGAAAAAAACATCGACTCGCTCCGCCATCTGACCACCCAGGAAGACCAGCAATTGCGTCTGGATTCGATCAGTATGCTACTGGGACGGAAAACGAAAAATCTGGAAGCCTTGATTCGTGCCCGTAAATCCCTGACCTCAAATGAATTTTACGACAAAGCGATCGCCAGCATCGAATTGAGCAGAGACTCCATAGAGCAGAAAGCCGAAGTACGCCAGCGTGTCATCACGACAAGAGACAGTTCCTATATTGTCAATGAAAGAAAACGCCGGGGATTCCTGGGATTATTCAACTCCAGAGGAAAGCAGGACTCTACCCTTCAGGTCACCATTTCCAAACAAACGATACTGGACACGCTCGACAAAATCACCTCGCTGCAAAGTACGGACACGGTAGTGAACATCCTAAAGTCCGTATGGGAAGAAGTACAAACCAAACGGGAAAATATTGTCCGGCAAATCAACCGTACCGAATATAATATTATCCGGCAAAGTACCCACATCACCGATCAGCTTAGACGAATCCTGGGAGAGTATGAGAAAGAAGAGATCAACAACTCATTCCGTAAAATCATACAGCGGGAACAAGTGGTGAACACCACCACCAACATCATTGCCTGGATAGCTGTTGCGGCTTCGCTGATTATCGTGTTTTTTTCTTTCTTTATCCTGCGGGATATTTCCCGCAGTCAGCGTTACCGCCGCAAACTGGAAGCCGCAAACCAGTATGCGGAACAATTACTGGAAAGCAGGGAAAAACTGATTCTTACCGTAACCCATGACATCAAATCGCCTTTAGGCTCTATTATAGGATATATCGAATTGCTCGACAATACGGAAGTAACCAACCGACAAAGCTACTTCCTGAAAAATATGAAAGGCTCTTCCGAACACATCCTGAATCTGGTCACCAATTTATTAGACCTCTCCAAGCTGGAAAGTAATAAAATGCCATTGGAAGAAGTGGTTTTCAATCCTGCCCATCTGTTTCAGGAAGTATGCGACAGCTTTATGCCTTTGGCAGATACTAAAAAGCTACGGTTGACCTGCAAGATCGGCAAAGACTTAGACAGCGATTGCAAAGGGGATGCCCTGCGCATCCGGCAGGTACTTTCGAATATTCTGTCGAATGCAGTAAAATATACCAACAAAGGGACGATCTATTTTAGTGCGGTTACGGCAACGACCGACGACAAGATCATTCTGAAGATCAAAGACAGCGGCCCCGGAATGACTCAGGAAGAACAGGAAATGATTTTCAGGGAGTTTACACGCCTATCGTCTGCATCGACCATAGAAGGCACCGGATTAGGCCTTACAATCACCTTAAAGTTGGTGGAGTTGCTGAATGGAGAAATAGCACTGGAAAGTGCTCCGGGAGAGGGCAGCTGCTTTACGATCCAATTGCCTTTAAAACGGATAAAACAGGTGGAAACACCGGCAACCGCCCCGCAACGGCTTACCCCGGCGAAAGAAGAAAGGCAGCTTTCCCAAAATGTATCCAATCTCCGCATTCTGCTGGTAGATGACGATCCGTTACAACTCGAAATGACAAGTGCTTTGCTTCAAACCAGAGGCATTGCGGCAGATACGACGACCTACCCGGATAAAATACTGGAACATTTGCAATCCCAAAAATATGATGTCGTCTTTTCGGACATCCAAATGCCGGGAACCGACGGTTTTGCATTGGTACAGCTCATCCGCCAATCCGGTTTTCCGGGAGCGGCAACCATTCCGGTAGTCGCTTTATCCGCAAACCCGGATAAAACGGAAGCCGAATACCAGCAGGCAGGTTTTACGGCTTATCTGAATAAGCCTTTCACTTCTGTGCAATTATTTGAAGTATTGGAAAAAGTTTCGGGCAGAATATTGCAAACTCCGGCCCCCACGGGGGCAAATGTTCAGGAAGACCTTGCAACAAACGGCTATACCTTGAAAAACATTATGCTTTTCACAGATAACGACCCGGAAGCTACCCGCAAAATCGTAGAATCGTTTATTCACGACACACACCAAAATATCGATTTATTCAAAGGCTATCTCCAAACGGACAACTACACGGCGATTTTCCAATTGGCTCACAAAATGCTGCCTATGTTCCGGCAATTGGAGGCCTCACCGATCGTGGAGCTATTGCAAAAATTAGAACGTTCGAAAGAAACCGGCCCAGAAGTCAAAGCGACGGTGGAAGAAGTAATCCGGTTAAGCCTCGAATTAAATGAAAAGCTGGCTACTCGATAGAATAATATTTGAGTTTATTGTAAAGGGTTTTCCGGTCGATTTTCAATAGACGGGCTGCTTCACTTTTATTATTATTGCATTTGGCAAGAGCTTCTTTGATCAGATCGAGCTCATTCTTCTGACGCTTGAGCGCTAAATCGTCCTCCTCGACTATCGTTTCGGATACCGCAGACAATTCTGCCGGAATATCGTTTACGGAAATAAACGGGGACTGGCATAACAAGGTGGCCCTCTTTACCACATTTCTCATTTCCCGGAGATTACCCGGCCAATTATAATTCTTAAAAATCCGGATAACTTCTTCATCGAAACCGATCACGTCTTTCCCCAATTCCGTATTTGAATTTTCAAGGAAATGATTGGCAAAGACAGGAATATCCTCCTTCCGGTCGCGCAAGCTGAGAGCCTTTAAAGAAAATTCATTCAACCGGTGATACAAATCTTCCCGAAAAGCACCTTCTGCCACCGCTCTCGTCAGATTTTCATTGGTGGCCGAAATGATCCGCACATCAAAGCCGATCTCTTTATCGCTTCCCACAGGTTTTACTTTCCGCTCCTCCAAAGCACGTAACAACTGCACCTGCACATCATAGCTCAGGTTTCCGATCTCGTCCAGAAAAATAGTTCCCCCGGAAGCGGCTACGAAATAACCCGTCTTATCGGTGACGGCTCCCGTAAAAGCTCCTTTCACATGTCCGAAAAACTCACTGGCGGCCAAATCTTTGGGAATCGCCCCACAATCGACGGCAATAAAAGGGGCGTCTTTCCGGCTGCTTTGCGAATGGATCAACCGGGCGATATACTCCTTCCCGGAGCCACTCTCCCCGGTGATGAGCACAGTCATCATCGTAGGGGCGACCAAACGGATATATTCATACAATTTATCCGCCTCCTGGCTCGTGCCTTTGATATAGGGAATCTCTTTCGTTTTCTTCGCAACGCTTTTATTCCGTTGTAACGGTTCTGCTTTCCGCTCCAAAGCCTCCTGAATTTTCTTTAAAATCTCGTCCGGAATCACCGGTTTTGCCACATAATCGAAAGCTCCCAGCTTCATAGCGAGGACAGCCGTCCGAATGTCGGCATAACCCGTCATTAAAATCACCTGTGTCCCCGGACGTACCGACTTCACGGACTTCAATAAATGAATACCGTCTTCATCAGGCAAACGGAGGTCTGTCAAAACAATATCATATTCAACCTCTTTGACTTTTTTCAAACCTTCTGCACACGAAAAAGCTTCGCTTACCGAAAAACCTTTCTTCGTTAGCCAGGTTTTCAGCATCAGGCAAAAAGTCGTATCGTCATCTACCAATAAAATCTTTACCATATACCCGTTATTTCATACAGCGAAATTAATAAAAATAACGGGTAATTAATAACGAATTTTCTTCTATTATGAGATCGCCACTCCTGTAAACACTTTTTTACCCCAAATACAGTTCCTCCGGCTACTCATATCTCAACGACCGGGCAGGCTTGCTGAATACGGTCTTTGCTGTCTGCCAGCCAATCGTAATCACAGAAATCACAAATAAAAGCACAACCGGAAGCCCGAAAAACCACCACTCCCATTCTACCCGGAACGGATATCCTCCCAGCCAGCTCGTCATAATCAGCCAGGAAAGCGGTAAGGCAATCAAGACAGCAATCCCGATCAATAGCAAAAACTCATGTCCCAATTGATAAAATAAATTCAGGTTAGAAGCTCCCAGCACTTTGCGTATCCCCATTTCTTTGGTACGCAACGTACAGGCAAACATGACCAATACCCATAAACCGACACAGGAAATAAAAATGGCGAGTCCGGCAAAAAGAGCGACCATCAGGCCGAACACCTCGTCCTGACGATATTGCTGATCGAAAAAATTATCCAAAAAGAAATAATCGAAACTCGAATCTGCAAAATACCGTTCCCAGGTTCTATGTGCTTTTTCAACCAACAGGCGCGGATTACCGTCTTGCATCACAATAGAGATATAACGCTGTTTAAACCAGGGAATATGCTCATGCTGGAAAAACATGATAGGTGTATAATCCTTATTCAGGGATTGCTGGTGAAAGTTTTTAACCACCCCAATCACCTGCATCGGTTCTTCTACGGTTTCAACCGAAATCAACTGTCCCAAAACCTCATTGTTATCCGAAAAGCCCAAATTACGAACGGCCGCCTCATTAATCACCAGCTTATCGGTATCCCCGCCGAAATCTTCCGAAAATATCCGGCCTGCCACAGGTTCCAGATCATAGGCTTTCAAATAATCCTCATCACAAGCCAGCATCTCATACAAACGGTTTTGCCGGGTGACATCGTTCGCCCGGCGAATTGAAAGGAACATTCCCACTTCAACTCCGGGGATAGCACTGGACACCGTCACCCCCTTCACTCCGGGCAGTAAAGCCAATTCCCGTTTCACGGCCTGCAATTTCAACGACATATCTTCGGTATATCCGGGAGTTTTCAGGACCAGTACCTCATTCGTCCGGACTCCCAAAGCCTTATTGCGCATAAAGTTTAACTGTGCAAAAACCACCAAGGTACAACATATCAATACCATCGAAGCGGCATATTGAACGACGACCAGAACTTTCCGGGTAATTCCGGCTTTGTTGGAATGTACGAATTTTCCTTTTAACATTTTCATCGGTTTCGTCCCCGACAGAATGACCGCCGGATAAAAACCGGATAAAAACACCCCCATAGCAAAAACAAACACAATCAGCAAACTCCAGGCACTCCGGAACCATACCCACAAATCGAGTTCACGTCCCGTCAGCCGGTCGAAGGCAGGCAATGCCACTTCCAATATCCCCAAAGCCAGCACAAACGCAATGGCATTATTCAACAAAGCTTCAAACAGAAATTGAGTTATCAATTGTTTTCGGGTCGCTCCCGACACCCGCCGGATTCCGACTTCTCTGGCACGTTCCATAGAGCGGACTACGGTGAGATTGACATAATTGATCCATGCGATGCAAAGAATTGCAATAGCGGCGACAATCAAAGCCACCATCGAAGAACGGTTTCCCTTCACTTCCGTTTCATAAGCTTTGGGAGGAGAAAGATGAATATCTTCCAACGGCACCAATTCCACTCCCCATATCTTATTCTTCAAAGCTTCGTCCGTCTTGTATTTTTCCGCCATTGCCGGAAATCCGGCCTCTATCTGCCGGGCCTGTTCGGGAGTTCCCACCACAACGTATGTATAAGTTTCGTGCCGGTACCAGTACTCGTGTAAAAATTTCGGCAAGGATAAGTAAGAAATCAAAAAATTGTAACGAATGTGCGAATTGGACGGCATTTCTTTCATAACACCAGAAACCTCACACGCCAACTGTTCTTTATCGGCCTTAAAAATCATAATCTTACCGATAGGATCGGCTTCCTTAAAATACTTTTTCGCAATCCGTTCCGTTATCACCACCTTATTCGGGGCATCCAAAACTTTGTCGGGGTCACCTTTCACCAGCTCGAAATCGAACACCCTGAAAAAACGGTGATCCGCATAAGCGATCTTTGCTTCCCGATTGATCTGGTTTCCGTATTTCACAATTTGTTCCGGCTGATATTGGCTTCCTACGCGTGTATAATCCTTTATCCACGGAAACTCCTGTTTCATGGCAGAGCCATATCCAAACGAACTGGTCGCCCAATTATCGGTCAGCTCGTTCCCCTCGTGAAATGTGCTTTCCACCCGATATATATTTTCCCGCTCCGAGTGCATGCCGTCGAAACTATACTCAAAGATCACATAAGTCAATATCAGCAAAGCGGCAGCCATACCCACCGTTAATGCAAATATGTTGATAAAGCTAAACCCTTTCTTCTTTTTCAAATGACGCCAGGCACTCGTCCAATAACTTTTAATCATGGGCTTCATAAGCAAACTAAAATTACAAATTCGATTCCCGGACAGGATTCAAAGTTTCAGATACAATCTGCCCGTCCGACAAATTGAACACCCGGTGTGCGTATCCTGCATCACGCAACGAATGAGTAACGATCACGACAGTCGTCCCTGCCTTATTTAAACCGCTCAACAACTCCATTACCTCTTTTCCATTCACGGAATCGAGATTTCCGGTCGGCTCATCCGCCAAAATCAGCTTCGGACGGGTAACGACAGCCCTGGCGATAGCAACACGTTGCTGCTGTCCACCGGAAAGCTGCTGGGGAAAATGTCCGGCACGGTGTAGCATATTCACCTGTTCCAGCACTTCATTCACTCTTTGTTTTCTTTCTGTCGATCTCATATCCAGGTAGATCAAAGGTAGTTCAACATTTTCAAAAACAGTCAGTTCATCGATCAGATTAAAACTCTGAAATACAAAACCGATATTCCCTTTCCGGAAAGCCGTCAACTGGCTTTCTCCCATCCGGTCGATCTCCAGATCGTTGAAATAATACTTCCCCGATGTCGGAGAATCCAGTGTTCCCAAAATATTCAGCAAAGTTGATTTTCCGCACCCCGAAGGCCCCATAATAGCAACAAAATCACCTTCGTTAATTTGCAGGCTTACTTCATTTAAAGCCTTCGTTTGCACTTCTTCCGTAGAAAAAAGCATCGACAATTTTTCTGTCCTGATCATATTTATTTCTATTAAATTATTCATTTCGCAAAACACGCATCGGCCGTAAACGCACCACCCGCCATATCTGCCTTATCACAGTGAGAAAAGCCACCAGTAGCAGCAACAGAAAAGCCACAGCATAAATCCAAACCGGGATGGAAATATGAAACGCATAGCCATCCAACCAATTTTCCATAAAAAATACGGCAACCGGAATTCCTATCCCGGCAGCCAGCAGGGAAAGCCACAACAATTCTTTGGTCAATAAGATAAAAAGATGTTTCTTCGCGGCTCCCAACACTTTACGGATAGCCACCTCTTTCATCCGGGCAAGAGTGGAAAACAAAGTCACTACCCATAAACCCAGGCAAGCGACGAATATCGCCAGCAAGGCAGCACTGGCAAAAATCCAGCCGAAATTACGGTCTGCCCGGTAAAGATTATATTGCAACTCATCCTGGAAAAAATAAGAAAACAACGAACCCGGAAAGAAATCCAGATACATCTGTCGCACCTCTTCCAAATACCGGGGTGTGACCTTCCCTTCTACGGCAATAGAGATATAAGGCGTCGCGATGATCGGCACCCTCTCTTTCATAAAAAAGAGTATCGACTTATACGGAATAGCCAGCGATTGCTGATGATAATTCTTTACCACTCCGATAATTTGAAGCGGTTCGTCCAAAACCTCCATTTTAAGTTGCTTTCCCAAAGCATCCTCGTTCGAAGCATATCCCAATAGACGAACCGCTTCTTCATTCAACACCACACGATTCAGCTCATCGCCGAATTCTTCCGAAAAACCACGCCCGGCCACTATCTTAAATTCATAAGTATTCAAATAATCATGATCCACGGCAAACATTTGTACCAGTTTCACCTGCGAAGGATCACTTCCATAAGGCCGGTTCGTAAAATAATTAGCGACTTCCACGCCCGGAACAGCTCCCGACACCGAAACCTGGCGGATATAGGTTTTCTGCTTCAATTGTTTTTTAAAAGCTTCTATTTTAACCGGTAAATTTTCGGTATATAAAGGATATTTCACCACCAAAATCCGGTCGGCAGAAGCAAAAGCCGTGGTCTCCTGCATATACTGCACCTGACGCATAACGATAAAAGTCCCGCTGACCAATACAAAAGAAGCGGCAAACTGCACGACAATCAATGCCTTGCGGATTACATTTCCCTTGCGGCTATGCAACAATTTGCCTCGCATGACATCGGAAGGACGTACCATATTCAGCAAAAGCGATGGATACAGCCCGGAGAATAAAGTCCCGGCAACGGTCACAACCAATATCCAGCCTACAAAATCCAAACTCCATAGCCTATCTCCTATAAAATCCTGTCCCGCCAATCTGCATACCACAGGCAACACCACTTCCAGCCATCCCCATGCAATCAAAGCCGCCGCTAAATTTATTACGCCTGCCTCGGTCAGACCTTGCAGGACAATTTGTTTTCGCGAAGCCCCGAAACTTTTACGTACGCCGAACTCCCTACCCCGTTCTAAAAAACGGGCTACGGTCAGATTTAAAGCATTTACCCAACCGATTAGCAGCAAAGCCACCGCCAGAACAGCCAAAATATAAACAGCAGAGCGATTTCCCTTCGTTTCTTTCTCATAAGATTTTTGAGGAGTGAGATGAATATCTTTTAAGGGGATCAACTCGACCGCCCAGGTCTTATGCTTCAAAGCATCGGTCTTATATTTATCGGAAATAGCCCGGAACCCTTTTTCCACACTCTCAGCACTACTCCCCGGACGCAAACGAACATAAGTGTACACGCCATGGATGTACCAAATATCCTGACGCTCCTTAGGAATAGTGGAATAAGAAAGTAAGAAATCATATCGAATATGTGAATTGGCAGGCATATCTGCAATCACCCCCGTGACCTCAAAATTTTGTTCTGCCGAAGCAGTACGGAAAGTCAGAATTTTCCCTAAAGGATTACTATCCCCGAAATACCGGTAAGCAGCACTTTCTGTGATGACCACCGTATTCGGACGCACCAATTGCCCCGCACGCTCTCCCCGGATTATCGGGAAATTAAATATCTCGAAAAAAGAAGGCTCGGTATAGCAGTAACGTTCTTCCGCAAATTGCCTGTCTTGGTAGGTCACCACCTGTTCCCTGTCCTGAGCGGTCAGGCGGACATATTTCTCTATTCCCGGAATTTCACGGCTCATGGCCGGGGCATGGCCGAAAGCAGTTGTCGCCCAATTATCGGTAAGCACTTCCCCTTCATACAACCGGCTTTCCACCCGGTAAACCCTTTCACCGTCATGAAAAGAATCATAACTTAGCTCGAATCTCACATATAAGAATATGAGCAAGGCGGCTGCGGTACTGACCGACAGACCGAACACATTCAGCAAAGACAAGGATTTCCTTGTCCGCTGGCTTTTTATCATCTCGGCAAAATAATTCATATCCGGTTCATTTAATAATCAAGCGTTCGTTATCCCCGAAAGTATCATACCCTGACGTAACCACCTGTTCTCCTTCCTGCAATCCTTCCAACACCTCGTAGTATTGCGGATTTTGCCGCCCGATCCTGATCTTCCGCCGCCGCGCCGTCACGCCATCTTCGTCCAGCACATAAATCCAATCCCCACCCGTCACCTGGAAAAAACTTCCCCTCGGCACTAATAACGAAGTCACCGGATCGCCCAATTGCAGGTTAATATGATACGTCTGTCCGGCACGGATATTTTCCGGGCGGTTTCCTGTGAAAATCATATCGGTTTTAAATTGTCCCTCTTTCACTTCAGGATAAACCTTCGTCACCACCAACTGATAACTCCGGCCGTCCCGTTCGAATCCGGCAGGCAGTTCCGGCATCACCCTCTCCACATAATGCTCGTCGATCGGCGCCTGAATTTTCAGGTCGGCAGTAATCACCTGTCCGATGCGCTCTCCCGCATTGATCGACTGCCCGATTTGAGCATCCAGATTTCCCAATTGCCCATCTACCGGAGCTTTTATTTTTAAATTTTCCAACCGCTCGCGCACTAAAGTCAGACTACGTTTCATATTGGCGATATTTTCATCCAGGCTTTTCACCTGCATCTCCCGGAAACGCTCATCCTGAACAATCCGTTCATCCACCACCTTCAACTGTTCCTCTGCCAGAGCATAAGCCTCCTGAGCTTGCAAATACTCCTCTTTCGCCACCAGTTCTTTTGCAAACAACCGTTTATACTGCTCTGCCCGCCGCTTTTTCAAAGTCAGATCGGTTGCCAGCCCGATACGTTCCTGTTTCAAACGTAAACGCTCCTGTTCCATATTGATACGGGTATTCCGCAATTCATTCTCCTGGTAAGCCAAATCCGCTTCGCTTTGCATAATACTGATATTCAGCAGGGGATTGCTCAAACGCAAAATAACATCCCCTTTTTTGACCATAGTACCTTCCTCCACAATCCTTTCTTCCACTCGTCCGCCTTCCACGGCATCGATATAGATAATCCGGCTGGGCATCACATGCCCGATCACCCGGATATAATCGTTGAATTCTCCTTTTTCGACGGTTTCTATCGTCAGGCGGTCACGCTCTACCCTCAGGGCAGACGAAGTATCCCGAAACACCAAATACAGCACCAACACAACCAATAAAACGCCACCTCCGGCATACCCCCAGTGCTTCCGTCTAAATCCTCGTTTTTTTTCAATAATCGTGTCCATATTTCATCGTTCATTTTTTAACTCTCACCAAAGGCTCTCCCTGAAAGAAATCCACTGTTCTCCGCTTTATGCCATATTGCAATTGTGTCCGCATCACTTCAGCCTTCGCGGTGAAATAACGGTTGCGTGCCTCCATTAACTCAAACACCGGGATCAATCCCTCTTTCCACTTCTCTTCGGCCTGCCGTAAAGCCATTTCTTCTCCGGCGAGCGTTTCCCCGGCGTAACGGGATTCATCCACAGCCGCCTGCAAAGAAAGGCAGGCATTCTCTATCTCCGAAAATAAGCGTTGCCGTTCCATCTCTGCCCGGTTTTGTTCCTGCTCCAATTGTAAACGTGAAATCCTTACCTCTGTCGTGTTTCGAAAACCTTTCAGAACAGGAATAGAAAGAGTGATACCGAAATATTGATTCAAATGGTTATCCAGCTGCTTTTTCCAACCCACTTTTCCCCCCGTTTCATCCCGTTCCGTATCGTAATAGCCGGAATATACCCCGATTTCTCCCCACAATGCAGGAGAAAGTTTCCCGACAGCCATAGCCCGTTTCTTTTTTGAAGCCTTCAAGCGTAATTCCATCAGGCGGAACTGCGGGAGGAAATTTACAGACTGATTATAAACTTCCTGAGCAGAAAGGGGTACCGGAACAAATTGTTTACTCTCCGGCAAAACGATCTGTACGGAATCGGACGGCGGTAGCCACAGCAATTGTTTCAACTCCAGCAGAACCATACGATAAGCATTCCGGCGGACGGTTTCCTGGTAAACATCGGCACTGACACGGGCTTTCATATCCTGCAAATCGACGGTAGCCTTCAACCCCTCTTTTACAAATTCTTCCGCCTGCCCCAGATAACGTTCGCTTAACCGGCGCTGCTCGATAGCCAAAGACAATAATTGTTCCTGAAAAAGTACCCGGTAAAAAACCTCCATCGCACTAAAAGCCACCTCATTCGCCCGATAACTTTCCGTCCATTCTCCGATTTGCCTGTTCACACGCTGGAAAATAATCTTATTGATCCTTGTAAATCCTTCAAACAAAGGGACCGATATATCCAAACTCAAATTACCTTCCACAAAATCCTGGGTTGCAAAAAGATTGGTACCGGGATCGACAGCTCTTCCCAATCTTTTTCCTATCCGGGTTTCAGCGGTCACCTCCGGAAGTACCTCCCCGATAGCCGCCACATATTCATTTCGTGCCACCCGGCTTTCCAAACGATCGTTTCTTAACCGGCGGTCGGCCTCCACCGCCTGCCGGATACATTCCTCCAAATCCAAATGTAACTGTGCACACAAAGACAACGGAAACATAAATAAAACAAACACCCAAAACAACTTCATTCACAGATATTTTTCATTTTATGATTTATATGCCAAATACCATACCAAAACACAAAACTTTAAATATCAATAGATTAAAAATAAAATTTTCGTAAAATGTCCAATAATTGTACAATCTTTCTGTCACAATTCTGGACAAAAACACTTTTCTTCTCCCCGTTTCTTCCGCATCCGCTTTTGCCGTAACGATAAAACCGTGATTCTTCCCACATCATAACACTTGCCCGATAAATAAAATCCTTTTATATACCACTTCCTTGCCGAGCTCCACGGTATCGATGAATGTAAAATTTATTTTTAACAGATTATTCTGTCCACATTTTTGACACTCTTTTGTTTAAATCGATCTGCATATATACATTTACAAATAAATTCGGCACGATATGATTTCAGATACTTTGCTTTTGGTCGATGATAACGAAGATGTATTGAACACCTTGGAATTGTTGCTTTGTGATGAATTCAAAGAAATACTCACCACCAACCGTCCCGACAACATTCTATCCTTGTTGTCGTCCCATCGGGTGGATGCAGTCGTGCTGGATATGAACTTCTCATCAGGAATAAACACAGGCAATGAAGGGCTTTACTGGCTAAAACGTATTCATGAAATAAAACCGGAACTCCCGGTTATCATGCTTACAGCCTATGGAAATGTAGAATTGGCCGTAACCGCCCTCAAAAACGGAGCGGCCGATTTTATCCTCAAACCCTGGGAAAATCAAAAAATGATCGAAACCCTGCGTTCGGTCTGCCAAACACAACGGAAAAAAACGGAAAAGCCTCAAAATTCCTCCGCCCATAAACCGGAAACGATCATCGGTACCTCATCGGCTATGCAGAAATTATTCAGAATGGTACACCGGGTAGCCGCCACCGATGCCAATATTTTGCTCACCGGAGAAAACGGCACGGGGAAAGAAGTGATCGCCAAAGAGATACACCGCCTTTCCAGCCGGAATCATCATCCTATGGTCGGCGTGGATATGGGCGCAGTGAGCGAAACCCTGTTCGAAAGCGAGTTATTCGGACATGAGAAAGGGGCGTTCACCGATGCCAAAGAATGCAGGATCGGGAAATTTGAAGCGGCTTGCGGCAGTTCGCTCTTTTTAGACGAAATCGGAAACCTACCCTTGCCTTTGCAATCCAAATTATTAGCAGCTTTACAAAACCGGGAGATTGTCCGGATAGGCAGCAATAAGAAAATTCCGATCGATATCCGGCTCATTTCCGCTACAAACAAGAATCTGCGGAATATGATCGGAGAAGGTACATTCCGGGAAGACCTGCTCTACCGCATCAATACCATTCAAATTGAAATCCCCCCACTCCGGGAAAGGGGGGGAGATATTCTGCTTCTGGCGGATTTCTTTTTCAATCGCTATACGGCCAAATACAATCGCCCGGAACTACGCCTGGACGAACGTGCCAAAGAAAAACTGCTGGCTTATCCCTGGCCGGGCAACGTGCGTGAACTCCAACATAATATCGAACGTGCCGTGATCCTCTGCGAACAGGACACGGTCAAAGCAGACGACCTCATTGTGCAAAATACCCGGACAAGTTTCTCCACGAACACAACAAATCTCGAACAAATCGAACGCCAGGTGATCGAAACCACGATCGCCCGCAACAACGGTAACCTCAGTGTCAGCGCCGAACAGTTGGGAATTAGCCGGCAAACTCTGTACAATAAACTGAAACGCTATTTCTCATAATCCCGCGCTTATGTTCAGCTACCGCCTATATATAAAGATCATTTTCAATATATTGCTGATCCTGTTGCTTTGCGGCGGAGGGATCACTCTGATTGTTTTCCGATGGGCGATTATTATCGGCATACTTCTTTTGATATGGGCAGTCCTGCAAACCCGGCATCTGGTGAACTTATTAAACGATACGAACAAACGGATAGCTTTCTTCTTCGATACGATAAAAGACAATGGCATCCAAAGCTATTATCCAGAACAAAACGTAAGACAGGAAGAGCGGCTCATGAACCGCACTTTTAACCGGATAAACCAGATCATTGCAGAGAATAAGTTACAGAATAGAAAACAGGAACTATTTTATAAAGCCCTGCTGGAACACATCCCTTCGGGAATCCTCGCCTGGGACGGGCAGGGCAGAATACTGCTTGCCAACCGTGCCGCCTTACAACTTTTAGACTATCATTTCTTAAACCATATCCGGCAAATAGAAGAGAAATACCCTGAATTCAATCAGATCACCACGTCGCAGGATTCCCGGCATCTTTCGGATATACGGATCGATACCGGACAAGGATACCGGCAATTAGCCATTGTCCGCAGCCACATGGTTTTACAGGAACAACAAATCACCCTGCTCTCCTTGCAGGACATCCGCGAGCAGCTAAACGAAAAAGAATCGGAATCGTGGATACGGCTGACCCATGTTCTGACTCACGAGATTATGAACTCGATCGCACCGATCACGTCCTTATCCGAAACCCTATCCTCCTATTTCGAAACCGACGGAATAGCCAAAAACAAAGACGAAATGTCCGACCAAACGATACAAAAAACCATAAAAGGACTGTCGATTGTGAAAAGAAGGGGTAAAAGCCTTTTGCATTTTGCCGAATCCTATCGCAAACTGACCTTCATCCCAACCCCGGTAATCCGCCCGTTCCCATTCGCAGAATTCGCAGACAACCTGCATCATTTATTCCAACCGGAACTGGCTACAGAAAATGTCCGGCTGGAAATAAATATCGTTCCGCACAACCTGACGGTGTATGCAGACGAGGAACTGCTGTCACAGGTAATCATCAACCTAATCAAAAATGCTTTACAAGCTTTAGAAGGCCGGACAGAAGGAATCATCCGTCTCGATGCCCGCAACGAATCCGGACAGACCTTCATCGAAGTCACAGACAACGGTCAAGGCATTCCTCCCGAAGTATTAAAAGATATTTTCGTACCTTTTTTCACAACCAAAGAAACAGGATCCGGCATCGGCCTGAGCCTCTCCCGCCAAATCATCCATCTGCACGGAGGCGAACTATCCGCCACCTCTATCCCCGCCCAAGAAACCCGTTTTTCTATCAGTCTGCCGATTTGCGGGAAACGATAACCCTTTTAAAAGAAAAACACCGTCCACCCCAAAAGGAGCACACGGAGCAGACGGCGTTTTTCACTTCCAACCCAGTATGGCTTATCCCCACATCACCTTTTTCCAGGCAGATTGACAATCGCTTTTGACACATTGCCCGGTTTTATGGTAAATAAGGGTTAATTTTGAATGTCCATTTTCGATAATCAATTTATAGGTATCATCAGAGCCCCGGTATGATTCACCGATCTTATAAGCCGCATACTTTATAGCCACTTCCGATTTCACAATCTGGGGTACTTCCGAAAGTCCTACCCGGACAAATCTCGTTTGATTTTGTGCCAACACTTTTACATTTTCAGTACTCAAGGTATCATTCCCGGCAGCAGACGGAGCAGTTACCGAAGCAGAGGCAACCGGAATCATAAATAAAGTCGCTGCAATTAAGATCATTGTATTTTTTATCAAACTTTTCATGGCTTTGTATTTTTTATCTTTAAAAATCCGGCATAAACAGCCGCGTTCTATAAAGCTTATTGAAAAATTTATGCCACAAACCGGAAAATTACACAATCAATTAATATACAATGACATACAAACAAATCGATTTCCATACGTTATGGAAACGTGTGGAACTTTTGTAGAAAACCGATTGAAAAATTGCGGAAAATATCCACACAAACCTGTGGAAAAAGGAAAGCTATCACCCGGAGCAAAAACACGTTTCACACATTTCACCCCATAAAAAAAGTATTATCTTCCAGTTCCTTTAAAAACTGAAAAATAATACTTTATCGTAGCACCAAACGATGCTCTTATTTCATTAATTGCTGTTCTGCATTTTTGATCTTTTCCGTATCCCAATCCTGCACATGCCGCTCGAATTTAGCTGCGATCTGATCCAGGCACAGATTACCGATGCTTCCTTCATGGGTATGATGTAACGGACGCCGGGAATGACTTCCATATTCACCTGCCTGTACTTTCATTCCGATGGTTTTATAGGCTTCACGGAAAGGAACTCCGGCAGCCACCATATCGTTTACATCCTCCACGGTGAACAGGTAATTATAGCGTTCGTCCGATAATATATCGGTATTCAGTCCCATCTCTTTTAAGACAGTTCCCGTCATGAACAAGCAGTCGTTCAATTCTTTGAATGCCGGAAGGAAAATTTCCTTCGTCAATTGCATATCCCGGAAGTAACCGGACGTCAGATTGGCACAGATCATCGCCATTTGTCCCGGCAAAGATTGCAAACGATTCGACTTGGCACGGATCAATTCGAAAATATCGGGATTTTTCTTATGCGGCATAATACTCGACCCCGTGGTATATTTATCCGGAAGCTTTACAAATCCGAAATTACTGCAAGAATAAAGGCAAATATCGGCGGCCATTCTTCCCAATGTAGTAGCTACGGAAGCCAGAGCAAACAATACATTCTTTTCCATTTTCCCCCTTTGCATCTGAGCGTAAACGGAATTATAAGCCAAATCGTCGAATCCTAGCAACCGGGTGGTCATCGTACGGTTTAAAGGCACGGAAGAACCGTATCCTGCACCGGAACCCAAGGGATTGGTATTTACTATATCGTAAGCAGCTTTCAGTAATAACACATCGTCTGCCAAAGATTCTGCATAGGCGCTGAACCACATCCCGAAAGAAGACGGCATCGCCACCTGTAAGTGGGTATAACCCGGCATCAATATCTCTTTATTTTCTTCCGCTTTAGCCAATAGCAAGCGGAACAACTGCTCAACCCCTTCCAGCACTTCAACCAAAGCAGAACGGGTAAACAATTTCAAATCGATCAATACCTGATCGTTCCGGGAACGCCCGGTATGTATCTTTTTTCCTGCCTCTCCGCATTTCTGCGTCAGCAGATATTCGATTTCCGAATGTACATCTTCTATCCCCTCTTCAATCCGGAAATTTCCGGCTTCTACTTCTCTGAATATCTCTTTTAAAGCTTGTTCCAACATTTCCAACTCTTCTCCGGTAATCAGCCCGATGGAATGCAACATTTTTAAATGTGCCATATTTCCCAGCACGTCGGCCTTAGCCAGCATAACATCGAGTTCCTTATCCTTACCGATCGTAAATGATTCCGTAAAACCGTCTATATCATAACCTTTGTCCCAAAGTTTCATAACCTGTTATTTTTAATGATAATGCTTCCTGTTTTTCTAATACAGCCCGAAAATCCCTGCCGGAAAAGACTTATTTGCCTTTCTTCAAAAACGCTTTCCGGTTTATCAGAACAAGCTGCAATTATCCAACAAATTTATAAAAATATCGATTCCCTCCTCGATCTCCTGCAAATGGATATACTCATTTGCAGTGTGGCTACGGGCACTATCGCCCGGCCCTATTTTCAAAGAAGTAAAAGGAATCACAGCCTGATTGGAAGTCGTCGGCGAACCATAAGTAATCCGTCCCAACTCTTTACAACGCTTCACCACCGGATGATCTTCCGGAATGGACGAAGAATTTAAGGAAAACGAACGCGGCAGCACCTCGGCTTTTACATGCTGCTTTATGATTTCGAACACTTCCTGATTGGAATAATGTTCATTGATACGGATATCCACCATAAATTTGCATTCGGCAGGCACCACATTATGAAGCGTTCCGGCATTGATTCCCGTCACCGTCATTTTCACTTTTCCTAATAAAGGCGATTCTTTATCGAATTGATAAGTCCGAAACCATTCCACGTCGGGCAAAGCTTCGTAAATAGCATTGACCCCCTCGTTCCGGGCTGCATGTCCCGATTTTCCTTTTGCAACGCAATCTATCACCATCAATCCTTTTTCAGCAATAGCAGCCTGCATTCCGGTAGGCTCTCCCACCAATGCCAGATCGACATGCCCCAATTCATTCAGCACGCTTTGTATTCCGCCCTTTCCGGTATTCTCTTCCTCGGCCGAAGCCAGCCAGATTAAATTATAAGACTGGGACTTTGCCGTGAGATGCAAAAAAGCCGTCAGCATGGAAACGACACTTCCGCCTGTGTCATTGCTGCCTAACCCGAATAACTTACCGTCTTTCACCACCGGAGTAAACGGATCGGTATCCCAACTTCCGTTCGGCCTCACCGTATCGATATGTGCATCCAATAAAATAACCGGTTTGTTTTCGTCCCAATCCTTCGATTTCGCCCAAACATTATTCCCTTTACGAGAAGCAGTATATCCATGTTTTTGGAGTGTTTCCACCATTAAATCGGCCACCTTTCCTTCCTCCCGGCTAAAAGACGGGATAGAAATCATCTTTTTCAGCAACTCTATTGCGTCTGTCTTCGTCATCATATCAAACTTCTATTAATTATTCGCCCACAATTACGGTTCCCCCCGTCAGATTGTCGGGATTAGTCAGCCGTACCGATTTAACTCCGGCATCGATCGTCTTAAAGGCATTCTCCAACTTAGGCATCATTCCCGAATGGATTACGCCCTGAGTTGCATATTCCTGGTACCGTATCCGGTCGATGGAAGGAATCACAGAGCTTTCATCGTCCACATCGGTCAAAACTCCCGGCTTATCGAAACAAAAAACCAACTCGACCTCGTACAAACGGCTTAAAGCGATAGCCACGGCCGAAGCCACGCTATCGGCATTGGTATTCAGTAATTGCCCGGATAAATCGAACGTGATCGGCGATACCACGGGCATTATTTTTTTATCCAACAGATAAGCCAGATTTTCAGCCTTTACCCGATCGATATCCCCCACAAAACCCCAATCGATATCTTTCACTTCCCGTTTGTGCGACACGACAATCCCCATATCGCATCCCGATAATCCGCAAGCGTTCACCCCTCTGGCCTGCAAAGCCGCCACCACTTTTTTATTCGCCAGCCCGGCGTATGCCATAATCGTCACATCCAATGTTTCCCGGTCGGTAATCCGTCGTCCGTCGTGCATACGGGTTTCGATCCCCAAACGGGCAGAAAGCTGCCCTGCCAGGCTTCCTCCACCGTGTACCAAAACACAATCGGGATAAAGATCCATCAATTTATCACACAATTCATCGAGTACCGCCTCATTCTCGATCAGCTTACCGCCGATTTTTATCACTTTAACCATAAGATTATCTTTATCGGGTGATACGGTCTTAATTAAAACTTGCAATCACTTGTTTAAATGCGTCCAGAAACTCGTCCGCTTCTTTCCGGGTAATGACCAGAGGCGGCAATAAACGCAACGTGTTTTTCCCGCTATACCCTGTCATCACGTGAAATTTGCTTATCAGTTTTTTCCGGAATTCAGATTGAGGTACTTCCAAATCCACCCCGATCATCAAACCTTCCCCCCGGACTTCCGTCACGCCTTTCACCTTTTTCAATTCGTGGATCATATATTTCCCCAACCCGGCCGCATTATTCAGCAGATATTCCCGGTTAATCACTTCCAACACGGCCAAAGCTGCCGCACATGCCAAATGGCTCCCTCCGAAAGTGGTTCCCAGCATTCCTTTTTTAGCCGCAATCTTAGGGGTAATCAATAACCCGGCCATCGGGAAACCGTTCCCTATGCCTTTTGCCATAGTAATTATATCCGGTTTTACTCCGGCATACTGATGAGCGAAAAACTTACCGGTACGTCCGTAACCGGACTGTATTTCGTCGAGAATCATCACAGTTTCGGTTTCATCGCATATTTCCCGCATCTTTTTCAGGAAACTTTCAGCAGGAACGCGGATTCCCCCGACTCCTTGAATACCTTCGACGATCACGGCTGCATATTCCCCTGTCGCCAATTCTTTCTCCAAAGCTTTTTCATCATTCAACGGAATGAAAGTAACCTTGTGACATTGATTCAAAGGTGCCTGGATATTGGGATTGTCGGTCACAGCCACCGCTGCGCTGGTACGCCCGTGAAAAGCGCCTTTCATAGCCAGCACTTTATCGCGTCCGGTCACAAACGAAGCCAGCTTCAAAGCATTCTCGTTCGCTTCCGCTCCGCTATTGCATAAGAACAAATGATAATCGTCGTATCCCGA
Organism: uncultured Odoribacter sp.; assembly: GCA_900544025.1. Classification (GTDB taxonomy): domain Bacteria; phylum Bacteroidota; class Bacteroidia; order Bacteroidales; family Marinifilaceae; genus Odoribacter. The sequence goes on from UQTM01000004.1 coordinate 55,496, forward strand.
AGTTTTACACAACTGTTCCGCCAGCTCCACTTGTAAAGAATTAATTACAGCATTGGAATAAAAACCGATTTTACTTAGCTGCTTACCGATTTTATCTACATAAACAGGGTGGCAATGTCCTATCGATATTACGGCATGCCCGCCATAAAAATCAAGATATTTTTCACCTTTTTTATCCCAAAGATAGGCTCCTTTGGCCTCTACCGGCTCTACATCCAGTAAATCGTAAACTTCAAACAGATTATTCATGATCTCAGATTTTAAGTCGCTCCGACTTATTCAACTTATTTACTTTTCAAAAAGAAAGAGCACATCCGAAACGTGCCCTACTAACATTTTTGAAACTTTTAAATTGAAGATTATACGGAAAACTACAAATACAGCTCCCGATAATCGACAATTTAAAATTCTCAAAGAAACTCATTTAAAAGTAATTGGCTTTTAATTTAAGTCCCATGGTTTCCTCCAGTCCAAACAATAGGTTCATATTCTGAACTGCCTGGCCGGAAGCTCCTTTCAACAGGTTGTCGATAACCGAAGTGATCAGCACCTTATTCCCCTGTTTACAGATATTGATATAGCAGTAGTTAGTGTTTACAACTTGTTTCATATACAACGGCTGGTCGCTGATACACACGAACGGATGACCGTTGTAATATTCCTTATAAAGATTTACGATTTTCTCAACCTCCATTTCCGTACGGATAACAATATCCGACATAATTCCTCTGGAGTGGCATCCTCTGACAGGCACAAAAGCAATGTCGAAAGCATTCGTCGCCCCGGCTTTCACCAAAGTTTCGCCGATCTCTCCCAGATGCTGGTGAGTAAATACCTTATAGTTGGAAAGATTGTCGTTTCGATTACTAAAATGAGTATCGTTGGTAGGTTTCTGCCCCGCTCCCGTAGAACCCGTAACACCGAATACCGATATTTCAGAGGGCAATCGATTTGCCTTCGCCAATGGCAACAATCCTAATTCGATCGAAGTGGCGAAACAACCGGGATTAGCGATATACTTACTTTGGGCGATAACACTCCGGGACAGTTCCGGTAAGCCATATACAAATTCCCCCGCATCCTTAGCCAAACGGAAGTCATTTCCCAAATCGATCACTTTCACTTTTTCAGGCAGAGGATGTGTATTCAGGAATTCGGCAGAAACACCGTGTCCCATACATAAAAACAACACATCGATATCCGCGAAATCAATATCGGAAAAAACCAAACCGGAATGCAGCAAATCTCCATGTACCTTATAAACGGCTTCTCCTTTGTGCGATTCGCTTTGTATGTATTTCAATTCCGCTTCGGGATGATTAATCAATAACCGGATCAATTCTCCGGCAGTATATCCAGCACCACCAGCAATAGCAACCTTCATAAATTCAATTTTTCGATTATCGGCTTCCGATCTATGGGATTATTAATGTTTCACAGTCCATAAATCGGAAGCCTTCAAATCAGATAGATATATTACAAATCTTTATTCACAGCATTATAAATTCTCAACGGCATCGAGAGAATACGGGTAAATCCTTTCACATCGTCGGCAGTCCACGCATTGTTCATCTCACCGTATTCTGCGAATCCGGAGTTCATCAGATCGTGTTCCGACTGGATACCGATCAGCTCAAAATGGTAAGGACGCAACTGAATGAATACCTTTCCGCTCACATTCCGCTGGCTGTTTTCGAGAAATTTTTCAATATCACGCATCACCGGCTCGGAATACATAGCTTCATGCAAAAACATGCCATACCAGTTCCCCAACTGTTCTTTCCAATATTGCTGCCATTTGGTGAGAGTATGTTTCTCCAGCAACTCATGAGCCTTGATAATCAACATGGGAGCGGCAGCTTCAAATCCGACACGCCCTTTGATCCCCACAATCGTATCCCCCACATGGGTGTCCCGGCCGATAGCCCAGGCTGCCCCAATTTCTTCCAGCATATTGATTGCTTCGATCTTACTGATTTTTTTACCGTTCACCCCAACCACTTCACCTTGCTCGAATTCGATCTCCAATTGTTCCGTTCCTTCTTTTTTCAACTGCGAAGGATAAGCGGTTTCCGGCAAATTCGTATGAGAATGCAACGTTTCCTTTCCTCCTACAGAAGTTCCCCACACCCCTTTGTTGATGGAATATTCCATTTTTTTCCAGTCGGAAGTCACTCCATGAGCCTTAAGATATTCGATTTCGGTTTCCCGCGACAGTTTCAGGTCACGCGTCGGAGTGATAACCTTGATTTCAGGAGCAAAAACGGCAAAACAAAGGTCGAAACGTACCTGATCGTTTCCTGCTCCGGTACTTCCGTGGGCGATATATTGCGCCCCGATCTCTTTGGCATAATTGACAATAGCCAATGCCTGAAACGTACGTTCCGAGCTGACAGAAATAGGATAAGTCTTATTTCGCAACACATTACCGAAAACCATATAACGGATACATTTCTCATAATAATCGTCCGTTACATCCAGGTTTACATGTTTTTTCGCTCCTAAGAGATATGCCTTTTCTTCCACGGCCTTCAGTTCTTCTTTGCTGAAACCGCCGGTATTTGCCAGAGCCGTATATACTTCCAGCCCTAACTCTTCGCTCAGATATTTCACGCAATACGAAGTGTCCAGTCCTCCGCTATACGCCAATACTACCTTTTCCATTATTGATGATTTTGATTGATGATTTTTCTCACTTAGACTTCTTCCTTCAAGAAAGTTTTTTAAACAACCGGGCAATAGCCGATCTTTTTTGACTGACGTTTTGTAATTCTGCCTGACGTTTAGCAACAGCTTCCGGATCGTACACCATTCCGGTACACAAACATTTCGTCATATTGGTACGCTGAAGGATATCGTAATTAACGCACGATTTACAACCGGCCCAGAATTGTTCGTCGTCGGTCAATTTGGCAAAAGTCACAGGCACATATCCCAGCTCCGTATTGATCCGCATAACCTGCTCTCCGGTAGTCAAACCGAAAAGTTTTGCATTCGGGAATTTTTTACGCGACAAGTCGAAAGCAGCTTTCTTAATCTTTTTAGCCACTCCCATACCCCGGTATGCAGGTTTCACGATCAAACCCGAATTTGCCACAAACTTCTCATGTCCCCATGACTCTACGTAGCAAAAGCCCACAAACTCGTCCCGGTTTAAAGCCAAAATAGCCTTACCTTGTTTTATTTTATCGGCGATGTATTCGTCGGTTCTCCGCGCGATACCGGTTCCTCTGGCTTTCGCAGCTTCGTCAATAGAGTCATTAATCGTGGTCACATACTTTAAATGCTCTTCTGAAGCAACCATAACATCTATTTTCATTTCATTTCTGAATTAATCACCGGACAACAATTCTGCCGGTTAAAGTTATACATTTTAATTTCCTGCCTGAAAGTATCTATCATCGGATAGATAAATCAAACAACGATACAAAGATATGCATATTTATTTATTCAATGCAAATAAATATGCAGTTATTTTTATTAAAATATGCAATCATTCCAGCAAAATTAAATATTTAACACTTTAAAACGATTGCATAATTATTCTAAAATGCAATTTTTATGCAAAAAACAACTTTCTATCCATACAACACCCACAACCAGAGAAAAGGCAGCTTTACTTAATCTAACTTCTGATAGAGATAGCAAATTCCTTTTATTTTACTCTATCCCGTATCCCGCCTCAAAACTTTTTGAAGAATTCCGACGTTAGAGCATAAAAATAAACGGTCATGAAAACTTTTACTTTCTTATTCCTTTTTGCTATTTTATGCACAACGGGTGCGAAGAGTCAAAAAACAATAAAGGGTTCAGGATATATTCTCACTCAGCAACGGGAAGTACCTGTATATAATAGTATAGAAGTAAACGGTCCTCTCCGCATCTTCGCAACACCCGACGAATTACGTCCGGTAATCATCGAAGCCGACAATAATCTATTTCCCTATATCAAAACAGAAGTCAGGCACGACACCCTGCGAATGTTTATCGACCGGGAAGTATATATCGAAACCTTCGCAGTAATGAATATCTTTCTCAGCATCCCCAATATCTCAAGCCTGAAAGTTGAAAACGGAGCAAACATAGACGGCAGCCGCACTCCCTGGAAAAATAAAGCTACGACCATCAAAGCTTATCCCAATACCCGGATCAAATGGTATATCGACACCCCTATGCTAAATCTGACAGCCGAAGGAAATACCGTAATCACATTAAACGGGAATGCAGATACATTCAACCTAAGTCTGGAACAAGGGGGATTACTGGCTGCCAGCGAACTAAAGACGAAGCAGGCCACCGTCACAATCAGCGGAATGTCTTCTAAAGCGACAATCGATGTTTCCGGCTCTATCAGTTACGACCTGTCTCAAAAAGGAAGACTGATCTATAAAGGAACTCCCCAAATATTAAAAGCAAATATTTCTTCCGGCGCGAAAGTAAATCAAAGAAAATAAAAGTGATTTTTCTTTCTATCGTTTTTCATTGAACAACAGATATATTAACAATATTATTTCACAGGAAATACAAATAGAAAAATTATTTTCTTTAGAAAAGTGACATAGAAAAATATTGATATTTTGTTAAAGTTAATATATGTTTGCACTAAATAAGTGCAAGCATCATGTATAAATTCTTATTATTGATTTTTAATTTATTTCTATTTATATCCTGCCAAACTACCCGGAATGACTATGCCTCTCAGCTTCTTGAATTAGACGAAGCCATGGAACGACAACCCGAATATGTCCTGGACAGCCTGGACAAAATAAATGTGGCCCATTTGCAAAAAGCAGAAAAAGCCTACTACTTTTTACTTCATGCCGCAGCAAACGATAAAAACCTGACCTATACCTCCCAGGATTCGACATTGCTATTCTCCAAAAAATATTACGAAAGTGCTTTAGACCGTTACAATTTAGCACGTACCCTATACTATTTGTCCAAACTTTCCCAACGCCAAAATAAAAAAGAGGTCGCCTACGATTTACTGAAACAGGCCGAACTCAATTTGAAAAAAGACGACCAGCCTTCCCCGCATCTGGAGGGGTTGATATATTATCAATTAGCACGTTTACAAAACAACCAAAGTAACTTGCCGGAAGCCGAGCATTATTTAGAAAAAGCATTGCAAAATTTTTTAATAGTCCGGGACACGATATCGGCCGTACACGCTTTAAAATTACTAAGCCAAATCACCACGAACAAAAAAGAATACTCAAAAGCCAGGGAATATCTGAATCAGGGGCTGGAACTATTAAACGATGTAGAGGAAACGGATAACCTAAAAGTAAATGAAGTAAAAACGGGAATACTGAATTCCTTGAGCATTCTATACAGAAACATTTCGGATATCCCTAACGCCTTGGAGTATGCAAGAAAATGCCTAACGATATCCTCGCAAAGCGATCAAGGGATTCTTTCTTCCTATTATCACAGTATGGTATCGGCTTTCCTGAAACAAAACCAATTAGACAGCGCAAAACACTACTGTTTTTTAATGGTAGAGGCTGCACAGAACGGAAACAAGATCATCAACACCATAAACGGTTATAAACTACTTGCTCAAATCGCACAAAGAGAAGGCAACTACCAGGAAGCATGTTCTTACTGGAACCAATTCAATATTTATAAAGACAGCCTGAATGAAAATACAAACAAAAGCCTCACCATTGAATTGGATAAAAAATACAATCTCGCCGAAAAAGAGAAGCAGCTATTAAAGTCAGAAAACGCAAAACTCCGTTCCTATGTCTTCATTTCATTGATCATCATTTTTCTCCTGTTGATCTCGATCCCGTTATATCACCGTCATCGCAAGTTAAAAACAGATTACAAACAATTGTCGGAAACCGTTAAACATACGGAATGGGGCTTTTCGGTAACTAAGGAGTTAATTGCAACGAACAACCTTGTTTACGATGAACTCGAACGCATATTGAACCGTTACCGGGTTGAAAACGTTAATTCAGAGATATACAACCGTTTCCAGGATGCTTTTATCCGGCAAAAATCAAATTATTCCAGCCGCCTGATCTCGATTTTAACCGACTTCGACCAAGCTTTTATCAAAAAATTTCAAAAGCTTTTTCCACAATTCAGTTCTGACGACACGCTCATGGCCGCCATGATCCGGCATCATTGGAAAGTAACCGATATTGCCGCCGTATTCCACGTTTCATCGGAGGCGATTCGAAAGAGGAAATCAAGGCTTGCCAAGAAAATATCCACCAAACTCAAAAACAAGATCGATTTGGACGAATATTTAAATAAAATATAAAGGAACGTTTCATTTTTCACGTAAAAATGAATCCATTTTTAGAAAAAACAAAAAAAATAAAAATATGTCCCCTGAAACAACATCATATAAACAATTAATTTTCAATAAACTAATATCAACAATAATAATAATTTGTCCACGTCATTGTCCGGCCATTTTATTTTGAAATAGCACATCGGACGCTTTAAATTTGTTACAAATCACCTAAAACATAAAACCATGATGAAAATTAAATTAATGATCTTGATGTTGGGTCTATTCTTTGCTGCACCTGTTATGACATACGCACAATACACAGATGAAGATTTAGAATACCAAGGTGGAAATTCAGACGATGAAGAATTCGGCCCTGTATCTTTAGATCCGGAAGTGGTCAGCGGATCGATTTCCTATGCTGAAGGAAAAATCACTAATACATTCTTATGCAATCTGGGGACTGTAAATGTATGGATCGTAGATGAAAAGGGGTTACTGTATATCAGTGAAGAAATAAACACGACAGAACAAGCTGTGCAAGAAATCGACATAAAAGAACTCCCGGCACAAAAATATAAGATCGTTTGTTTTACGCCCGAAGGGAAATATTACGCCACATTTGAAATTAAATAATTATTTCTATTAAGATTTTGGTCGAGAGACCCATGCGTGGAAGAATCCACATCACTAAACTAAATTGAAACGAGTCGGTATGACACTCCCAAGTCACATGCCGACAATTAAAAAAGCGATTTTTCGCTTTCTGTAGAGGGGAACTATTGATTTTCACGATAGAATTCTCACCAAGCTTTTTTCTAAGAAACAATATTTTCCTCTACAGTTTTTATTTTTATTCTTCCTTTCTTTCCTTTTCATACACAGGTAAAATCTTACCGGATAAAACTTTTCTCCTTTCAACACATTACCTCCTATCAAGGATTAATTGATTTTTTAAAAGAAAAAAAGAAATAAGACGGTAAAACAATTTTAACTTTGTGTCAATTGTAAAAATCATAACCGCATAGAATATGAAACATTTTCTTTTTCTTCTATTTCTTCTCCCGCTAACATTCTCGTTACGGGCCACGGAAACGCGCCTTTTGCGTTTTCCCCATATAAACGGGGATCAGGTCGTATTTTCTTATGCAGGTGATCTGTATTCGGTTCAAACAAACGGCGGTACAGCACGCAAGCTCACCTCGCACATAGGCTACGAGATGTTTCCCCGTATCTCTCCGGACGGAAAATACATTGCTTTCACCGGGCAATACGACGGGAATACGGAAATCTTCGTCATCCCTTCGACAGGAGGAGAACCCAAACGCCTCACTTTTTCAGCCACATTGAACCGGGACGATCTCGGCGACCGGATGGGGCCGAACAACATCGTCATAGGCTGGACCCCCGATAGCAAAAATATTCTGTATAGAACCCGACAATATACCTTTAACGATTTCACCGGACAACTTATGACGGTTCCGGTAGAAGGGGGAGAATCCCACGAAATACCGTTAAAAAACGGAGGTTTCGCCTCTTACTCCCCGGACGGGAAAAAGTTGGCCTATAATTATATCTTTCGTGAATTCCGTACCTGGAAAAGATATCAGGGCGGTATGGCAGACGACATCCGTATCTTTGATTTCGATACGAAAAAATCAGAGAAAATCACGGATAATACCCGGCAGGATGTATTTCCCATGTGGGCACCCGATGGAAATGAAATTTATTTTATCTCCGACCGCGACAATGTCATGAATTTGTATGTTTACACTGTAAATACAAAAGAAACGAAACAACTCACCCACTACAAAGATTACGATATAAAATTTCCGGCAATGGGCGGAGATCAGATCGTATATGAATACGGAGGCTACATTTACCGCTTCGATACCAAAACCAAGCAGGCTTCCAAAATAGAAATCGATATTGAAAACGATCAAAATTGGGCACGCCCGGAATGGAAAGATGTAAGCAGGCAAATCAGCAGCATCGATATATCACCGAACGGCGAACGCGTCCTGGTTACAGCGAGAGGGGACGTATTCTCACTGCCGGCAAAAAACGGAATCACTTATAACTTAACCAATTCTTCGGATGCCAACGACAAACTCGGACAATGGTCGCCGGACGGCAAACAAATCGCCTATATTTCCGATAAAAACGGAGAATTCAACCTTTGGTTACGGGATGTCGCTACCGGAGAAGAGAAAATGCTGACGAAAGACCTGAAAACTTATATTTTCGATTTTACGTGGTCGCCGGACAGTAAAAAGATCCTATGGAGCGAAAAACGCAATACCCTAAATCTGACCGATGTAGAAAACGGGAACACCGAAGTGATTGCAAGTTCCGGAGTAGGTCCGATCAATTCTTTCAACTGGTCGCAGGATAGCCGTTACATTACCTATGTACAACCCGAAAAAGGGATGAACAACATTATCGTCTATGACCTGAATAAAAAACAGAAACACCAGATCACCGACGGCTGGTTCGATTCCAGTTCTCCTAATTTCAGCAAAGACGGGAAATATCTGGTATTCGTATCGGCACGTACATTCAACCCCACTTACAGCAGAACAGAATGGAACCACGCATACAATAACATGCAAAAAGTGTACGTGTTGCCTTTAGCGAAAGACGCTGCCGTCCCATTTGCCCCTGAAAACGACAATCTGAAAATTGCCGCCTCACCTAAAAAAGAAGAAACTAAGGAAAAAAAGAAAGGGAAAGAACCCCAGGAGGCTAATACGATCGAATATAATTTCGACAATACCAATAACCGGATCATAGAATTGCCCATCCCTGCTTCCAGCTACTATAACACGAATATGATCGGCAACAATGTATATTACAACCGGGGCGGGCAAACTTACCTGTATGATCTGAAAAAGAAAAAGGAGACCGGATTGGGAAGCCGCATCAGTTTCGGCCCTCAATATAAAAAAGCCTTAGCCTGGTCGGGAAATAATTTCCAGGTGATCGATATTCCGACATCGCCGGTGAATATCTCCGAACCGATTTCCACATCGGGATTGAAGAAATCAGTAAATTACCGCCAGGAATGGATGCAGATTTACAACGAAAGCTGGCGGCAAATGCGCGATTTCTTCTATGCTAAGAATATGCACGGAGTGAATTGGGATACGGTCTATGAAAAATATAAAGTATTGATCCCCTATGTGAATCACCGGACAGACCTCACATACATCATCGGGGAAATGATCGGCGAATTGAATGTAGGGCATGCCTACTCCGCCAATGGCGAACATCCCGTTCCGCCCCGGATCAAAATGGGCTTATTGGGGGCACGTTTTGAGAAAGACGGCTCAGGCTATTTCAAAGTGAAAAAAATCATCGAAGGAGCGAACTGGAACAACGCCACCCGCTCTCCGCTCACCATGCCGGGCGTAGAAGTGAAAGAAGGCGATTACATTCTTGCAATCAACGGAAAATCTTTAAAAGAAACGGATAATCTTTTCACGGAGCTAATCGATATGGCGGGAAAAACCGTTGAACTGGAAGTAAACAGCAAGCCGGACACCAAAGGCTCGCGTAAAGTGCTGGTAACTCCTTTGGCCGACGAATCCCAGCTATATTATTACAACTGGGTGCAGAATAACATCCGTAAAGTCAGCGAAGCCACAAACGGCGAAGTAGGCTATATACACATCCCGGATATGGGAGTGGACGGACTGAATGAGTTCGTAAAACACTACTATCCCCAGTTAAACAAAAAAGCGCTGATTATCGACGACCGCGGCAACGGCGGAGGAAATGTTTCTCCCATGATTACCGAACGGCTGATGCGTACCCCGACTTTCTACACCATGCACACCAACCAAAAAAAAGGCTCTGTAAGCCCCGTAGGAACATTTATCGGACCTAAAGTATTACTGGTCAATGAATATTCTGCTTCGGACGGAGATTTGTTCCCCTACCGGTTTAAACACAACAATCTGGGCACGATCATCGGACGGCGCACCTGGGGAGGAGTGGTCGGTTACAGCGGAATGATCCCTGTCGTGGATGGAGGTTCTATCGTCACTCCTTCTTATGCTCCTTATGCAGCAGACGGCAGCAAGTTCATTATCGAAGGGCACGGAGTCGATCCCAATATCGATATCGAAAACGATCCCTATAAAGATTATATGGGCGAAGACGAACAATTAAATAAAGCGATAGAAGTAATCCTTGAAAAATTGAAAACAGAGGGTAAAACAGTTCCGGCAATACCGGCATTCCCCGTAAAATAATCCCTCCATTATATCGATAATCTCCGGACAAAAAGCAATCCTTTTTGTCCGGAGATTATTATTTATTCCCGCTCGAGAAGAATTATTCTTCCACCAATTTCCCGATTGCTTTCAGGTATTGCGATTCACTCAAATGCAACATGGCTTTGGCATCGATCCACTGACTCCAGGTTTCCTGCCATTGTGCCTGTGCTTCTAAAAGGTTTGTGAGGCTTTCCAACCCCACCCGATACTGGTCGTCACTGATCTTTAAATTTTCACGGGCTTGATCTAAAGCATTTTTGGCCATAGCGACCCGGGTTTGAGCATCCTGAATATTAAAACGGGAAGAAGTGATCTCCAACTGCATTTTATTGGATAGGTTTTCTAAATTCAAACGGCTGATTTCTTCATCCATACGTGCAGAGCGGACTTTATTCCGGGCTTCTCCCCAATGGAATACCGGAATCTTTACGGCTGCCATTGCCATAAAAGTAGCATCGGCGGCATCTTCTCCGTTCAGTTTTATCCCACCGCCATATCCGTAACCTGCCGTCACTCCGATCTGGGGCAAAAAATCGGAACGCACTAAAGCAATCTGACGTTCTCTCAAATCGACTTCATTTTCCAATATATGGTAATCGGGACGTTGCGCGACATTACTATCCAACGCCCAAACCTCCGGGGAAATCGTTTCTGAAAGGGTATCCTGCAAACGAATATCCGACATCAAATTCAATCCGATCAGGCGGCACAGATTCATACTCGCCAGCACAGTCCCGTTTTGAGCTTTTTGCACCATCAATTCAGCCTCATTGTAACGGACAACGGCTTTCAATACATCGTTGTTCATGGCCATCCCCACGGATTGAGCATCACGGACATTTTTTACCAATTCTTTCACCACTTCACGGTATTTCTCAGCAGCTTGCAATTGCTCTTTTACCCGAAGTAATTGCCAATAAGCCTCATCCGTCTGCACAACGATCTCCGAACGGTTTAAACGGACATTTTCCCCGGCAATAGTTTCTCCCACTTTTGCCATCTGATGGGCAGCCCTGATCTTTCCTCCCAAATAAACGGGTTGTTCCAACTGCACTCCGGCAGAGTACACTCCCCGTAAATTCAATGAAAGGCGGATATCGGGCAGAAAAGCGTACTCGTTAAACACCGGATTCCCATCGGCACCGATCACCGGATGCTGCGTTGCCGGATCGATCATTACATTGGGTTCCAATTGCCCGTTTGCGCCGGGTTTATATGTCGGTAAATAACCGCCTTTTATTTTATAATCATATTTCTTCTGATTATAAAGTCCAAATCCCACTACCGACAGTTTAGGCAAAAAATCGGCCCGGAACGATCTGGTTTCAAAAACTGCTTTTTCCTGCTGTCTTCCGGCAATGGCAACCTCTTTGCTATTTTGTAAGGCCATACTCCGGCATTGCTGTAAATCCAGATCGACCTGTGCACAGAGACTACCCGGCAAAACCAGCAACAGAAATAAAAATATTCTCATAATCCTGTTATTTTAAACTCGTAAGAGCAATTCGTTATTTCAATTTATATCTATCAACTCCAATTTATTTTGATCCCTCTTTTTTTGTCTCTTTCCGGATGTCGGATTCGGAAAAACAAGGAATAAAGCACGGGGAGAATAACCAAAGTGATAATAGTTCCAATGAACAACCCTCCCATAATGGTAACCGCCAAAGCACCGAACATATCATCGTTTACCAATGGAATCATACCTAAAATAGTGGTCATCGCCGCCAGGAATACCGGACGTAAACGGGAAGTAGAAGCATCGAGCAAAGCAAGAAAAGGGTCTTTCCCGGAGCGGATCTGGCTATCCACCTCATCCACCAGCACTACCCCGTTTTTAATCATCATCCCCACCAATCCCAAAGCACCGACGATAGCCACAAACCCAAATTCCTTACCGGCAAGCAACATACCGGCAACGACACCCGTTATCGCCAACGGCAAGCACAATAAGATCATCAACGGTTTGCGGAAATCACGGAACAAGGCAATCAGTATCGCCAGGATCAACACAATGGCTATCGGCACATTTTTAAACAAATAATATTGTGATTGGGTACTGGCAAGATATTCTCCCTGCCAGGCCGTTGTATAGCCCGGAGGAAGCTGAATAGAATCGATTTTAGGCAACAGGCTATTGCGCACGGCAGCCGCCGTAAATCCGGGAGCATTGTTACATTGTGCAGCAATAGAACGCTGCCCGTTATAACGTCTTACCACCGGAACTTCCCAACCGACCTCAACACCGCTACTCGCCTGATTCAAAGGCGTAGAGCCCACCAGCCTTTTCAGGATGTCGGCTTCGGAAACCATCCCGGTCATCAATTCCTGCAATGTATTCAAACTCAACCCGGCGGTAGAAGGCAGCATACTCCACACAGGTACATTATTGATTTGTTCGGGACGTTCTCCCCGGTCGTTTACACTCTTCAAATAAATGGGAAGATCGTGCTCTCCTTCATAATACGATCCGATAGGCAAACCGTCGGTAGCAGCCAATACGGCCAGCCCGACATCCTCCCGTGACAGATTTGCATCCCGGGCAATCTGCTGCTTATAGCGTACGTCTAACGCCGGAGTTTCAGCCCCCCAGTTATTCGTAACCAGAATAGCCGTGGAATCCGCCCGCATAATATCCTCGACCTGTGCGCACAAATCCTTCAATACGGCAGGATCGGGCCCGGAAATCATAAATTGTACCGGGAAATCCATATACATCAAATTGTATTGCTTCATCCGTACATACGCTTGCGGATAATGGGACGACAAATAAGCCTGTAATTGCTGCAAGCTATCCTTTAAAGTTTCAGGCGAAGTAAAATCGACGATCAACTCCCCATAACTCAATGAAGGCTCGGCAACGGTACGCACTAAATTGTAACGCGAAGGCGTACCTCCCAAACTGGTCGTCACCGCCGTAATTTCCGGCCGGCTCATTAAATATTTTTCAATAGAAGCCAAATCTTTTTTTACAGCCTCCGGATTAGTTCCATAAGGCATCTTATATTCGATATACAACTGATTATAACTTAAATCCGGGAAAAAGCCCTGCTTAATAAAACGGTATCCCCAAACGCTGACAACCAGCATGATTATAGTTGCAATCAACAGTCCCCAACGATAAAATACGGCAAACTTCAGCACACGCTGGAATCCCCGATAAATCGGGCCGTCAAACGGGTTGGTATCTGCAGGTGCTCCGGCTTGCTGTGGTTTCTGTTTAAAAGCCCGGTCTGCCTGTATCGGCACATAAGCTAAAGCCAATATCCAGCTCAACCACAAAGAAACGGCAAGCACGATAAACAAGTCGCGAACATATTCTCCCGTCGTATCGGGCGACATAAAAATGGGTAAGAAAGTCAGGATTCCGATCGTCGTCGCCCCCAGCAAAGCCCAAGCCGTCTTTTTGGTAATGTTAATCAAAGCGGCGGGCTTAGGGATACCCCGCTTCAAATCGACCATAATCCCGTCTGTGATAACAATGGCATTATCCACCAGCATACCCATCGCTACAATGAAAGAAGCCAGGGAAACCCGTTGCAAGGTGCCGTTCATCATGTGAAGAATCACGAACGATCCCAACACCACAACCACCAAACCGATACCGATGATATAGCCGCTGCGGAATCCCATCGCCAGCATAACGACAATAATCACGATCGCCACGGATTCGATCAGGTTCACCATAAACACATTGATCGCACTTTTTACCCGGGCGGGCTGAAAAAATACTTTTTGAAAATCGATTCCGGCAGGAATAATCGACTCTTTCAATTCGGCCAGTTTATCATCGATCTTTTTACCGAGCTGGATAATATTCCCGCCTTTCTGCATCGCAATGGAAATAGCGATCGCCGGCAAAGTGTCGTAAACCAACCCTTCCCGCTGAGGATCTACATAACCTTTGGAAACCTGTGCCACATCGCCCAGGCGGATATTATCGTTTTCATGGCCTTTAATCAATAGGTTTTTAATATCGTCGATCCCGCTAAAAGCACCATCGACACCGACTCTGACCCTTTTCTCCCCGCTATTGTAATAACCGGAATAAACCGTAGCATTCTGTCCTCTTAAAGTCAGAATAATCTCGGCAGGGTGTACACCCAAATTCGCCATTTTACTTTCCTGAATCTCGATATCGATACAAGATTGCCTTTCGCCATAAATATCCACGCTGCTCACTCCGTCGATATCGAGCACCGTCCGCCGTACCAATTCGGCATAATCCATCATTTTCTGATAGCCGAATCCGTCGGAAGTCATGGCATAAAACATACCGTACACATCCCCGAAATCATCGAGCACCATAGAGGGCTGAGCCCCTGCGGGCAGCTGCGATTGCACATTAGCCACCTTCCGGCGAAGAATATCCCAATTTTGCTGCAACTCATTCAAGGGAACAGTGCTCCCGATTTCCACCAATATTTCCGACACATCGTCCATAGAACGCGACTCGATATGATCAAGGTCTCCCATGGTCCGGATCGATTTTTCCAGCACATCCGTTACCTCCAATTCTACCTGATAAGCAGAAGCCCCGGGATAAGCGGTAACGATCATCGCCTGTTTTACAGTGATCGCAGGGTCTTCCAATTTACTCATCGTAAAAAATGAATAAACTCCTCCGATCACCAAAACACAAACGAAAAAATAAACCAACGCCCGGTTTTTTAAAGCATATTCTGTAAAGTTCATAGTTTAAAATTTACACATCGTCCGGCATATTGCCATTTTGCCTCATCCGCATACCTGCAAGGAAACCTTCGAGGCCTATTCTAAATCATTTATAAAAGCCCACCGACATTAGATGCCGAAACAGGAGGAAGCAGGCGAACTTTTTCTCCCTCTTTCAAATCGTTCGCCCCTGCCGAAATAATGGTTTGTCCCCGTTTTAATTCCGAACGCACGATTGCCGTTCCGTCTTTCAGGATCTGTTGCACCTCCACCGGTGTCAAAGTAATCATGGAATCCTGCGGATGATAAAGCCATACATAAGATTTTCCGGACCTTTGTATAAGAGCGGATATAGGAATAGTGGACAATTCCCCGGCAGAAGGTTTGAAATCGATCGTCACACTGACACTCATTCCGGAAGCCAGCCAGGGAAACGAATCCCGTCTTATGCGGAAACGGACGTTAAATAACTGGTTATAATTCGCTCCCTGAGTAATATCCAGTAATTCCAAAGGCAATACCCGGTCAGGATAGACATCCGCCACCGCCTGATAGCGAACAAAATCCTCACGCCGGATAAAATCGGAAGAAGGAATATCGATATTCACTTCGTAATAATCGTTGTCGATCATAGAAACGACAGGAGTTCCCTGATTCACGATCTCGGGAGCTTCAAAATATCTATTCTGTATATATCCATCGAAAGGTGCGAGCAAACGAGTATCCTTCAACGCATTGCGATGCGCCTGATAAAGTGCTGTCACTCTTTTTTTAGCCGCAACAGCCTTATCGTATTCATTCACCGAAACACTTCCCCGGCGATACAATTCGATAACCCGGTCGGATTCCCCCTTAATCTGGTTATATTCGGCTTGTGTCGCATTAAATTGAATCAGGTAATCCCTCGGGTCGATTTCAGCCAATAACTGTCCTTTCTTCACATATTGTCCTGAATTTACATTCATGGCTTTTATCGGCCCGGCTACCCGGAAAGCCAATTTTACATTCGAGGCCGCAGCAATCTTTCCCGGATAAGTCACAGACAATTCTCCGCCCTGTTCCCCTACTACGGCCGTTTTCACTAACTTTGGAATTTTTATTGGAGGCGTGGTCTTCCGGCAAGAAACCAGCGAGAACAATATACCCGAGACCCATAAACAAATCATCACTTGCTTCCAGAATGCATGTATCATCTTCATCATAACCTTACCTTTATTTTTTATCAAAGTCTTAATATATACAACAAAACCGGAATATATGTTTCAAAAAAGACCCTGAATTTCAGGTAAAAAAGCAAAAAAGGAAGTTCTTGTTGCGTTTTCCGAAAAGCCATGAATTTAACTTTTCATTTTTCGCAAAAATTTCCAACAACCACCTAACTTTTAATATATTTGTAAACTTAATTAGAAAAAAGCAATCGCAGTTTCAGACTGTCCGATAGAATTATTTCCAAGTATGCCCGAAAAACGTAAACAAGTCCTTAAAGAAAGGGCTCCGATAGTAGCAGCTTATCTGCGAGTAAGTACAGATAAGCAAACCATCTTGAATCAAAAGAGTGAGGTGATCAACTTCTGCCGCAAGCAGGATTTGCAAATCACCATGTGGTGCACAGAAACGGTGAGCGGAACAAAAAAGGAAAGCGAACGCGAATTAGGCGCATTGCTGAAAAAATTACAAAAAGACGATGTACTGATCATCACCGAAGTATCCAGATTAAGCCGTAAGATGATGAACATTATGAACATCATCCATCAATCCATAGAAAAAGGGATTACAATCCATAGCATTAAAGAAGGATACAAATTCGACTCTTCCATCAATAGCCAGGTTTTAGCTTTTGCTTTCGGTCTATGTGCCGAGATCGAAAGAACCTTGATTTCCCAAAGAACGCGGGAAGCTTTAGCGCGCCGCCGGGCACAAGGTATCAAATTGGGACGCCCCAAAGGTAGCATCCGGGCGGGCAAGCTTTATGAGCACGAACAAGAGATCAAAGCCTTGCGTATGGAAGGTTTTTCTTTCCAGAAAATAGCAATGCGCTACAAAGTTTCGCCGGAAACGGTCAGATTATTTTATCTGCGTTCTCTGGTGAAAAAACCGAAAAAGATTCAGGAAGCCAACCCTTCGGAAAGCTAAAAAGAAAATTCCGAATAACTCTTTAGAACCTAAAAACGGCACATGCCCCTCTTTTTATTAAAAAAGCCGGAGTATGTGCCGTTTAATTTTATCAGGAAACCGGTTCACTCCGGTTTTCCATAAACATTTTCACAACAGCCAGTATATTTTGTGCATACATTGCATTCAGCCGGGTTTGCAAAAACGCTAAATCCTTCGAAATCATATGCTATGCCCAAATGACTTTATACCCATCTTCTCTCAAATGCCGGACTTCTTCAATCGTATCGCCTTTCGTACGGCAGATCACAGCCGGCAAGCAGCTTGTCCCGCCCTTACTTTCCGGATTTCCCGGTAATAAAGCACACAAGCCAAAACAAAATAAATAGCCGCCAGAATCCACAAACTTATAAATTCAGCATTTACATCTGCCAGACGGGCCCCCATGTTATTAATCTTAACGAAACCGTCTATTCCATGAGTGGAAGGAAATATTTTAGACAAAGTGATCCAATAAGAAGGAATCCCCTCCCTCGGCCAGGATATCCCCGATATGAACATTAAAGGCACGGAGGTAAAAACAAACAATAAAAACGGCTGTTCCCGCTCCTTGCTCAAAAAAGAAGCGAAAATCGCCAAGAAAGCACAGGCTAAAAGGAAAGGCAACAAAAACAACATCAGATCGCCCCGGTTTCCTATTTGTGTCAATCCAAAAATACGGGGTACGATAAAGAACACCCAATAGCCCATAACAAAATAAATCGGAATATACAAAAATGCTTTCCCCAGCACAATACACCATGCCCGGCGATAATGCCGATTGTCCGGAATCATCCATTTTTTCCGGCTACGGTCGCGGGCTGTTCCGGCAATCGTTCCCACTCCCAGCAATAAGGATTGCTGAATCACCAAGACCAACACAGCCGGGATGATAAAAGAGGCGAAACCACTTTGCGGATTGAACATTTTCACTTCGGCAATCTCCACCGGAGAAGTCATGAGCTCCTGTTGTATGCGGGAAGCATAGGGCAATCCTTCCACCTGTATTTCTTTACTCATTCCGATAGCTACATCGCTGGCAGCCTGTAAAAGCGCCTTATAATTCAAAAGAGCCCCCATATCGCAAAACAAGGCGACATGTGCCTGGTCGCCCCGGACAACCGCCTTACTGAAATCCGAAGGAATCTCCAGGATACCGTATATTTTTTTCTCATGCATGAGCAGTTTCGCCTGTTCCAAATCGCTGCAATGCGCCACAATACGCACATTGGGCGAAGCTCCCCAATCCCGTATAAACTCCCGGCTCAGAGAAGAGTTGGAATGATCGACAACCGCTACCGGAACTTCACGAACAACTTCATTACTATATATGTAGGTGTAAACCAACGGGTAAGCCAAAGTAAGCAAGATAAAGAAAACGATCACGGCATGATCGCGGAACACGGTGTAGAATTCTCGCCGGAAAATGTAATATATATCGTAAATTCTTTTCATCTGACCTATGCCACTTGGTGGCGTTATTATTTTATTACTATGGGAGTCCCCGATTTATCAAGGCAAATAACAATGTTTCAACAAATCCAGCTTCAATTTCGGCAAGACCAATACCGGCAAAAGTGCAAATAAGGCTAAAGCCATATAAGGTTGCCAGGAATAGATCATATCGATCCCGTTCAAGGCCTGATCTACATACAACAAATAATAATGCCGGACGGGGAATAAATTAGAGGCGATCTGTACCAATTGAGGCATAGAAGGCACCGGATAAGTAAATCCACTGATAGAGAACGACAACACTCCCCATAAACCACATGCACTCAAAGCAATCCGGTTACGCCGTACCAATCCGGTGATAAATATGGCAAAAGCCTGAGAAGCCAGCACCAACAGCACCATAGCCAGAAACATAGGGAAAAAACCGCTGTTTAAAGGAAAATGCAAATAACCGTACAAAACGGACAAATACAGCGTTCCTGTCACAATGAAAACAAAAGTCTGCGGCAATATCTTCCCCATAAGGGACAGTACCACCGAACCGTTCCCAATGCGAATCCAGTCGCGGGACGATCCATCTTTTATCTCTTCGCTGATACTGTATGCCGTCGTAAACATAGCAAACATACACACAAAAGCGGGCATCAATATACTGGCAAGATATATCGCATAGCTGATCCAGGGATTGTTCAAGGGATTGGTATCCACGGTCACAGGCATTAACTTTGCTTGTAACTGAGGTCCGTCTTCCCCTTTCGCCAGCAACAAAGTACGTTGCACAGCCCCATTGGCTAAGGCAGATTGTAAACGCATGTCTTTATATACCAGCGAGCCGGGCAAAATATAGGTATCGTTGGTATAGAACGAAATCACAGGTTGTTTTCCCGTTGAAACTTCGCGGCGAAAACCATCGGGAATATGAAATATTCCGTATATCTCACTTTTTTGCATCGCTTTCCGCGCTTCCGAGAAATCACCGGTGCGCATCACAACTCCCGTTTGGGCGAAAGCGTCAAGCGAACGTGCCAACTGCCGTGACATAGCCGTATGGTCTTCGTCCACCACAGCCACCGGTAGTTTAGTCGGTAATCCTTGCTTTAACAAATCTGCAAAAAAGAAAAAGCAAAATGCCGGAGCAAGAATCATGGTAAACCAATAGATCCGGCGGGACGAAAGCCGCCTGACCTCCCGGTTCATCAAGGTGAACAAAGCTTTTATATTCTCTTTTAAAGTCATCTCTCGGTTTTAAAAGTATCCAAACAACAGAAAAACGAAAAATGGATTACTTCTTATTTTCCACTTTTTTCAACACACTCATCCCTGGCCGCAAACCCTCTATTTTCTGAGTGGGAACCGCTTTCACCTGAAAAGTTTTAATATCGTATTGTCCGGTGGTTTTGGTAGCCCTCCAGGCAGCATAACTTCCCAAATCTTTCATATACGTAACTTTCAGCTCTATTTCCCGGTTATCCAAAGCCGGAACAAAAGCCGTGAAAGTTTCTCCCATTTTCATATCGTTCAACTGATCTTCGCGCACATTGAAAATCACCCGCATATCCGACAGGTCGAGTACATCCATGACAGGCGATCCCGTTCCCACCAATTCTCCTACTTTAGGATACCTTTCCGAAATTTCCCCATCAATCGGCGAAATCAGATAAGTTTCCTTCACATAAGCCGCCACTTCCGCCACAGCTCCTTTGGCACGGTTCAATTGTGCCTCGGCAGCCATCTTATCTTCTTTTTCCGCTCCGTTACGCGCCATTTCATACTGAGCCTTAGCGGCCTGTTCGGTAGCCATCATCGCTTTATAATTGGCTTCCGCTTCATCCTTTTTCTGTGCCGGGACAACTTCATTCTCATACAAAGTCTTCACCCGGTGGTAAGTGCTCTTCGCCACTTCTGCCGCAGCTTTAGCTTTTTGCCAGGTTTGATACGCCATCACAATCTGTTCGGAACGCGAGCCTTTTTCGGCTTTTTCGTTTAGAGCCTGAGCGGCAGCCTGAGCGGCTTCTGCCTGGCTATATTTAGCCATCACTTCGGGACTGTCCAAAATGGCCACCGTATCGCCTTTATATACTTTATCTCCCTCGTCCACCCGGAATTCCTCAATACGCCCGGGCACTTTACCCGAAATACGCACTTCCGTCGCTTCCGCCTCACCCTGAATGAATTCCGCCTTCGGCTGCCAGAAAATAAAACCAAAGATCGCAATGATAATCACTAAAATGATGATCCCGATGAATGTCACCAATTTTCCATTAACTTTTTCCATTGTTATAGTGTTTTAATATTTTCATAAATTAGGCACCTACAAAAAGCCATACCCTTATTTCCCTAAGATACCGTATGCTTTCTGTAAATATACATCACACAGTTTCACCTCTATTTGTGAATCGATCAATTCTGCCTGCGCAGACAACCAGGCTGTTTGCGCTTCCAGCACATTCGATACGGGAATAGTACCTTCCTGAAAGCCGAGATTGGCATATTTCAGGTTTTCATCTGCCTTTTCCTGATTTTTCTGTGACATATCCAATTTCTTCGCCGCTTCTTTCACTTTAAATTGCGCCTGGCTGACCTGCAATTCTATTTTTTCCTTTGCCTCCTGCAATTTATAATTCATCAAATTGGTTTCAGCCCTGGCACTTCTTACACTCTTGCGCGAAGCCCCCCAATGAAAAATAGGAGCTTTGACACCGATCCCCACACTCCACATGCCATCGAATTTATTGCTGATCCCGTCGAAAAAAGAAGGAGTCATCGCCAAATAGTTCGCCATAAAAGCAACTGTCGGCAAATATTCCGAACGGGCGATCTTCTCTTTCTTTTTATAAATATCGGTAGCCAACGACAAACTGCCTACTTCCGGACGATTGCTATATATCTGTTCCATATTCAACGGCTGGAAAGATTTTCCCGCAGGCAATCCGGCTATTTCTTCTTTCAATACAAACACAGTATCGACCGGCAAACCACAAATCTGATTCAACGCCATACGCGAAAGGCTCAATCCGTCGTCCACCCGGGTTAAAGTCATTTCTGCCTGATTCAATTTCACTTTTACCGACAGCATATCGGCTTTCGTTGCCACCCCGGTGTTATACATCACATCTATATCGTGTGCAAATTTCTGTAAAGTTTCCACATACTTTTCAGCCAGTTTGCGGCGATACACCAGCGAAACGATCTGCCAATAAGCCTCGTCGGTTTCCTGTATCACATTCTGCAACTCCTGTTCGCGTCCGCTCTCCGCCAGCTTCTGAGACAACCCCGCCAATTGATTATAAGCACGGATTTTACCGCCCATATAAATAGGCTGAGTCAGTCCCACCTGCAAAATCGCCGTATTCCGGTCATCCACGGTCATTGCATCCTTAGGTAATAAAGCATAATCTTTAGGAACAGGCGACCCGTTTACAATCACCGGACGACCATCGGCACCCGTCATCATCTGGTCGGGACGTAAAGTCCACTTTCCATCGGCACCGATCGTTCCCACCGGTAAATGTGCATCCTCGGCCAGCAAGTTGATCTCCTTTTGGTTCCGCAAATAAGTACCCATAGCATCGATTCCCGGCAAATATTTAGTAAACGCCTCGGCCTTCTTTGCCTTTGCCGCTCCTATCTGCTCATCTGCCATTTTCAACTTTTTATTATTTTCAATGGCAAGACGGCGGCATTCTTCAAGGCTCATCGTTCCTTGTGCACAAACCAACCCCACACTTCCCAGTAACAAAATAACGCTAAACAACTTTTTCATATTCCATTCAGTTATATTATTTCATAAGGCTAACCTCTAATTATTACGCATTTTCTTTTATACTTTTCGGTATGTCTGACCATAAAAAAATTTATTTGACAGCAACCAACGAATAAAGCTGTTCATACTGCGAACGTATCGACGACAAAGCATAGGACACATCCTGGTGCATAACCAAATAATTAATCATTCCCACTCCTATATTTAACAAATTCTTTGCCAAAATCGATGTTTCCACATCATTTCTGATCTCTCCCGTTCTTTTGGCATTCAGAATTAATTGCTCCAATTTTGATAAACGCAACATCTTGGAAGCCAAAACCACTTTTTTGAACTCCGGAAACAAGGCAATAACCTCGACCATTAACGACAAACAAAGAATTTCCGGAATCTCACTATTAAACGTCTTCGCACTGTAATTATGAACTCCTGTCAGCTTATGAATGGTAAGGTTTACGTATTCCCTCAATGTATTCACCCGTTCGAATTCCTCCGTACGGTTTGCATTCAACAAAGTGTAATAAGCATATACCCCCTCTTTCAAAACCTCTTCTTTATTGGTAAAATGATAATAGAACGTACCTCTGGTTATTTTCGCCGCACGTTCTATATCGCTCAGCCGGACTGCCTTAAATCCTTTTTTCAAAAAAAGCAGAAACGCTGTTTCTATGATCTGTCTCCGTGTATTATTCATCGCTTTATCAACAAATAATATTGTTCGAACTGCATCCGCATATCCGAAAAAACAAAACTCATATTTTCCGTTCCCAGCTCAATATTCAGCATGCTGGTGGAAACGGACATCAGATTACGCGCCAATACCGAAGTATCGAGGGTAACATCTATCTCTCCCTGCTGCTTGGCTTTAAGAATCATAAATTCCCAACGGGATAGCCGTCCCTTGGAGAGCTCGTCGATCCTGCTCCTGTATTCCGGAAAGAGAGACGACACTTCCAATACCAACTGAAAAAAAGCCACCTCGATAATGAAAAAATCGAACATCCGCAACAAAGTTTCGGCACTTCGTTCCTTTTGCTCCATGATCACATCGATATATCGCTTTAAAGAACCGATCTGCAAAAATTCCGTCTCGCTAATATCACCGATTACCGACAAATATTTGTCGATACCTGCTTTCAGTATTTCTTCTTTACTCCGGAAATAATAATAAAAAGCCCCCTTCGTCAATCTCGTCGCACTCTCTAAGTCCCTCAACGAACAGGCCTTATATCCCTTATTCAGGAATAGGAAAAATGACTTATTTACTATTTCATCCTTTAAATCGGACATCTCTTTTATACTTTTCGGTATGCAAAATAACAAAACATTTTTTACAATTCAGAGGAAATAAAATTATTTTTTCTCAAGATTTAAAATAAACACGACTGTCTGAAAAATAATTCACCTCTCGCTACAAAATAAATAGGGCATTACCGTAGAGGTAATGCCCTATTTATAACAAAACAGATTGATTTGTTTATACTTTCTTTGTTCCGGCAATTAAGTTTCAGGCTCCGAAAAACTGAGACTGACCTGTTTCGAATCGCCGATTTGTTCTTCTCCACGATATAAAGAATAAAGGAAAGATACGTTTATTTTTTGACCCTCCTCTAAAGAAAAAATTTTTCCCAAATCGATCATTTGAAGACTTTTGTATTTTTCCTCAAAACGTGCAACCGCCTTGTCGTTATTTTCTTTGCGGCTTTCCCCGGAAAATTGAAAATCGGTGAGGTATTCGTTCTCAATCAAGAATTCATTAAATTTTCCGGTAACATTTTCATTTTCGGCTGCTGGATTTTCAAGCGTAACCACCAACTCATCCGCCCGCAAAGAATAACTCGTATCCACATCATCGTCATTGCATCCAACACACCAAACGATTGCACACCATGCAATCAATATTACTTTCAATCTCATCATATTTCAGGATTTTACACGCAACAAAGATATATGAAATAATATTAAACCTCCTATATCCCCTGCATTTTTGCTTTTTTTAAATATCCTGCACACCTCCGAAATCTCATCGGCATTATTTATTCTTATTATATATCCGATTGACAATCACAGCAATAGCACCATCACCGGTAACATTCGTCGCTGTTCCGAAACTATCCATAGCAATATAGAGTGCGATCATCAAGCCTTGAGCGGTTTCATCGAATCCCAGCATAGATTGTAATAATCCCAAAGCCGCCATGATCGCACCGCCGGGCACTCCGGGGGCTGCTACCATAGCAATGCCCAACATCATAATAAATCCGGCAAACTGCCCGAAATGAATATCGATGCCGGACATAAGCATGATGGCCATTGCGCAGGCGACGATTTTCATTGTACTCCCGGATAAATGGATCGTAGCACACAATGGAATGACGAAACCGGCCAATTCCGGACGGACTCCATTTTTTATCGTCTGTTCCAAAGTGACCGGAATGGTCGCAGCCGAAGACTGTGTACCCAAGGCCGTCATATAGGCAGGTAGCATATTTCTGAATAAGCGAAACGGGTTTTTCTTATCCACCATTCCGGCAATAAAAAACTGGATAAACAACAAAATAACGGTCATGACAAAAATGACGACGATAATTTTCAGGAACACGCCAAAAACCCCGGAAACCTGACCGGAATCTGTCATATTCAGGAAAATACCGAAAATATAAAGAGGCAGTAAAGGAATAATTACCGACATAATCACCAAATCGATAATCTCCTTAAAATCTTCCATCATGCCTTTCAGGCGATTCCCATCGATAACCGACATCCCCAAACCCAGCGTAAAGGCCAAAATCAAAGAAGTCATTACGTCCATCAGCGGAGGCATCGCCACGGTGAAATAAGGAGTTAAAGCTACGGCTGCCTCTCCGGAAACAGGAGTGAGTTCGTCTGCGGAATTCAATAGCCAAGGATAAACGAAATCACAGGAAAAATAAGTGAAGAATCCGGAAAACAAGGTAAAACCGTAAGCCAGCAAAGCCGTTATCAGTAATAAACGCCCTGCTCCTTTTCCCAAATCGGCAATACCCGGAGCAACCAACCCCAGAATCAATAAAGGAATAATAAAATTCAGGAAATTACCGAACAGCGAATTTATCGTTAAAAAAATCCGTACTAACCAATCGGGAAAGAAAAGACCACAAACCACACCTAAACCAATGGCAATGGCCACTCTGGGAAGCAATCCTAATTTCAGCCTTTTCATAAATTCATATTTTTAGGGATATAAACGTTACCAAATATACAATGTTACAAGAAAACAATAAAGTATTTATTAAAAGATATTATCATTTTTTATATCTTGCCTTATTCTAACATCAAAATTCCGATACTATGAAATCACAAATCCATTGGTGGTTTTTACTGCCAGCCCTGATTTTCTGTTCCTGCCAGAGAGGGGAACGAACGATAGAACGGCCGACATTCGCCGTACGCAACAGCAATACGATAGAGATCGATAAAATCGTATTGAATGACACTGCAACCATTTTATACATCGATGCTTATTATCAGCCGAAATACTGGATACGAATCGACTCCACCGGATACATCCGGGCTAACGGGAAAAAATATAAAATCGTCCGGGGAGAAGGAATCAAGCTCAGCGATTACCATTGGATGCCGGAATCGGGCAAAAGCTCATTTCAATTATTTTTTCCCCCGATTCCACGCTCCACCAAACGGATAGACTACATCGAAGCAGATGAAGAAAGGGCTTTCAACTTTTGGGATATAGAACTGACCCGCAACGCCAGCCCAGCAACCCCGGAACTGCCCAAAGCATTAAAAAATTTACCGCTCAGCACTGCCCATTCACTCCCTAAACCCGATTTCACCATCGGCAAGACAAAGCTAAACGTACGCTTACTGAACTTTAGGGAAGGCATGGATCAGAACGAAATGATGATTTATTTTAACGAAATGATTACAGGCAAACAACGCCATTACGAATGCGAACCGGATTCGAACCGGGTTTATAGCTTTGAATTCGACCAGTACGGAACCGCTCCCATCAATATCGTATATAATTACCGGGGAGAAAGTATCATCGTTTCACCGGGAGAAGAGATCGATATCTGGCTCGATTTAGGTGCCTTATCCAGAAGAGAAGCCCGGTACAACAAAGATATCACCTCTCCTCTTCTTTATGTAGAAAACGGGAAATATGCAGGTTTAAATAATTCTGTCATACGCCTAAAAGACTATTATCAGGTTTTTCCTGAAAATCTAACCGATTCGATTTTGAAAATAAAACCGGAAGAATATATCAACACATTACAAAAAAGTTATGCCCAGGCGTTAGACAGCCTGAATGCCGATAAAAACTATTCCGGCGAATTACGGGAATATTTTAAAAATCTGTATCAGGAAATGACCTTATCTTACATTTTCAGATACAAAAGCTATTGCGAAATGGCCTACCGGGAAGCCAACAACATCAGCTGGCAAATCAGAAAACTGGATTATAAAGCCCCGGAATTACCTCTCGATCAATTAGGCTTTCTGAAAGAATTTAATTTAAATAATCCTTTCATACTATATTTCCGTAATGTTCCTTTAGAACTATCCTACATTTTTCAATGGTTCCCGACAGAAAGTGCCTTAAAAGAGTGGTTAGGGACAGATCAGGGGATATTATTCGACCTTCAAAAGATACAGGGGATATATCACAATATAGAAAACCTGGAACCTCTGACCGAAACGCAAGCTCAAAATCTCGCATCGACCGGTATTCCTTTCTATAAGGAAGCTTTTACCCACATGGATCAGCAGCAAAAAGCCAAATTAGAAGCTGCCAGGCAAAAAACAGGCTACCGTATTTGCGATATTCCTAAAGTAAGCGATAAAAAACTATTCGATGCGATTATGGAACGCTACAAAGGGAAAGTGGTATTGGTAGATTACTGGGCCACCTGGTGCGGACCTTGCCGGGCCGCTTTGAAAAACACGGCTCCGCTAAAAGAAATGTTGAAAGGACAGGGCATCGTTTACGTATATCTGACCGGAGAAAGTTCACCGTCGTCCACATGGCTACAAATGATCGCCGATATTCCGGGCGAACACTATCGTTTTCCCAAAAAACAATGGGATGCAGTATGTGACAAATTCGGCATCACAGGAATCCCATCCTACGTCGTAGTCGATAAAAACGGAAAAGCAACCCTCCGGGAGGACTTCCCCAATGTGAACCTAATGAAAAAAGTATTATCGGAAGAAGCTAAGAAATAAAAAACAAAATTCTGCATATAATTTTATACCTTTACTTTCCGGTTTCGGGCTCTTAAAAGTGTTCCTAAACCGGAAAGTGATTTTAAGCGCATACTCTTATGACAAAAGACAAATGGCACGGACATTTCGCCATTCTCGCCACGAATTTAATTTTCGGACTAAACACTCCTATCGCCAAAACATTAGTCCCCGAATGGATCACTCCTTATGCCCTGACTTTATTGCGAATGTCCTTCGCAACGGTTGTATTCTGGGGGATCAGCTTTCTTTTTAAAAACGAGAAAGTAAGTGCGAAGGATTTGATTACACTGTTTTTCGGCGGACTATTCGGACTGGTCGGGACTCAATTGTCTTTTGCCAACGCCCTCATTTATAGTTCTCCGGTTACCATCACCATCATTGCAGCCATGACACCGGTAGTCGTTATGCTGCTGGCAGCCCTTGTACTGAAAGAACCGATCACCTTGAAAAAAGCAGCCGGAGTGGTCACAGGATGTTGCGGGGCTTTATTGATCATCCTGCAATCTACAGGCAGCAATATGCAGCCAGGTAACCTAACCGGGGTGATGTTCTGTATTATAAATGTAATCAGTTTTGCCGTTTATCTGGTGATCACCCGCCCGATATCCCAACGCTATAGCCCCGTAACCCTGATGAAATGGATGTTCCTTTTCTCGGCATTGCTTTCGCTTCCTTTCGGATACGACGATCTGCTTCATACCAAAGCATTTTCTGTGGCTTCGGAATTCAATGTCTTGTTACGCCTTTCTTATATCGTCATCTTAGCGACAGGAGTGGCTTATTTACTCATACCTATGGCATTGAAACGCATCCGCCCGACAACGGTGAGCATGTACAACAATATCCAGCCTATGATTGCTTCTATAATTGCAATTATAATCGGGCAGGATACCTTCACCTGGGATAAACCCGTAGCCGCCTTATTGGTATTCACCGGAGTTTATCTCGTGACACAAAGCAAATCGAAAGAAGACCTCGATAAAGAAACGGTAACCGCCAAATAAAAAAGTGCCTCAGTTACGAGGCACTTTTTTAACATCAAAATATTCAATTATTTCCCATTCAGATAAGCATTCAGCATCCAGCTCAACTTCTCCTGCTGTGAAATATACGGAGTGAGCAAATCCTGCGTCCCATCGTCTCCTGCATCCTCTGCCGCAGCCAAGATCTCTCTTTCCTGGCGAATCAGTATAGAAATATTTTCCAATACATGTTTCAGACACTCGTCT
The DNA here is from genome assembly GCA_900544025.1 of uncultured Odoribacter sp. Lineage (GTDB taxonomy): Bacteria > Bacteroidota > Bacteroidia > Bacteroidales > Marinifilaceae > Odoribacter. The sequence goes on from UQTM01000004.1 coordinate 84,545, forward strand.
CCGTCGGTAACATTTTCCACCGCTTTCAATGAAGCCGCTTTCGCATAGGCTGCATAGGAATGTAAGGGAACTCCTCCCAAAGTGAGGACACGTTCGGCAATTTCATCCACTTTCTCGACAGCATCGTTGTACAGCTCTTCAAATTTCGCATGCAGAACGAAAAAGCGATTCCCTTTCACATTCCAGTGAAAACCGCGAACATTCTGGTAATATACCTGATAGTTTGCCAACAATCCATTTAAAAGCTCAACCACTTTCTGTGATTTCTCTGAATCCAATCCAATTAAATTTGTCGTTTTCATAATAGTCTATTTTATTCGATTTATATTATTTTCTTTCTTCTACAACAAAGATAGAACAAAAACATATATAAATCAAATCAATAATATTTACACATCAATAGACAAAAACTATTAATAATAAAAAACAACAACTATTTATCTTTAAAACAGTAAAAAAACTGCTTTATTTTCTAAACTCAGGAATATTCACTTCTGCAATCCCCGGTTTTCCTTTCTTGATCAAAATCCGAAGATCGCTCGCGCTGTTCGGATTAAAGGAATAAGTCATCCGTTTAATTCCGGTTCCCTGATAAGTTCCCTGGTAAACAGTAAGAAATTGTCCTCCTCCGCTGGAAAGCTGAATATCGAATTCCACCGTTTCTTTTCCTGAATTCGACCACACAATCTCCACCTTGCCCGGTTCTGCATTCTCCTGTAATGAAAAGGTTATATAATCCCCGGGCATTCCCTGCCACTTGGTATTCCGGTCTTTATCCACTACATTCGACACGCTTTCACTCGACTTATTATCGGTCAGCCAGCTCGAAACATTTTGAGTTGCTTTTTGAGTAAGCCGGGAACCTTGTGCAACGACGTTGAAAGCACCTTTCAAACGAATATCTTCCGAAGAAGCTCCGACCATAACTCTAAATTCCCCCGGTTCGACCACCCACTCGTGATAGTCATTCAGCAAAGCAATGTCCTCCGGCTGAATGGTAAGTTTCACCTGCTTACTTTCTCCGGGATTCAAATGGATACGGTCGAAGTCACAAAGATATTTTTCATACACGATCACCGAACTCACCACATCCCGCACATAAAGCTGCGGAATTTCATCACCGGCATATTTTCCGGTGTTCGTAATTTTAAAACTGACTTCCACAGGCTGGAAAGGAGTTACGACTTCAGGAGAAATCTTTAAATCGTCATATTTAAAACGCGTATAGCTCAAGCCGTATCCGAACGGATAAAGCGGACCGTTCACCCTCGACTGGTTGCCATGCAATCCGGGCTTGGTGCCCCCATTTACCTGAGAAGCCGGTTTAGCCGGGAAATTAAAAGGAATTTGCCCTACGGATTTGGGGAATGTCACCGTCAATTTTCCACCGGGGTTATAATCTCCGAAAAGAACTTCCGTGATAGCTTTTCCCCCCTGGGAACCGGGATACCAGGCTTCGACGATAGCCGGAATATGCTGATCGGCCCAATTTATAGAAAGCGGGCGTCCGTTGATCAACACCAACACCAAAGGTTTACCCGTCACCCACAAAGCCTCCAGCAAATCCTGTTGCCGGCCGGGCAAATCCAGATCCGACCGCGATTTATTTTCTCCGCAGGTACGCACCCCGCCTCCCAGCACAACGACTCCGACATCGGCTTTTTTCAAATTCTCCACGGCTTTTTCAATCTCGTCCGTTTCCTCTTTTGTCAAAGGGGTCTTTACGATTTCGCTTTCAGGCCAGCGTTCATCTACCAATTCACAACCTTTTGTATAAAGCACCTCGCTCTTACCTTCCAAATAATCGCGCATACCGGACAATACGGTTGTTACCTCCACAGCCAAAGGCCCGTAGTGAGTCAGGGCAAAAGATTTTTCATCCGCATTCGGGCCACAAACTGCAATTGTTTTTATATTTTGTAAGTTCAGAGGTAAAAGGTTCTCTTTATTTTTCAGTAAAACAATAGATTCCCTGGAAGCCTGCAAAGCGACTTCCTGATTCTCCCGGCTGTTTACAACCCGGTCGGCCTCCTGCAGATCCACCTGATAAGGAACATCGAATAAACCGATCTTAAACTTAACCCGCAAAATATCACGTACCCGTTCATCGATAATGTGCATAGGGATAGAACCCTCTTTCACCAACTCCCGCAAAGGCAAGACATAGGAATCGGGCGAACGGAACGTACACCGGACATTCAAGCCCGCCATCACACTCTGGCGTACGGCTTCTTTCATATCCTTAGCCACCCCGTGTTTTTGGAAAAGATACTCCACCGCATCGCTATCCGAAACCACATATCCGGTGAATCCCATATCTTTACGCAAACGGTCGGTAAGCCAATATTTACTGCCTTGCACAGGAATGCCGTCATAATCGTTATAAGAGCTCATCACTCCCAGTAACCCGGCATCCCGAATCACCCGTTTCCAGGGCAGGGCATGAACAGCTTCCAGCTCTCTGGGCGACATCTGGGGATCGACTCTTGCAAAACCTTCCCTGGCGCCTTTGTTATTACTATAAGCAATAAAATGCTTTCCGGTAGCCGCCACCTGATAATTTTTTTGCAATCCCTTCACCATCGCCGTCCCCAATTCAGCCACCAGATAAGGGCTTTCTCCGTAAACTTCCTCATACCGTCCCCAACGCTGATCTCTCCCTACATCGAGAATGGGCGCATATACATTGGTATATCCCAGCAAACGGGCTTCCCGTCCGGTAATCTCTCCCACCTTATAAACCAAATCCCGGTTCCAGGTGTGCCCCAATCCCAATTGAGTGGGAAAATTAGTAGCCATATAGCTTTCAACACCTCTTATTCCTTCATTTGTAAAATCGACAGGTATTCCCAAACGGGTTTCCTCGATGAAAAAACGTTGAACTTCATTCAATGCCCACGCATGTTTGGAAGCCGGCCACACATATTCGTTATCGGAAGGCGGAAGCCCCCATTGCCGGAAACCGTTCAAATGCTCGTCGATAGCCCCCATACCGTCTTTCCACAACATATTTTTCCAATTTTCCTGGGGAAGATCGTCCTTCAGCACACGCCCGTAACCATATAAAGTCACCATCTGGCAAGTTTTCTCTTCCAAATTCATTTGGGATAACAAATCCTCGATCCGTTCATCCAAAGGCGCAGACGGATCTTCATAAATATCCATTTTCCCATTCTTATTAAAATCGATCCAGCCTTTCTTATACATCGTATGTTTGCCCGGACTATACTTTGCATAATTCGCTTTCTTTTGCCCTACCGACACGGAACCCCATGCCAGCAAAGCACATAAAACACACAAAATTTTCACGCTATTCATAGTATTGGTATTTAATTGCGAAACACGAAAAATATCTTTTACAAATAAAAGCAACTTTACCTCTTTTTCCAAAATCTAAAGGAAAAGAATACATTCCAATTTCCAAAATTGACAATAGATTGCCGAAAAAAATTAAACGCCGGACAAGTCCATATCACCGGCAACACAACCGAGAACGGCAATCCGAAACCAGCCTATTTTCACTCCGAACGTTCCCATTCTGCCATTCCTATACGAATAGCATCACCGCTCTCGCATTCTATGAAAACCATTCTATTTTTTATTCAAAGTAAGACACACCTCCTCTTGCATTCCTCGTTATCCATAAATTCAAAAAAGAAAATTCAACCGCATTCACCGATACGGCAGGCAAAAAAGATTCCACACACAGAAAAAAGAATGCCCCTAACTCTTAAATAAACTTTTATTTATATATAATTCTCACTAAGTTTGTAAAATAGATTATTCATATAAACCATATACGCCATGGAAAAACAAATAGCTAACGACCTGATTGATTTCATACATGAAAGTCCTACCAACTTCCACGCTGTACTAAGTATAAAAAAACAGCTATTGGAACACGGTTTCAAGCAACTTTATTCAGGCGAAGCCTGGCATATAGAATATGGAGGCAAATATTTTGTAACTAAAAACCATTCTTCT
>UQTM01000005.1 GCA_900544025.1 uncultured Odoribacter sp.
TTAGCGGGGCCCACTTTAACCCCCGGCGCCAAATGCGTGCCTGCCGTAATCACGGAACGATACAGCTCATCTACTTTATTCCCGGTTTCGGGCGTAGAGCCGGAGGTTACTTTTTTAATCTTCTCGACCGTGTGCTCTTTATCCCCCGGATTAATCCGTTCCGGTGAATATCCGGCAAAAAAATCTTTATTGAAAACCAAACCCGAAACCCGTTCGACCACCGGAACGCAATCCTCTTCGGTCGCTCCGGGATACACCGTCGATTCATATATCACAATGTCCCCCGGCGTTATCACTTTCCCTACCGTTTCGCTCGCCTTTATCAAGGGCGTCAGATCGGGACGGTTATTTTTATCCACAGGAGTGGGCACTGTCACGATATAATAGTTACAATCCCTGAGGTCTGCCAAATCGCTGCTACAATACAACCCTTTCTCTCCCACGGCCGGAGCGGTACTCCGCAAGACGCTTTTCAAAACTTCTCCGCTGACTTCCAGAGTCGCATCTACCCCGCCCATCAGTTCCCTCACCCGCCCTTCTTTCACATCAAACCCGACGACTGCATATTTGGTAGCGAACAAACGCGCCAGAGGCAACCCGACATACCCTAAGCCGATCACTCCTATTTTGATATTTTGCATAACTTTTTTATTTTAAATTTTCCCAATACCAGGTTACGGCTTCCTTCAATCCGCGTTTGATATCGAACTCCGGAGCATAATCCAATAATTTCCGCGCTTTATCGATCGACGCCAGCGAATGAGGGATATCCCCTTTCCGCACAGGGCCGTATTTGATTTCAACTCCGGCAATTGCAGGATCGTACTCACTCAAAAACTCTTTCAGGTAACCCACCAGCTCGTTTAAAGTGGTATTTTCCCCATAGGCCGTATTATACACCGTATTCACCGCCTCGGCATTCCGGGTGTTCATCGCCAGCATATTCATCTGTATCACATTGTCGATATAGGTAAAATCCCGGGAATATTCCCCGTCGCCGTTAATCAAAGGCGATTCATATTTCATCAGTTGCTGCACGAACTTCGGGATCACTGCCGCATAAGCCCCGTCCGGGGATTGCCGCCGCCCGAACACGTTGAAATAACGCAAACCGATACATTCCATGCCATACGTCCGCGCAAAAACATCGGCATACAACTCATTCACATATTTCGTTATGGCATAAGGCGACAAAGGCCGTCCGATGATGTCCTCCACCTTGGGCAGATTCTTGGAATCGCCGTAAGTCGAAGAGCTGGCGGCATACATAAACCGCTTTACTCCCGCATCCCTGGAAGCGACCAGCATATTCAAAAAACCGCTGACATTGACCTCGTTCGAGGTAATCGGGTCGTTGATCGACCGGGGCACAGAACCCAACGCCGCCTCATGGAATACATATTCCACACCTTCCACAGCTTTACTGCAATCTTCCAATTTACGGATATCGCCTACAACCAAAGTGAAACGGTCACGATTCTCCCTCAGGAGCTTTTCGATGTTTTCAAACTTCCCGGTGGCGAAATTATCCAGACAAACCACCCGATGCCCTTCCTGTAACAAATGCTCACACAAATTCGAACCGATAAATCCGGCTCCTCCGGTTACCAATACTTTATACATAATCTTATCTTTTTTACAAGCAGCTTTTCCCTGCCGCCGCCTCTCTTCAGGAGAAATTTTTCCCCTTCCCTCCGTTTCTCTTATCCGCTTCTGCTTGTATATTTTCTGTTCCGTACAACGTTCACGCTCTTTTTCCGACTTCTTTCGTCCATCTGCAACTTTCCCCGGCTTTTTGTCGCCGGCAGGTTTCCATCCTATTCTTTCGGGCCAATAGCCCCTCAGGTCACCTTCCCTCCGTCAAAGTACTCTCTCGGAATATTCCAATTCATAGCCGGAATATAACGTTACCCTTCCGGAAATACCTGTTCCGCAGAATGATACGACAAACAGAGAAGAACGTTCAAACAATCCCAATAGCTAACAAAATTAGCGTTTTATATAATATCTCTACGATTATTATCCAAAAATATTACCTTTGTTCAACCAATTATTATCGTGCAGGCGTATGCAAAACATTGCGGTTATTTTAGCAGGAGGTTCCGGGAAAAGGGCCGGTGGTGATATGCCGAAGCAATTTTTTAAAATTGCAGACAAAACCATTCTGGAATATAGCCTTGAAAAATTCGAGAACAATTCTCTGATCGATGAAATCGTTGTGGTCGGCAATCCGGCCTATCTCGAAGACATCCGTCGAATTCTGCATGTCCGCAACCTACCGAAAGTAAAGCATATCCTGCCGGGGGGACAAGAACGCTATCATTCTGTGCTGGCGGCTCTGGAAATCTATAAAAACACACCGTGCCATCTATTGATTCACGATGCCGTACGCCCTTTGGTGTCCCAGCGTATTATCGACGAAGTGATCCGGAATTTGCAGACCTGTAAGGCGGTAAATGTAGCGATCCCGGTCACCGATACGATTATAGAGGTCGATCCGGCAAAAGCCGTCATCACAGGCATCCCCGACAGAAATCGTTTATACCGAGTGCAAACCCCGCAAGGTTTCGATGCTCAAACGCTGTACAACGCTTACTCAAAAGCTCTGGACGATCCGGCATTTACCACGACGGACGATTGCAGCGTAATCCGTAAATATGCTCCCGGCGAGAAAATAAAAATCGTGAAAGGAGAAAACACCAACATCAAGCTCACTTATCCGGAAGACCTCTTCCTACTGGAGCATTTATTAAATAAAGAAAAACTATTATGAATATACGGCTTTTCATTTTATCGGTCTGTATCGTACTTTCATTCCAAAGTTTCGGACAAAAACACACGTTAAACTATGGAGCGGAAGCAGGAGGAGCAATCCCAGCCGATAGACTGCCTTTCTGGCTACATTCCAACACTTACGGAAAAATTGCGCCGGATGCCTATTTATGGGGAAATATCAAACTTTTCTCGGACTTCCGGAAAGCCGATACCAGAAAATTCGATTATGCCGTAGGAGCAGAAGCCACAGGAGCATTGGGCAAGGACGATCACCGCCTGTTCATTAACCAGCTTTACGGGCGGATCAGATGGCAAAATCTGGTCCTGAACCTCGGAATATTGAATCCTCCGACGATCTACGACGGCTTATCATCGACCAACGGAAATATGCTCTACTCTACCAATTCCCGTAGCATGCCGGGTATCGATCTCTCCACCTGGGACTATATCAAACTTCCCTGGATCGGGAGATGGGTTTCTTTCAGAGCCAAGTATGCGGAATATACGATGATCGACGACCGGTATGCCGGGAACCGTACCCGCCTGCACAATAAAATGGTAGGGATTAAACTGACCTTTATTCCGCAGATCAGCCTGGAGGGAGGGATGGAACACTTTGCCCAATGGGGAGGGGAAATTCCCGGATACGGTAAATTACCGCACAGTTTTAAAGATTATGCCAGAGTGGTATTTGTGAAAGCCGGAGGAGAAGATTCCCCGGAAAACGACCTGAATAACAAATTAGGCAATCACATCGGGATGCATTTTGCCCGGTTAAGGTACAACGGCTCAAAATGGGGAGCAGAGCTCTACTACAATCACATGTTCGAAGACGGTTCGGGGCAGCACTACCAAAACAAGCCCGACGGTTTATACGGCTTTTACCTGACTCGCAAAACAAGTCCCAAATGGTTTAAAAGTTTTCTTTACGAATTTTATTACACCAAAAGCCAGAGCGGTCCTAACCACAACGATCCGGAAACCGGAGAAATCATCGGTGGGAACGACAATTATTTCAATAACGGCATGTATCAGTCCGGCTGGACTTTTTACGGGAATGTTATCGGAGCACCGTTTTTCACCCCCTGGGGTAAAACTGCAGAGGGGATTACTCCCGGTGTTTTCAACAGCCGTTTCGTAGCCCACCACATCGGTGTTTGCGGAGAACTTCCCTGGGATATTCAGTATAAGCTGATGATGAGCTATTCTGAAAATTACGGAATGCACCACCTGCCTTTCACCAACGAACAAGGGGAACGGATCAGCAAACCCCAGTTCAGTTTCGGATTGGAATTAGTGGCTCCCGATTTACACTTGCCTTTCGGAACGGCTTTAAACATCGGCTTCGACAAGGGCGATTTGTTGGAAAACAATTTCGGCGTGATACTAAAGATTTTTAAAACGGGAATACTCTGCAAGAGTAAAAAATAATAAAAAAGAAAATCACTTTCGCTATTTCATATTTTATACCGATAACCTAAATTAGAAACGGATAGAAATACGATCTTCAATGATGAAAATAGGATTCGACGCGAAACGGCTTTACAATAATTTTACCGGATTAGGCAATTACAGCCGGACTTTAGTCAATGACCTGCACGCCAATTACCCGGAAGATGAATTATTCCTGTATAGCCCTAAAATTCGCCATACTCCGGAAACAGATTTTTTTCTTCAAAAACCGGAACTGCACACACACCTGCATCCGGGAGCCGGAGGCGCTTACTGGAGAACTTTTTCGATCAAAAAAGATTTGAAAAGAGACGGGATCGAACTTTACCACGGGCTAAGCCATGAAATCCCCGCAGGCATACAGCGCACTTCTATAAAATCGGTGGTTACGATACACGACATTATATACAAGACCTATCCGGATATGTTCACGGCCATAGACCGGCTTATTTACGACCGGAAATTCAGGTATAGCTGTAAACATGCCGATAAGATCATTGCTATCAGCGAATGTACCAAAAACGATATTATCCGTTACTTCGGAACACCGGCCGATAAGATCGAAGTCATATATCAGGCCATCAATCCCGTATTCTACCAAATGCAGGATACCGAGAAAGCCCGGCAAACCGTTGCCGCTTATCATATCCCGGAAGATTTTCTGCTTTATGTGGGATCGATCAATTCCCGGAAAAATCTGCTCAGTGTAATCAAGGCTTATGCGCTCCTGCCCGATGATTTACAGATTCCATTGGTAATTATCGGCAAAGGGGGACAATATAAGGACGAGGTTTTAAAATATGCGGTTTCCCGGCAACTCACCTCTAAATTGATCCTGATCGACAATTTACATGATTCAGAAACCCTGCAAGCCTTCTACCAGCAAGCCAAACTATTTGTATTTCCTTCCGTATATGAAGGCTTCGGACTTCCGGTGACAGAGGCGCTATTGAGCAAAACCCCGGTAATCACATCGAACATTTCCTCGCTGCCGGAAGCCGGAGGCCCTGCTCCCGTCTATGTGCCGCCTTACGACATTGAAGCGATTGCAGAAGGCATAAAACATATACTTTGTGACACGACGTCCCGGACACGGATGGTTGAAGAAGGCTTTCAGTACGCCCATCAAAAATTCGATCCGCACACCTTATGCACACAAGTCCACAACCTGTATAAACAACTTTTATAAATATGAACTTAGGAGTTATTCTGCCTTGTACCCTGCTCTACGGAGGTGTTAAGCGTTTTATGGAATTAGGCAATATTTTTACCGAATCGGGACACCGGTTCACAGCATATACCCCGGACGGCCAGCGTCCGGATTGGTTCGATTTCAAAGGAGAGGTCAAAACCTTCGAAGCTTTACCGGTCGATCCGCTGGATGCCTTGTTTTTCACCGAAATACGCTACCTCGATGCTCTGCGCAGCTCTACGGCCAAGCGCAAGATATTTTATCATGTCTCCAACGACAAGCAAATCAGGCAAATAGCCAAAATGAAGGACATCGAGGTGCTGGCCTGCTCGACCAATATCTATGAATACGACAAAAAATTCGGCCTGAACGATTTTAAAGCGATCGGAGGTGTGAATCTCTCCATCTATCACCCGAAGACCGATTACCATGTGCCGGAAAGCCGCCCATTTCAGGTGTTAGCCTACGGCAGGCTGGCCATGAGATGTAAAGGCACGAAATACATCGTCAGGGCTTGCGAAAGATTATATAAGAAAGGATACAATATCAAACTGCTCTTATTCGACACCCCGGTCAATGCCAAAGGCCACAGGAGGCTGGCTGAATTTTCGGCTAAAGTGCCGTACGAGTTCATTCTGAACCACCCGATCGACAAAAATTCCGAGTTATTCAACCGGGCGGACGTGTTCGTGGCGGCTGAAGGGCAGGCAGGCTGGTCGAACACCGTAGCGGAGGCTATGGCCTGCGCCGTGCCCGTCATTGCCACTACTGCCGGGACACGCGACCTGCTATTCGACAAGGATACCGGATTGATTTGCCGCCGGAATTCTTTCTCGATCCGCCGGCGACTGAAAATGCTGATAAAAGACGAACAGTTGCGGGAAACGTTAGGCAGGAAAGGACGGGCACAAGTGGAAAATTTCGATTGGCACAAATTAGCCGCCCACCTGGAGCAATACCTTATGGCTCCCGCTCCCACGCGTTAAACTCTTTCAGGTAGAAATAAAAAGCCGACAGCAAAAAAAGGAGGATCGTCAGAGAGTTGTTGTGCACGAACAGCACACAGGTATTGCTGGCGATAAAGATGGCGGCGATTCCCCCTAAGGCAATGAAAGACCATTGCTTTCTCCGTAACATCCTCACAATAGGAGCTGCAAACAGCGACACAATCAGGCCCAGCCCGAAAATCCCCCCTTTGATCCAATATTCCAAAAAGGAATTATGCACGTTGGGCATTGCGGAAATAAGCGGGGAATCCGCATACCATTGTTTCAGCAGCGGCTTGTAATACAATCCGACCCCCCAAAGGGCATATTCCTGAAAATGTTCCTTAGCTTTCGTCCACATGACAATCCGGGGAGCAAGGCTCACTCCCTGCAAATTACCGTCTCCTATATTTTTAATTTCGATCGCCGTTTCCTGAAAACGCATGACATATCCTTCCGGCATACAGAAAATCCCGGCAAGCAGCAAGACCACAAACGAAACGATAACGATCCCCTTTTCCCTTTTTTTCAATTTCCGGAATAAATAAACTCCCCCGATCGCGGCTCCTACTATAAAACCCAGCAAAGAGGCTTTGGTTACCGTAAACGAAAGGCAAAGGATTAAAAGAACAGCCATGATGCCGATCCAGACCTTTCTCCGGATAAATGCCATAAAAAACGACAAGACCGAAGCCAGCGACAAGACCATCGCCTGAGGCTCAAGCATCAAATGGCCTCCCAGCGGACTTCTGTTTCCTCCGAAACGGGACTGATATATAAATTCCAGCGAAGCCAGCGGATGCTTGAAAAAGCCCCACCCGGTGAGCTCGAAAAACATACAGACATTTACCAGCAACACTCCGCCGCAAAAACACAGTAAAGCTTTTTCCAGCATCTTCACCGACATCCACGGTTTCATCGACAGTAAATACAGGGGAACTAAAATAAAATAGAGCGTTAAGGTTTCAAAAATACCATACGAAGGCTTTAAGCCGCTTTCTGCTCCTGTCCGGTAAAACAGAGCATGAAACACCATGTAGATCAAGAAAAAGGCCGGAATGCCCAAATAATATTTTTCCTGCCTGACATTCCGCCAAAATTCCGCTCCGTTCCCCCACACATTAACGATTAAAAGCAGGATCAATAAAAAATTCAAAACATTTCCATACAAAGAAGCCCAGCCCAAAGCAAAGGCAACGAAAAGAAAAGTGTTTTCCCGGATTTTTTTTAAAAGCATAAAATAATATTCTTCCTCGGTGTAAGACTCAGTCTGCCATGTCCTTTTTTATCAACCCCTTATCACACCAGGTCATCTTTGTCTCGATAGCCCTATCCAGCAATTCCTGAGCCCTTTCATTAAAAAAACGATTTTCCTGATGATATAAATGGATGCCGATGGCAGCAAATTTAAGAAACCGGATTTTTATTCCGGCATTCATCATTCTCACTCCCAACTCGCTATCCTCGCGCCCCCATCCGATAAACTCCTCATTAAAACCGTTTACTCTCAACAGATCCTCTTTCCACACCCCTATATTGGCCGAAATCAGACTTTCGCCTTTTTGGGTTTTCTTCTTCCTCCCATAAAGATCCCGGAAAAAACCGCTATGAATCAAATGAATCCGGTTCAGACGAACTCCTCTGGAAAAAAAATTTAAAGAAGGAACTGTCATCGAATCCACGATTTCCCGGGTACGGCTTTCGCTCAAATGTACCCTGCGCCCCTGCACGAAACGATTCTTACAGGCAAAAAAATGGTGATCCCGGATAAAACGGCGATCCAAAAGAATATCCCCGTCGATAAATACAATGTAATCCCCGGAACTCACTTTAATCCCGTTATTCCGGGATTTAGCAGCCCGAAACCCTTTATCTTCCTGCCACACGTGCAACAAAGGAACCGGAAAAGTAAGTCTTTCCTCATCGATCAGCTTCCGCGTATCGTCTCCGCTTCCATCATCGGCAATAACGACCTCGTCCGGCAGCATAACCTGGCGCCGGACGCTATCAAGTACTAATTTCAAGAACTTGGGGGAATTATATGTCGTTATTATCAAAGACAGCTTCATCTACAATTGTCTTAATCTCGGCAAAGATGATAAATTATTTACGAAATAGCTAACTGAAAAGATATAATTTCATTCGTCAATCTTGGGGGGTCTCTAAAAAAATGTTTATTTATGTTTTCTTGTTTTTACTGGGTTTAACCTCATTTTCTTTTTTTCCCCGCCAAACAAACAATTCATTATTTTAATACACAGTACATTTCACATTTATTTCACATTCCACAAGAAATCATAAAAGATGTGTAAAATTTTGTTTTTACTATTTAATATCCTTTCTTTGTAATTTCAATAAATTTTGACTATATCAGAACATAGATATGACGATCAGTGGTTTTACGATGATTAGAAATGCAGTAAACTATGACTTTCCGGTCGTGGAATGTATCACTTCGCTATTGGGCTTAGTGGACGAATTAGTTATTGCTTTGGGGGATAGCAGCGATCAGACGGAAGAAATCGTCAACTCGATTCAGTCGGATAAGATCAAAATCATCAAAACGAACTGGGATTCTTCCAAATATAATAAAGACGGGCAAGTCTATGCCAACCAAACCGACATCGCTTTAAAAGCCTGTACAGGGGATTGGTGCATTTACCTCCAGGCCGATGAGGTGCTGCATGAAGATGCGGTCCCTATTATCCGGAAAGCCTGCGAAAAATACCTGAATACCCCTAAAGTGGAAGGCTTTCTGTTGCGTTACGTACATCTCTACGCCGATCATCAGCATTATATCCATGCACGGCATTTCGGGTATCCCAAAGAAGTCCGTATCGTTCGGAATTTGCCCGACATTCATTCGTGGAGGGATGCACAATCGTTTCGGCTTATGCCCGGTTTCGATTATCAAAATTATTGGCAAAAAGAGAATACCCGCGTTTTGAAATGTATTTTATTGAAAGACGCTTTCATATACCACTATGGCTGGAGCCGTGATCCCCGTAAAATGGTAAAGAAAAAAGAAGAGCAATCCTGTATGCATTCCGGTGAAAAAGTCATTTTTACGGAAGCCTATCACGATTATGGCAACCTTTCTTATTTACCGAAATTCACAGGCTCTCACCCTGCTGTTATGAAAGATAAAATCGCAGCGATGGATTGGCAGAAATACCTCCGCTATACGGGAGAAAAACCTCAGATCAAAAAGATTTTCGCTTTTAAATACCGGATGCTGACTTTTTTTGAAAATACATTCCTTTCCAACGGAAACCGTATTTTCGGTTTTAAAAATTACAGGCAAATAGGGATCTATTGAGAGTACACTCCTGAAATCGCAGACTTCTGATGAAAAAGGAGTGTAAAGACCTTTCTGTAAAATTACCTTTTCTTCTTTTTAAAAATTTTCAAGCTTCGTTTGGTCCGGCGGCGTAAAGCCTCTTTCCGTTTATAACGGAACAGCACCCGCCTTAAAGCAGCCTCCGGCACTTTCGTGATAAGGGCATACTCCCGGATCACAAAATCCAAATCACGGTCGTCCAGATCGATCCGGCAAAAATTACGCATTCCCTCGAACGGAGTTAAAGGACGGGATTTAAAAATGATCCGATTTAAATCGACCAGGTAAAAACGGTGCTTCCCCTCTTCTCCCCTGCTAATTAAAGTGTTCCCGGTCGATAAGTCGATAAAATAAACTCCCTTCTGGTGAAATTCATACACAAAGTGCACATAAGCCCGAAAAAGTTCCTCGAAATCGGGAGGACGCTGCCGCAATAAATCCAGCAACACATAATCGCAAGGCTGCTGAATGGATATATAATAGCTTCTGTTTACCCCTTTTGCATTTTTATACACCAGATAAGCGATAGGCTCCGGCGTACCGATCCCCATCTCCAGCAGCTTCAAGGCATTTATATAAGAACGTTCCGCCTTGGATTTACGAAACCATGCATAAATAAACCGGTTCAGGATGTGCGGGCGCTTAAAGGACTTTACATTGATCTGCAAATCGTCCAAAGTCATGATCTTAATCAGATTACGCCCCCGGTATATAATCTGTCCTTCTTTTTCGAACCGGACAGGTAAAGCCATGATCTTTGCTTCCCTCGGCAGGAAAACGGAATTTATTTCATATTTTATCATGAAACACGCACATAATCAATAAAAGAATAGCCGAATTCATTTTTCTCGTCGGCTTCAAAATCTTCCCGGCTTACTTCTTTCCATTCCTCCGGGTTAATTTCCGGGATAAACGTATCCCCCTCCAATGTCGTTTTTACCGCAGTAAGATACAAACGGTCTGCCACATGCCACAAAGCCCGGTAAATCGATCCGCCGCCGATAACAAAAGCCTCTTCTCCGGCCTCCACCGAAGCCAGGGCATCGTCCACGGAAGCCACCACCTCGCACCCCTCGATAACAGGCCGGCTATGCGAGATCACGATATTCCTCCGGTTAGGCAAAGGTTTCCCTATCGATTCGAAAGTTTTACGCCCCATAATCACCGGATGTCCCGTCGTTAAAGCTTTAAAGCGTTTCAGGTCGGCGGACAAATGCCACAATAAAGCATTATCCTTTCCAATAGCATTATTTTCAGCAGCAGCAACAATTAACGATATAGCCATTCGAACACAAATTATAAATTTAATGTAACAAAGATAGTATATTCCGGGTGAAGTGCGCCTGCACAACTTCTTTATTTTGCATGAAACAGATAAGGTATGAAAGTTTATTCCTAATTTTGTAAACCTATTATGCAAACTATATGAAAATAAAAGATATTAAAAATGCCCTTCTGGATCAATGCGGATTTATCGACAGGAAAAGAGAACAAAACCGGATTCCGAGGGTGTTGTTTTATCACGGAGTAGCCGACATTCGCAGTCCGTTTGTGGAAAAACTGCATATTCCCCCGGCAGATTTCAGAAAACAACTCGCCTATCTCCGGAAACATTACGAGATCGTTTCTATAAATGAATACGATCGAAGATGGCAAACAGGTTCTTTCACAGGCCGGGAAATCACTCTTACCTTCGACGACGGTTACCGAAATAACCTGACTCAACTCGCCCCGATTTTAAAAGAGTACGATCTTCCATTCACCGTTTTTATCAGTACCCGCCACATCGACAGCGGAAAACGGTTTTCCACTTTTGTCGGCAGGGCCGTTCTATCGTGGCCTTCCCTCGATCGCTTACAGATAGAATGCCTGGGCCTGGAAAGTCCTTTAACCTCCGCCGGGCAACGGAAAAAGATTTTCAAACAAATTAACCGTCATCTCAAGCATGCGGACATACAAACCGTAAATCTCATTACGGAACAGCTTATTCAAAACCTGCCTGCCGGGGAATACCGGAAATTATGCGACTATTATCAGGCCGACGCCCTCATGAGCTGGGAAGATGTCGCCACATTGCAAAAAGAATATCGCTGCACGGTAGGCTCGCATTGCCTCGACCATTTCATTTGCGGAACTTTTCAGCAAGAAGCGGAGATCATCCGGCAAATCGAAGAAAGTAAATCCGTTATCGAACAAAAATTAGGCTCCCCCTGCCATTATCTGGCCTATCCCAACGGGGACACTTGCCCCATAGCTTTGGAAGCAGCCCGGAAAGCGGGATACCGGATGGCTTTTACCACTGCAAACAAACGCCTTTCGTCCCGGATGGACCCGATGGAATTGCCCCGCTACGGAGTGAATTTCAATTATCCGACATTTAAGGCGGATTTAGCCCTAAAGCCAGATAATAACGAGGATAGGTAAAGACTTACAATAATTTATTATTTTTGTAACGAGAACCAACCGGAAATTTTTCCTTGAATTAAGATTATAATTATTTATCGACAAATACCGAAACGATCTATGATATCCATTATCACGGCTATATACAACCAGCTCGACATGAATAAATTATTTTGGGAATACCTGAAAAAATACACGGATAGCCCATTCGAGCTTATCATTATCGATAACCATTCCAATGACGGCAGCCGCGAATTTTTTCAATCGCTGGGAAAAAATGTCACAGTGATCGCAAACCAGGAGAATTATTCTTACCCGCATTGTCAAAATCAGGGGATCGCAGTGGCTAAATACAATGTATTCGCATTTTTAAACAACGATCTGCTCGTTTCTCCGCATTGGGACAGCCGGGCCATGGAAGTGCTGGGAAAAGACGACCGGGATGTTATCAGCCTGGGAAGTAACGACAGGCTGTTCGACCGAAGTACCTCCAAAACTCTTCAAAAGAGGTGGAAGCATATAAAATACCCCTGTATCACACTTTTCGGGCAACGTAAGTTCGGCCTGCGGCTTATGCAGCGTTTATGCTATGGCAACTGGGAAAAGTTCTGTGATAAAATCTATTCCCGCTATGGGCTATCGTTCACCGAAGGTTTTTCGGGCGCTTCTATCCTGATGAACCGGAAAGCCATCGAAAAAATCGGGGAATGGGACCCCACCCAGCAAGCCGCCGATTTCGATTTATTCTTCCGTACCTGCCAACGGGCTGAAACCGTGGGCGATTTAAAGCCATTGGCTGTGGTAAACGGTATTTTCACTCATCACTACCGCCGCCTGACTTTATATTCAAAATGCCCCGCATTTGCCGATGCCGGTAAGCTGATCCCCTTACAGGAAAAATGGAGCCCGGAAGATTATAACCGCTGGATTAAAATTGTAAATTTTCAATCCTGACAAAATACGGCCAACCGGCTTAGACTTCATACACGAAAAAGATTCATCCGTATAAAATCTCTAACAAAACGCCCTTCTTCTCCGAGAGGGGTGTTTTTGTTTTTTACAGTCAGTAAAAAAAGTGTTAAAGCCTCGATAAAAATGGCTGAAAAGAATATTTAATACCTCAGGAATCCGACAACCGGTAAAAAAATACCTATTTTTGCTCCACTTGAAAAAAGAATTAAAATAATTAATATTCCATGAAAAAGAGAATCTTTTTAAGTGCCGTAGCTCTAACTATGGCCTGTTCGCTTTTCGCGCAAAAGCAGCCTGCGGAATCCAACCCGCAGCAACCGGTTTATGAAAAAGGAAATACGTCCTTTTCCACCCCTCGTTTTGCCGTGATTTCCGATGTACATTTCGGTAATAACAAAGGAGAAGGCCCGATGGTGAAAGTGCCCAAAGCACTGAAAAACCTCATTGCGAAACAGCCACGTATCGATGCTATTTTCGTTGTAGGGGACATCAGCGACTATGGACAGGCACATCAATACGATATGGTTTTGAAGGTATTTAACGATACAACGATCGTTCCGCCCAATCTTCCCGTTTTCTTTCTGATGGGAAACCACGATCATTACGGTGGTAAAAAATCATACGAAAATTATTTCAAACTGGGACAACCCCTTCATCATTACATAGATATTAAAGGCTATCCTTTCATCACCATCAGCATGAGCGGAACCAGCTCCAACAGTTACAGCGAACAAGACCTCGACTTTCTGGCTAAAAGTATGGAAGATGCAGCCAAACGCTATCCGGGCAAGCCTATCTTCGTATTCACCCATGTACCGCCACAAAATACGGTGTATGGAACACAGCCGCGCGACGGAGGCTGGGGATCTGTCAAGTTCGAGCCTATCCTGAGCAAATACCCGCAAGCCGTTGTATTTTCCGGACACTCTCATTTTCCTTTAGGCGATCCGCGCTCCATCCATCAAAACATTTATACCAGCGTAAACGACGGTAGTACGACTTATAGCGAAGTGGAACCGGGCGTGGTGAACGAAGGCATCCACCCTGCTAAATACGACTATGTGACCGAAGGACTTATCGTAAACGTAGATGCCAATACGAATGTGGAAATGGAACGCTGGGATACATACAACGACGAGGAAATTCTTCCGCGCTGGTATGTACAGGCTCCGCACGACGGAACCCGTTTCCTTTATAAAAACCGTACGGGAGGCGCTGCCCCTTTCTTCCGTCCCGGAGCGACGATCCAGGTGGACAACATCAAAGAGGAAGGGTGTACGATCACTTTCCCGCATGCAACAGACGATGAAGTGGTGCACCACTACCGTATCGAAATCATTAAAGACGGCGAAACTGTCGTTACCAATAACAAATTTTCCGGCTTTTACCTGAACAGTAAAAAGCCTTTGCAACTGGATGTACGTTTCCAGGGTATTCCCAACGGCAGCAAGCTGAAAGCCAGGGTAACGGCGATCGATTCATACGATAACGAATCGACCTCTATCGAAAGCGCCGAATTTGTAACCGATGTCTATAAACCGGCTGCAAAAACGAAAAAACCTAAAGCCGATTTATTCGATATCCAATTTGCAGCCAACGGAAAAGCAAAAGACATTTCTCCGCTGCATGTTGCCGTAGAAACGGGAAACACCGCACCTACCACTTATAAAGAGGCGACTTACAACCGTTGGACGGCGAAGTTCCCCGGTTCCGGACAATGTTTTTATAAAATCGATTACAGCCAAAACGAAAAACTGAAAAATGCTTTTCGCGAAGGTTACACGCTGGAGCTATTCTACAAGCCCAATACTACACGCAATATGTGTCCGCTCAGTGCCCAGGAAGGCGGTGGCACCGGCATCGAACAAGCCAACGGCGGCCTGATTACATTTTTTGCCCACGTCGGTGGCGGATATAAGGAACTGAAAAGTGGCATGACCGCTACCCCGGGTAAATTTTATCACGTGGTTGCCGTTTACGATAAAGCCGCAGGCGAAACGCGTATTTACGTAAACGGTTCTCCGGCCGGAGTGCGTAAAGCTCAGGGTAATTTCGGCTTTCCAAGTAACGAAAAAGCCCAATGGATAGGAATCGGCGGCGATGCCAACGGCAATGGATTCGCCCAGTTTGCACTCGACGGAGAGGTGATGATCGCCCGTATGTATGGTAAACCCGTTAGCCGTGACGAGGTGTACTGGATGCACAAAGAAGTAACACGGCAAAAATAAGCCGGTTTTCTAAATAAAATAAGAGGCCGCTATTCCATGCAGAATAGCGGCCTTTTTTATACCTGTAATACCGACGAAACCCTCACACGGAAATCGCTCCTTTTATATGCGGGTGCGGGTCGTAATCGGTCAGTTCGAAATCCTCGTATTGAAAATCAAAAATACTCTTTACTCCGGGGTTAATCTTCATTTTTGGCAAAGCGCGCGGCTCACGGGTCAATTGTAATTTAACCTGCTCGATATGATTCAGATAAATGTGCGCATCACCTAAGGTGTGGACAAATTCTCCCGGTTGCAGATCGCACACCTGAGCCATCATCAGGGTCAATAACGCATAAGAGGCGATATTGAAAGGAACTCCCAAAAAAGTATCGGCACTGCGCTGATACAATTGGCAGGATAATTTTCCGTTAGCCACGTAAAACTGGAAAAGGGCATGGCAAGGAGCCAAAGCCATATTCTCGATGTCCCCGGCATTCCAGGCACTCACAATCAGTCGGCGGGAATCGGGACTATGTTTTATATCGTGAACCACCTGGGAAATCTGATCTAAATGCGAGCCGTCGGGACGAGGCCACGAACGCCATTGATAACCGTAAACATGCCCTAAATCTCCATTTTCATCCGCCCACTCGTTCCAGATCTTCACCCCATGTTCCTGCAAATATTTCACGTTCGTATCCCCTTTCAGGAACCACAACAACTCGTATATGATAGACTTTAAATGCAATTTCTTTGTTGTCAGCAACGGAAAACCTTCCTGTAAATTAAAACGCATCTGATGTCCGAATACGCTGACCGTTCCCGTCCCGGTACGGTCTGTTTTTTCTGTTCCTTCGGTTAAAATCCGGTCTAACAACTCCAAATATTGCTTCATATCATTTCTATATTATAGGTCAAAGATAATCTTTTTACGAATCAACATCAAACCGTGGCGAAAAGGCAATAACAAATTTTCCACCCGGTTATCCGCCTGAACATATTCGTTAAACGCAAGAATACCCTTTGTCTGGGCATCCCGGTTCGTTTCATCCAATACTTTCCCGTCCCAAAGCACATCGTCGGCAAGAATCAGTCCGCCGGGACGCACCTTATCGAAAACCAGTTTATAGTATTCGGTATATTGCCTTTTGTCCGCATCGATAAATACCAGATCGAAAGTCTCGTCTAACTGCGGAATGACCTCACAAGCATCCCCCACATGAAAGCGTATCCTATCTTCCAAGCCGCTCTTCGTTATAAATTCCCGGGCAAAATCCTCGATCTCATCGTTGATATCGATGGTGTGCACGATTCCGCCTCCCTCCAGCCCCATCGCCATGGAAATAGCGGCATACCCCGTAAACGTACCGATTTCGAGTACCCGTTTCGCATTCACCAAACGGCACATCATCTTTAAAAATTGTCCCTGCATATTTCCGGAAAGCATCCGGGGACGCAGGGTCTTTAAATGAGTGACACGCGCTAACTCTTCAAGCACGGGAGGCTCCGGCTCGGAATGAGCTTCAATATATTTTTCCAGTTCTAAATTTATTTCGATCATACCCCAAAATTTACCTGCTTCCTTATCTTCCGAAATTTAACACTTCCGGTCAGATATTTATTTATAGATCAGCACAGACTGCCGTTCGGGAGCAAAAATTTCGACAGCGATCCGTTGCAGCAATTTTGCGTCTATTTCCTCTATTTTTTCGTAAATATACTCCCAATCATCCACCTTATCATAAATTAAAAAGCTCTTCCCGATAGACAGCATCATATTTTCATAATTCTCGGACGAGAGAGTCATTTGCCCGATCATTTGCGTTTTGGCTTTCCGCAATTGCATTTGTCCCAAAGGCTCTTCACAAAGCAAAGCCATCTCCCGGCGGCAAAGCCGTAAACATTTTTCGATATTTTTGGTATCACACCCAAAATACACGGTAAACACCCCGGTATCCGAATAAGGAGTATAAGAAGCTTCGATATTGTAAGCCAAGCCGTATCTTTCCCGAATGTTCAGATTCAGTCTGGAATTCATGCCGGTTCCGCCTAAAATATCCACCAGCAACGAAAGGGCCAAACGGTTATCCTGCGTGTAATCATAGGCGATGTTACCCAATATACAATGATTCTGGTAAGTCTCCAGATTCACTTCCTTGTTACAGGGCACGTAAACTTCCGGTTTCAAACGAACCAACTGGGATTTATCTTCTTCGATCCCGCCAAAGAATTTTTCGATCAGGCGTACCAATTTTTCGAACGAAATATCTCCTATCGAGCTGATAACCATGCGCCCCGGCTTATAATTCCGCTTTACAAACGCCTGTATCTTTTCGCGTTCCAGTCCTCTTACCGCTTCTTCGCTTCCTAAAATATTTCTACCGATCGGATAGCCCTTGTAAATCAGGCTTTCGAAATCATCGTAAATCAATTCGCCGGGACTGTCCTTATACGAATTAATTTCGTCGATCACGACTTCTTTTTCCTTCTCGATTTCTTTTTCAGGAAACACCGAATGAAAGACAATGTCCGAAAACAGTTCCAGGGCTCTTTCGTAATCTTTAGCCAGAAAAGAAGCATATATGCAGGTATCCTCTTTCGTGGTGTAAGCATTCAGTTCTCCCCCCACATCTTCGATCCGGCTCAATATATGATAAGCTTTTCTTTTCTCTGTCCCCTTAAAAATAACGTGTTCGATAAAATGGGCGATCCCTTCTTCATCCTCCGATTCATCGCGTGTCCCCACTCCGATAATCAACCCGCAATAAGCCGCCTTGTTCGGGACATGCTGATGTATTATTTTTAAACCGTTTTTCAGTATATGTGTCTGATACATGACGGATAATCCTCTCTATACAATTTTAGTCTGCAAAAGTAGGTAAAAAAAAGCACACAAGGCGAAAAGTTGAGGCAGAATAAAAAAAGCCCCGCATTCGCGGGGCTTTATGATAGGCTGAAAACTATTCTTATTTCTGAAATAATTTTTCAAAGTCGGCCATAGAGATTTCCTGTTCTTCCACCTTCACATTTTCTTTAACCACAGCAAATACTTTTTCATCTAAGGCTCTTTCATATAAATGCTGGCGCTGTTTTTCGTCCTCCAGCAATTTAACGGCAAAACCATCGAGCTGTTCGTCCGTCAGTCCGTACAGTCCGTACTGCTGCAACTGGGCTGCTGCAATCTGGCGTGCTTCCTTCTTCATATCGTCAGCTTCGACCTTTACGCCGAATTCTTTCACAATAGCCGATTTTATCAACTGCCATTTGAATTCATCACGATAGCCTTCAAAGTCTTTTTCAACTTCTTCTGCCGTCATTCCCTTGTTTACAGCAACGATCCATCTTTTCAGGAATGCTTCCGGAAGAACGACATCTTCGTTTTTCTTCAACAACTTTTCTTTTGCATCTACGGTGAAACGATATTCAGCGTGTCCTTTCAACTGATTTTCTATATCTTCTTTCACTTTGGCGCGGAACTCTTCAACGGTTTTCACCGTTCCTTCACCATATACTTTGTTGAACAATTCTTCGTTCACTTCTGCATCCACATAACGCTTGATCTCTTTAACGATAAAGCAGAAATTTTCTCCGGCCTTAGCAGCTTCCTCTTTAGAAACGCCGAGCATAGCAGCGTAATCGGCTGCATTCGGATAGGCTTTCGCTGCGTTGAATTTCACCTCTTCACCCACCTTTTTGCCTTTGAAAAGCTTTACGGCATCTTCGTCCTTCATGTGAAAGATCGACATGGAAGCATCTTCGTTCTTGATTCCGCCTTCTTTTTCTTTACCATCGGCATCCAATTCGATCAATTCCCCTTTCAAGTATTCCGTCCCCTCGATTTCATCCACCGGAATCATGTTTCCGTTGTTCTTACAGATATTTTCAATCTGCTTGTCGATCATTTCGTCATCTACTTTGATGGAATAGAAAGGCACTTTCTCACGTTTGCTCATTTTAGCGTTCACTTCCGGAGAAAGAGCTATATCATAAAGAAATTCAAAATTTTCATCTTCCAGGTTCAGTTCCTTTTGATCTGTTTCATTAGGAAGCGGTTCCCCTAAAATCTGTAAGTTATTGTCTTTAATATAATTGGAAAGAGCTTCTCCCAAAACCTTATTGATCTCCTCTACCAAAAGAGCTTTTCCATACATCTTTTTCACGATCCCCATCGGGGTCTTTCCTTTACGGAATCCATCGATTACCACTTTTCTCTGATAATCTTTCAATGCACTTTCTACGCGTCCTGCGTAATCCTCTTTACCTAATTCAATCTTAATAGTTGCATTCAGATCGTCAATTTGGTTTTTTGTTATATTCATGCCAATCGTTTTGTTACGCAGTTATAACCGAATACAGTTATAACAATTTGAATTATTTATTCTAATTTATCAACAAATTCAAAAAAAGCCACCTCACAAAAGGCGGCTTCCCCAATATTGGTACGGGCGAAGGGACTCGAACCCCCAAGTCTTGCGACACTAGATCCTAAGTCTAGCGTGTCTACCAATTCCACCACGCCCGCGTGCCAGTTTTTTTGACGATGCAAAAGTAATCCAAATTTTTGAACCACCAAACTGTATGCCTAATTTTATTTAAACGGAACATAAAGAAATAAACCGATTTTATGATCTGTCCCTCACCTCGTTTAATCGTCCGGCAACCGGATTTGGCATCGCTCTCCTCTCCTTTGCCTTCCGCTTATTTTTTCTTCCTCAATTCGAAATTCTTACCCAGATATACTCGCCTTACTTCCGGGTCTGCCGCCAGATGCTCTGCCGTACCCGATTGCAATATCCGCCCGTCATACAACAGATAAGCACGATCGGTGATCGACAAGGTCTCTTGCACATTATGGTCGGTAATCAGGATTCCGATATTTTTTTCTTTCAGTTTCTGAACAATACTTTGAATATCTTCCACAGCAATAGGATCTACCCCTGCAAAAGGCTCGTCCAACAAAATGAATTTCGGGTGGATCGACAATGCCCGCGCAATCTCTGTCCGGCGGCGCTCTCCTCCTGAAAGCTGAATACCCAAACTCTTGCGGATATGCTGTAAACCGAATTCATCCAACATCTCTTCCAAACGCTGCTTTTGCTCCTCTTTTGTCATGGAAGTCATTTCCATAACCGCTTTGATATTATCTTCCACGCTCAGCCTTCGGAACACAGAAGCTTCCTGGGCCAGATATCCCACCCCGAATTGTGCGCGTTTATATACCGGCTCTTTCGTAATTTCCTGATCGTCGAGGAATATTCTCCCGCCGTTAGGTGTAATCAGACCTACGATCATATAAAATGAAGTGGTCTTTCCTGCTCCGTTCGGACCTAACAATCCTACGATTTCTCCCTGCTCCACCTGTACGGAAACATCTTTCACCACCGTACGGCTTTTATATTTTTTGACCAAATGTTCTGCTCTTAATATCATGCGCATTCATTTTATATCGCAAAGATAAATAAAATTAGGAAAAATCATAGGGAGATACTTGTATTGGATGCAAATACGACTTTATCAAAAACAGGTAACATAAAAACAACCGGAAACCTAAACGGATAAAATAAACCCAATTTTTGACAATGTGCTCTTTCCTCCGAAATTCCGGCACTTATCCCTCTCCCGTAAAAAATCAGAAATTTAGATACAAAGAGAAATTCACTGCAAAATTCTGGACTTTTTGTCCCTCTCGATCGTGACGGTGGGTTAAACGCCAAATGGCATCCACACGCAAAATACGAAAAATATTCTCTATACCGATTCCGGTTTCCATATAAGGTTTCGAGACGGAAGACATCCCGGCGGGAAACAACAATAAAGCTTTCGTATCGGGAAGGCTACCGTTATTCTTATCGCTCAGCGTTCCCCACAAAGCTTTGAAAGTAAACACTTCCCGCCATTTCAACTTTTTCATCAGCGGAATTTTCCCCAGAAAGAACCCTTTAAAATGGTGTTCCCACCAGATACTCCCCCACATATCGGACGCAAACTCATAAAAATTCATACAGGAATACGCATAGGGATCATAAAAGTAAGTAGCATTTCCTTCATGCAATTTCAATAACGGATAGGGTACTTTTCCAAAAATCTTTCCTCCGGTAACCACATAATAGGAGCGTCCTAACGGAGCTATATCGAAATAATGAGACCACGACAATTCTGCCCGGTAATATTCATAATCATTGTTCAATATGCCTTTTATCCCCGTCGATAAATCTAAACTGATAATCGGATAATCCGATCCCATGGAAAACTTCTCGAACGTATTACGCACGATAATTTCGTCTTTCGACAAACGGGTTTTTATTCCCAAAGAAGCGGTATTCACCGAACTTTCCATCTCACCGTCGGGACGAATAAACTGAACATAGGGCGAAGGGTATATTTTCCGTAACTGGGCGGCAAAAATATTCGTCACGCCATGCCTCCATTCCTTTTCGAAATTAATATCCCACTGATCTACCGGGCTGAGGCGGTCGTTATTCCCTCTGGAAAAAATAGAGCTTAAAATATTGCTTTCGGAAAAGGCATTGATCCCTGCCCCCAATTGCAACACATCGTGTTTATAATTCACGGTCAGCATCGAGGTAGGCTGCTCATTAAAGAGGTAAGTCACTCCGCCACCGCCTTTCACTTTTTCATCCTTCGTACTGTAAGCGACATACCCCCGGAGCTGAATTTTCTTACTCAAATCGCTGGTCGTTTGCGCGCCGAACTGGAAACGGTTTCCCTCCAGCTTATTAAAACTATACAACTTATAGTAAGGCCCGAAACCAACGTACTTTGTATTATAATATCCGAACAATATCGTATTTACAAACTCATAAATATTCTTATACAAAGGGGTATTCTTTACCGAATCGACCATACCATAAATTTGCTTTTCTTTCTCCGACAGAGGATTAGGACGCAATGTATCCCAAAATGTCTCGTCATTTTTCAGTACGTCTTTCCGTATGACGACATTATTGTCGGCTTTCAATACCTCATCGGTAAGTTCCGCTCCCATTTCCACATCGGAATAATCTATCTGCCGGTGTCCGAGAAATGCCATGAGCTTGGAAGAATCACGCATCTGAATGGTAAAGTCTGCAAATAATTTATCCTGTTTCATGAACCATACGGAATCGTTCAATAACTGGAACTGGGTTTCCAGCACCAAATCCCGGATCCAGTTTACATTTACCCCCTTCATCATTTTCACTTTTGCCGATTCCAATGCCCAGGTTGCGGAATCGATATTCACTTCCCCGTCCAGCACCGGCGTAGAAACACCTTTGGGGTGAAACCGCATTTTGTATATTTTCCGCCCGTCCTTATATAAGCTATCCACTAAAAAATATTTGTAGTAAAGCAATCCATGATCGGAAAGAGGACTGGCAAAACGTACCTCGAATATGGAAAGATAATTTTCATAGAAATTCACATCCACGTGCATCCTTCCCGTAAACTGGGCAATAGTATAATCTTCCTTGATACCCGATATACGGGAAGCGTTGATAATCTCACGATTCAGCCGGGGCGAACGCCTGTAATAGCAATCGGCACTTGTCTCCGAAATCATCACAGGCAAAAAAGCCTTGCCGGTAATGACGGAAGTATCCATATAATTAAATACGAAACCGAAATTTTTCTGGAGTTTTTTATTTTTGAAGTAAGGCTTTATATTGGTAATATCCAGCTCCATCTTCGTATAAGCGGAATATTTATATTGTGCCATTTCGGCAGGATTGTTCCGGTATTTATTTCGAATAATATTTTTCAGGACGGCATGAGCGGGATTATCGCCCAAACCGACAACCACTTCTTCCAGCCCATAGCTAACAGGTTCTAATTGAAAATGAACTTCGTTATAGGTTCCCGGTTTGATCTTCACACGCTGAGGAGCATATCCCACAAAAGAGGCTTGCAATTCGGAAACATCTTCGCGGGTTTCCAAAAAATAAAGGCCATCGAAATCACTGGTCATTCCGATTGTCGTTCCCGTAAAAGAAATATTCACCAGCGGCAGAGGTTCCCCCGTTTTCGCATCGGTTACTTTTCCCCTGACCTTTGTGCTTTGGGCACAAAGCAAATTCGCCAGTAAAACCAAAATAATAACCGATATGATTTTTTTCACCTGCATAGTTTTATATCAACCAAACGCCCAATCTTTATTCCACCACTCTATAATTTTTAGGGTAAAACATATTTATTCCGAAATCATTAAACCACTCCTTCTCTCAGGATATCATGCAAATGCACCATTCCTTTATAAGTACCCCCTTCGCCCGTCACCACCAATTGAGTGATGCTGTTCTTTTCCATCAGCCGAAAAGCATCATACGCCAATTCTTCTTCGGAGATCACTTTCGGAGATGCCGACATAATGTCTTTCGCTTTCAATCCATTCACATCCTTATATTTCTCTAACATACGCCTCAAGTCTCCGTCGGTTACAATTCCCAACAGTTTATTTTGCCCGTCGGTTACGGCTACAGCCCCCAAACGCCCTCCCGATATTGCCAGGATCACCCGCCGGATATCGTCATCCAATGTCACGCAAGGCGTATTTTCCCGGTCATATACATCAGAAACCCTTGTATATAACCGTTTCCCCAGCGAACCTCCCGGATGATATTTTGCAAAATCGCGACTCGAAAAGTTGCGGCACTGAATCAGGCAAATCGCCAGAGCATCTCCCAAAACCAATTGAGCCGTAGTTGAATTGGTCGGAGCTAAATTATTGGGACAAGCTTCTTTTTCCACCTGCGCTTTTAATACGTAAGCGGCATTTTTGGCAAGAAAGGAATCCATATTCGACACCATGGCGACAATCTGCTCATTACCGACATTCCGGATCAGGGGGATCAGCACTTTAATTTCCGGTGTATTCCCGCTTTTCGAGATACAGATCACCACATCATCATGGCAGATCATCCCCAAATCACCGTGAATCGCATCGGCAGCGTGCATGAACACCGACGGCGTTCCCGTAGAGTTCAGTGTTGCCACAATCTTCTGAGCTATAATGGCACTTTTACCTATTCCGGTCACAATCACCCTTCCTTTACTCTGATAAATCAGATTTACGACCTTCTCAAAATCATCATCTATATAATCGGCTAAATTTCTGATAGCTTCCGATTCTTCTAAAATGACTTTTTTTGCAACATTCTTTATATCAACCATTTCACAAAATGCTTAACAATACCATAAAACAATAGACAAGATTTATAGCAAAAAAATCCCCATAAAATTATGGTTTCAATTTTTTTTTACTATAACTTTACTAATGGCAAAGGTACCATTTTTTGTCAGTTTAACCCATATAAGTGGTGACAACATTTATTGTGCCAATTTTGTTTGTTCGTACGAATTAAGTTATAAATTTGCAGCTCTTTGTCAAAAAAGGTGTGCAGAAAATATTAATTAATACAATGGGATTGCAGATTGATTTACATGCAAAGTTAAAAGAGTATTTTGGCTTCGATCATTTCAAAGGGAATCAAGAAGCCATTATTAGGAACGTGTTGGAAGGAAATAACACATTTGTATTAATGCCGACAGGCGGCGGCAAGTCGCTGTGTTATCAATTACCAGCATTGCTATTGGAGGGAACGGCCATCGTGATTTCTCCGTTGATCGCCCTGATGAAAAATCAGGTAGATGCTATGCGCTCTTTCTCTGAAGCTGAGGGAATCGCTCATTTCTTAAATTCTTCCCTTTCCAAAAACGAGATTCTAAATGTAAAAGAAGATATCCTTTCGGGAAAAACAAAACTATTATATGTAGCACCCGAATCTCTGACGAAGGAAAGCAATGTCGAATTTCTGAAAAAAATAAAGATATCTTTCTTTGCTGTGGACGAAGCGCATTGTATTTCGGAATGGGGACACGATTTCCGTACGGAATACCGGAAAATACGCCCGATTGTAGAGGAAATCGGGAAAGCTCCGATTATCGCCCTGACTGCCACTGCAACTCCGAAGGTACAAAACGATATTCAAAAAAACCTGGATATGCTCGATGCCCAGGTATTTAAATCCTCGTTCAACCGCCCGAACCTTTATTATGAAGTGCGTGCCAAGGTCGGTGACACGAATAAAGACATTATCAAATTCATTAAGAACCATGAAGGTAAATCCGGCATTATCTATTGCCTGAGCCGGAAAAAGGTGGAAGAACTGGCCGAGATGCTGAGCATTAACGGCATAAAGGCCGCTCCTTACCATGCCGGCATGGACGCAAATACCCGGAGTGCCAATCAGGATAAATTCCTGATGGAAGAAGTGGATGTAATCGTCGCAACGATCGCTTTCGGCATGGGAATAGACAAACCGGACG
The DNA here is from genome assembly GCA_900544025.1 of uncultured Odoribacter sp. Taxonomy (GTDB): domain Bacteria; phylum Bacteroidota; class Bacteroidia; order Bacteroidales; family Marinifilaceae; genus Odoribacter. The sequence continues at coordinate 25,654 of UQTM01000005.1, forward strand.
TGCGTTTTGTGATACACTACGACATTCCCAAGAGCCTGGAAGGCTACTACCAGGAAACAGGCCGGGCGGGACGCGACGGCGGAGAAGGGATCTGCCTGACTTATTATAGCTATAAGGATATACAAAAACTGGAAAAATTTATGCAGGGCAAGCCGATTGCAGAACAGGAAATCGGCAAGCAGTTGTTGATGGAAACCGTGGCCTATGCAGAAACTTCCCTTTGTCGCCGAAAAGTGTTATTACATTATTTCGGAGAAAACTACGAAGAAGATAACTGCGGTTGCTGCGACAACTGCCTGTATCCGAAAAAAGAATTTGAAGGCAAGGAATTCATGCTCGATGCCCTTAGCCTGGTGAGCGAAGTAAAAGAGAAATTTAAAATAGAACACTTAGTCAATATCTTGATCGGCGAAGCCGATTCTGCGGTAAAATCATACAAACACGACAAACTGGAAATGTTCGGTTCAGGCTCTGAAAAAAGCCGTCATTTCTGGACAATGGTTTACCGGAGGGCATTGGTAAGCTCATTCATCGAAAAAGATATTGAACAATATGGAGTAATCAAATTAACAGAAGAAGGTCAGAAATTCTTGGATGACCCTAAAGAGTTTATGCTAATGGAAGACCACAATTTTGACGAAAACGAGGAAGAAGAAGAAAAGATTCAGGAAAAAGGAGGTGTATCTGCCCTCGACAGTACGTTATTTGCAATCTTAAAAGACCTGCGTAAGAAAATTGCTAAGACGAATAATTTGCCTCCTTACGTTATTTTCCAAGATCCATCACTGGAAGATATGTGTACCAACTACCCGATCACCCTGGAAGAATTAGCTAACATTCAGGGAGTGGGAGCCGGGAAAGCACAAAAATACGGAAAAGAGTTCGTAGAAATCATCAAGCAATATGTAGAAGATAACGAAATCGAACGGGCACAGGATATGGTGGTTAAAACCGTAGCCAACAAATCGAAATTCAAGGTATATATCATCCAAAATATCGACCGGAAAATCGATCTCGAAGATATTGCTTCAGCCTTAGGATTATCGTTCGACGAACTGATTAAGGAAATGGAAGCCATTGTATTTTCAGGTACGAAATTGAATACAGACTACTATATCAATAAAATTTTAGACGACGAACAGCAACAGGAAATTATGGATTATTTTATGGAAGCTCCTTCCGACAATATTTCCGAGGCTTTCGACGAATTTGAAGGAGAGTATGCAGAAGAAGACCTGCGCTTGATGCGTTTAAAACTTCACTCCAAACATGGAAATTAATAAAAGGGACTTTTCCAGCGACCCGGACATTGAATTCCTATTTATAAAAGCATATAAACAAAAAGACATCCTGAATTTGGGATGTCTTTTTAATATATCCCAAAAGTCTTTATAAAATTTCTTTGTTATATTTTCACTCAAAAACCAGACAGAATCGTTTATAAACAATACCTTCGCACCGTTTTAATCCTACTCATGAAACGTAAAAAGCAAATAAGGTATCTTTTATCCTTGCTGTTGATTCTGTTAATGGTGGGTGTAGCCGAATGGACAAACGAAAAAGAGATTCTTTTCCCTGAAATGGTCGCCCTGACCATAGGGCTGCTGCTCGTCGATAAACGGGTATGGCATGTGCAACGCTGGCAAATCGTTCTCCTGATGTCCCTCGGAGCTATCGCAGGGATTTGTATCGTGCGCTACTCTCCTTTGCCTCACTTATACAACCTATGCCTGGCCTTTGCTTTTGCCGGCCTTTGTTTACTGATCAGCCGGACAACACTCATCCCCCTGATCTCAGCCTGTGTATTACCTGTATTACTTCATACGGAAAGTGTCATTTATCCGGTAACGGTTCTCCTGCTGTCGGCACTGGCCGTACTTGGACAAAAAATATTGGAAAGATTAGGCGTCCGGAATCAGATTTCCGAAGCTCGATACCGGGAACAAGGATTGAAAGACATTGGCCGGTGGCTGCTTGTATTAAGCTTCGTAGCCCTCGTATCGGGCTTTGCTCTCTCTATAGATTATCCCTACCTTATTTTACCGCCTTTAATGGTGACTTTTGCTGAAATCGTCCATTCGAAAGCCGGATTCAGAAACCGTCCTACGCAGGTGTTTTTATTTTTAGTTACAGCCGCCACGCTGGGAACTGCCTGCCAAATAATAGGCTATCACTATTTCCACCTGCCTGAAACGATCGTTGCTTTTTGCATCACAATCTGCCTGTTCTTTATCTTTGAATGGACAGGAAAACACTTTGCTCCTGCCGGAGCTTTAGCATTTATTCCACTTTTATTGCCACCTGAAGACCTGATTTGGTTACCCTTGCAGGCAGCAATCGGAGCAGCGCTATTCATCACGATCGCCATGGTCGTATTTCAGCGATGTTACCGATGGAAGCGGGCACAACTGGCCTATTGCTTCACTCCCACCCTGTTGAGAAAACAATTGAATCACCGGAAGATAAAAAACTCTTGATACAGCAGAATTTTATCTCACTCCAATATTTCCGAACGGTTATCGGACAGACAAGCCATTTTATTTGTCGGCCGAACGAACAAATTCAATATCCTCACGGAACAACTTCCGGTAAGTAACATGAGTTTTAGCGATCGACGCCCCGATATAATCCATCAAATGCATCATTTGCGGATTGAAATCACCGATCCAGTTCATTTCAAGCCATTTATAATGACTGTCCTTCGCCACGATCTGTTCACAGAATCGTTTAATCATAGCAGCTTCCACGCCTTTCGACTGAAACTCAGGGACTACCCCGAACAACTGTCCTAAAGCCACGCTGATCTTTTTAATTTTCTTATAATAAAAGAATTTTACAATTCCCGGTAAATTCAGCTTACCGTTTACATGCCGTATCACCTGATTCAGTTCCGGAAACATCAGAAAAAAACCGATAGGAACATTCTTATAATAGGCAAAATAAATCAGGTCTTCATCGATAATAGGCTGCAACGCCTTGTATATGGTTTCCACCTGCTCTCTGGTAATTCCTTCCACTCCGTGTACCTCCAAGTTCCAGGCTTTATTATACACTTCCAGCAACGAGTCGATAGCCCGTTGTTTTCCGATTTCCCGATACGTATGCACCGAATAATCCGGGTCTTTCAGCAAACGGTCTGCCTTCCACACCACCAGCTTCGACAAGCTCTCCATCGCCAGCTTCGTCCGGTAAGTAAACTGTTTAAAATAATCGTGGAAACCGTATTCCTCGAAAAAAGGAACGTAATAAGGCTGAGTGTAAGGCATAGCATAATTCGGCGTCTGGTCGAAACCGTCCACCAGCAATCCCCACCACTCTAAACGCTCGCCGAAATTCACAGGGCCTTCCATAGCTTCCATCCCCCGGCTTTCCAACCATTCCCGACACTTATCGAATAACATAAAAGCAGCTTCGCGGTCGTCGATACATTCAAAGAATCCCATTTGCCCTACCGAATATTTATCCAAACGGCAGGTCTTACCGTTTACAAAAGCGGCGACACGTCCTACACATTTCCCCTGTTCGTTCAACAACAGCCAACGGATACATTCCCCACGCTTAAAACAAGGATTTTTATCCTTATCGAATACACTGCGGATATCGTTATCCAATGGCCTGATCCAATATTCATTTCCCTTATACAACTCCACCGGGAGCTGAATAAAAGCTTCTTCCTGTTGTTTGTCGGTTACTTCTACGAGAGAATACATAGTTTATATTTAGGGTTAAGATCGAATCGTTAAAAATAGCATTTTTTCCAGCCTGACAGGAACAGCGTTTCCGGGTAATCACCTCAATTGCTCGGTCAGCAAGCGAATCTCCATGGCCGGACTGATCCGTTCGTAAAGAATATTATATACCGCATTGGTTATCGGCATGTTTACATGATACTGCCGATTGATCTCATAAATGCCCTTCACGCCGAAATAACCTTCTGCGATCATCAGCATTTCCATCTGTGCCGATTTTACGGAATACCCTTTACCGATCATCGTACCAAAAGTTCGGTTACGGCTGAATTGCGAATAGGCGGTCACCAACAAATCGCCTAAATAGGCCGAACTTTTAATATCCCGCTCTATCGGATGTACGACAGCCACAAAACGCTCTATTTCCTGTATGGCATTGGAAACCAACACCGCCTGGAAATTATCTCCATAGCGCAGCCCGTGACAAATACCTGCCGCTATTGCAATAATATTTTTCATAACGGCAGCATATTCCGTGCCATAAATATCGTCGGAGATCGTTGTCTTTACATAATGACAATTAAATAATTGCGATACCTGCCGGGCAACCCGTGTATCATGACAGGCGAAGGTGAGATAGGAAAGGCGTTCCAAGGCTATTTCTTCTGCATGGCAGGGACCGGAAATCACGACGATCTGTTCCAAAGGAACATCGTAATACTGATTGAAAAACTCGGCAATGATCAGGTTATCGTCCGGGATCAGCCCCTTGATCGCCGAAACCACGATCTTCCCTTCCAAAGAGCACTTCGCCCGCCCCAACACTGTTTTCAAAAAAGCGCTGGGGATTGCAAAGATGATAATATCCGACATGGCGATCAACTTGTCCAGATCGTCGGTAAAGGTGATCCGGGATAGATCGAAATCGACTGCACAAAGATACCGGGGATTATGTTTTAGCTCCTTAAAGGCTTCTATCGTCTCAATATTCCGCATAAACCAATTGATATGCTCATTGGTTTCTGTCAATATTTTAGCGATCGCAGTAGCCCAACTACCACCGCCGACAACCGCTATCCTTGGATTTTCAGGTATTTCCATGAAATGATACTTTAAAAACGAAATTGCGGCTTACAACTCCCTGTCACGTATCAGATATTGTAAACCGCAATATACTAAATTTTTGAAATTACTTCAACCAATTCTTCACATCTTCCGGGGTTGGAGCTGCCAATCCCAGTTTTTCTTTCTTGTTGATTCCGCACAATTGCTGATGTAATTTATTGGGATTATCAACAGCTTTCAACGCTTCCACCGTCAGGAAACCCGCTTTCTTCACCACCTCTATCCATTCTTTCGGCATTCCCAATTCTTCAAACTTCTCATCCGGATCGATCACAGCTTTCTTCTCCGGCTTCATTTGCGGGAAGAACAACACATCCTGAATAGAAGCGCTGTTTGTCAGGAACATGCAAAGCCGGTCGATGCCGATGCCCATCCCAGAAGTGGGAGGCATTCCGTATTCCAAAGCCCTTACAAAATCGTAATCGATATACATAGCCTCGTCATCACCACGCTCCTGGAGTTTCAACTGATCCTGGAAACGTTCCAGCTGGTCGATCGGGTCGTTCAATTCCGAATAAGCGTTCGCCACCTCTTTCCCGTTCACAAACAGCTCGAAACGTTCCGTTAAATCGGGATTTTCACGATGTTTTTTAGTCAAAGGCGACATCTCTTTCGGATAATCGTAAATGAAGGTGGGCTGAATGTAATGGCTTTCACACTTCTCTCCGAAGATCTCGTCGATCAGCTTTCCTTTCCCCATCGTTTTATCTACGGGAATATTCATTTCCACACAAGCGTTATACAACTCTTCTTCCGACATTTTTTCAATATCGTAACCGGTGTATTCTTTAATCGCATCTGCCATTCGGACACGGCGGAAAGGACGCTTAAAATCGATTTCATTTTCACCGATAACCGCTTTCGTCGATCCGTTGATCGCCAAAGCCGCCGTTTCGATCATTTCTTCGGTGAAATTCATCATCCACAGGTAGTCCTTATAGGCCACATAAATTTCCATACAGGTAAATTCAGGATTATGTGTCCTGTCCATACCTTCGTTACGGAAATTGCGGGAAAACTCGTAAACCCCTTCAAATCCGCCAACAATCAGTCGTTTCAGATACAATTCGTTCGCAATACGCAAATACAACGGAATATCCAGCGCATTATGATGCGTGATGAACGGACGCGCAGAAGCACCTCCGGGAATAGATTGCAAAACCGGGGTTTCTACTTCCAGATACCCTTTGGAGTTGAAAAAATTACGAATCGCATTGATCATTTTCGTCCGCTTCACGAACACATCTTTCACCTGCGGATTTACGATCAAATCAAGATAACGCTGGCGGTAACGCTGTTCCGGATCAGTAAAGGCATCGAATAATTTTCCGTCTTTTTCTTTCACCACCGGAAGCGGGCGCAAAGATTTCGACAACATGGTCAATTCTTTGGCGTGCACAGAGATTTCCCCAGTCTGGGTACGGAAAACAAAACCTTTCACTCCGACAATATCCCCGATGTCCATCAATTTCTTGAACACGGTGTTGTAAGCAGTAGAATTTTCATCGTTCGAAATATCGTCCCGGCTCACATACACCTGAATACGTCCGGTAGCATCCTGCAATTCAAAAAATGAAGCTTTACCCATAATCCTCCGGCTCATCATTCTCCCTGCAATCACCACATTACGGGCTTCGGCTGTATCGTCGAATCCGTCCTTGATGTCTGCCGCATGAGCTGTCACTTGAAATTCGGCAGCCGGATAGGCCGCTATACCCAATTTTTCCAATTCACTTAATGAATTCCTTCGGATTACCTCCTGTTCGCTTAATTCGGTAAAACTCATCTTTATATTATTTAATTATTTTAATATCAAATATTTAAACTGACTAATACATAATTGACGTGCAAAGATAGTAAAAAAAGAAAAGAGAAAAGACGGAAAAGGCAAAAACCAATCGCAAAAATAATCCGTAAAGTAGTTATTGCAAATTTTTGTTACAGAGCCGATTAATTTTAAATTTCCAAAAGCTCTGCTTTCGTTTCTATAAATTAATCGGTTTTTAACTTTGAAATGACAAGGAATTTCTGCTTCTTTGTATCAGAATTGGAAAAAAGTATAATGAAAAAAAGATGGGTAATCAATACACCTCCAGAAGAAAATAAAATAGAGGAATTAGCGAAGAAGTTAAATTGTAACCCTGTGATAGCAAACCTTTTGATGCAACGCGGAATAAATAGTTCCGAAGAAGCACAGGCTTTTTTCTACCCCTCCCTGAATATGTTACACGATCCTTTTTTGATGAAGGATATGGACAAGGCGGTAGAAAGGTTGGATCGTGCCATTGCACAGGAAGAAAAGATATTGATATACGGGGATTATGATGTGGACGGGACGACTGCGGTCGCTTTGCTCTATAAGTACCTAAAATATAAATGTAACGAGGATCACCTGGAATACTATATCCCCGATCGTTACACGGAAGGATACGGCGTGTCGGTTAAAGGTATCGATTACGCTGCAGAAAACGGTTTTTCACTCATGCTGATCACGGACTGCGGTATAAAAGCCGTCGAAAAAGTGCGTTATGCACAGGAAAAACAAGTCGATGTGATTATCTGTGACCACCATACACCGGGCGACACTCTGCCGGATGCGGTAGCCGTGCTCGATCCGCAAAGAAAAGATTGTAACTACCCTTACAAATGGCTCAGCGGTTGCGGGGTGAGTTTTAAGCTGGTGCAGGCACATAGCTTAAAGCACAACTTGCCTATGTCCGAACTTTACAAATTACTGGATCTATTATGCGTAAGCATTGCCAGCGATATAGTTCCGATCACAGGAGAGAACCGGATACTGGCCTATTATGGGTTGCAGCAATTGAACAGCAATCCCAGTTTAGGACTGAAAACCATTATCCGTATTTCAGGCATCGATAAAGAAATCACGATCAACGATATCGTTTTCCGAATCGGCCCGAGGATCAATGCCGCCGGACGGGTGGAATCGGGAAGAAAATCCGTGGCATTGCTGACTGCCGACGAAAAATTCTCAGCTAACGAAATTGCCAGCGACATCAACAATTTTAACGATCAGCGTAAAAAACTCGACCACGATATTACCGAAGAAGCCATCGAACATATCACCCATTCGGTGATAGAGCCTTCGAAAAAAACCACCGTTTTGTTCAATCCGGGCTGGCACAAAGGCGTGATCGGCATTGTGGCCTCGAGGCTTACGGAATCGTTCTACCGCCCGACGATCATCCTGACCGAATCGAACGGGCTGGCAACAGGTTCTGCCCGCTCTGTCGAAGGTTTCGACCTTTACTATGCCATTTCCCAATGCAGCGAATATCTGGAAAATTACGGCGGGCATAAATATGCGGCAGGCTTGACGCTGAAACTGGAAAATATCGAAGCATTTAAACAAAAATTCGAACAAATCGTCAGCGAGACGATCAACGAAGAAATGCTTACTCCGCAAATCAACATCGACGCCCAAATCAAACTTTCGGATATCACACCCGAATTATATAACATGTTGCAAAAGTTCGCACCTTTCGGACCTAATAACACGATCCCGGTCTTTATGACCGAAAACGTAATTAATTTCATAGGTACGAAAAAAGTGGGACGCAATAACGAACATTTGAAATTAGTCGTCGTGGACGATACCCGTGCCTGCAATGACCGTAGCGGAATCGGCTTTGGTATGGGCAACCTGTACGAACAGGTAAATTCGGGCAGTTTCTTCGACATCTGCTACACCCTTCAGGAAAACGAATTTATGGGTAAGACAGACATTCAAATGATGCTGAAAGATATCCATTTCAAAGAAGAGGAAGAATAAGAGGACTAAATTATGCAAAGCTCATCATCCAAATTGTTGGACAAAGCTGTCGAGCAGTTTGCTTCTTTACCGGGAATCGGTAGAAAAACAGCATTGAAATTCGTGCTTCATTTGTTGAAAAAAAACGAGCAGGAAGTCCATATCTTCACCCGTACCATAGACGAATTAAAAAAGAATATCCGCGAATGCCGTCAATGTCACAATATCACCGACGGAGACCTTTGTGAAATATGTACGGATACAAAGCGTGACCGTTCTGTGATCTGTGTTGTAGAAAATATCAAGGATATTATATCTATCGAGGGAACCTCTCAATTCAACGGAATCTATCACGTTTTAGGAGGAATCATCTCTCCAATGGACGGTATCGGCCCTGCCGACCTTCACATAACCTCCCTGCTCGAACGGGTGGAACAGGGCGATGTGAAAGAAATTATCTTTGCCCTCAGTGCCACCATTGAAGGGGATACCACCGGATATTATATCTTTAAAAAGCTGAAAAACAAAGAAAACCTGACGATCAGCACGATTGCCAAAGGTATTTCTATCGGCAACGATCTGGAATATACCGACGAGCTTACTTTGGGACGTTCTATCGTAAACCGGGTGAAATTCAGTTTCAACGAATAAATCCATTCCATAAAGTACAGGATTTCTCTGCCGGAATAAAGCTAAATTTTTCCCAAAGAAAAATCGTACCCGCCGGCAGCCATCCCTATTAAAACGGGACAGAAGCCGCCACTGAACAGAAGCCGTCAAAGGTGTTTTTCTCCCGAGCTGTCGCTATTGTCCTGCCACTTTTACTTGCCCGCCCAAAGAAGAAAAAATAAAATTTCAAGACGGTCATCTTTCGCTGCATCGATTTGCAGCCACTTAAAAATCAAAAGAAAAAGGCAATAACGACGAAGCTTTTAAGACCACCGTCTCTTGCCGGCCGATCATAATTACATCGAAATCCTTTTTATAACGCTTTATGACCTCCGCCATCACCTGCCGGCAAGCCCCGCAAGGCGGAGTGAATGTTTCCGTCAATGCCCCCTGATAGCAGGCAGCGATCGCCAAAGCCTTTACCCCCGTATCCGGATAGGTAGCCCCGGCATAAAACAGCACCGTACGCTCTGCACAAGTCCCGCTGGGATAGGCTACATTTTCCTGATTCGATCCGGTGAGTACCTCTCCATTGTCCAGTAACAAAGCGGCTCCGACAGAAAATTTAGAATATATGCTATAAGACCGATCCGTCGCCTTCACCGCTTCTTCACACAAATTTCGAAACTCTTCCGGGAAAGAATTTCGGTACACGGAATAATCTAACCTGAGTTCTTTTTTATCCATTCGTTATTTTTATTAATTTTACACCCCTAAGATAAGCCAAGAAAAAGAAAGAGAAAAGGGAATAACAAAATTTATAACATCCATCCAAGATAACGAATCTGATATTATGAAACTGATACACGGTATTCTTCTAATCCATATTTTACTTTTTTCTGTCACATTTGCACAGGCAGAAACACGGAAAGAATTTATTCGTAAATATAAGCATATTGCGATCAAAGAAATGGAACGTACGGGTATTCCTGCCAGCATCAAACTGGCTCAAGGGATTTTAGAGTCGGGATGCGGCCAGTCGGAACTATGTGTAAATGCAAATAACCATTTCGGCATAAAATGCCACGACTGGACAGGAGCGACTTACCACATGGACGACGATCTATCGGACGAATGTTTCCGGAAATATAAAAATCCCGAACAATCGTGGGTAGATCACAGCACTTTCCTGACGACACGCCCCCGCTATGCCAGCCTGTTCGATATCCCGACGACCGACTACAAAGCCTGGGCAAAAGGGCTGAAAGCGGCCGGCTATGCCACCAATCCACAGTATGCGGAAAGACTGATTAAGATTATCGAGGAAGAAGAGTTATATAAATTCGACCGCCTTATCACCAAACCGGGAGGCCACAGCATCAGCGCCGCAGAATATGCAGAAAGTTTAAGCACGGTAAATCGTCCCGGCTCTTCCGGCTATAAAAAACGGGAAGAAATGCGCAACGGCATTCTATGCATCGAAATACAGGAAGGCGATTCTCTCGAAAAAATTGCCCGATACTATGGTATAAAACTTAAAAAATTAATGCAATACAACGATAAGTCCGACTTAACGGTGGAAAAGGGACAGATCGTTTACCTGAAAAACAAAAAACGAAAAGCTGCCAGAGGGTACGAATTCCACCGCGTAAAAGCCGGCGACACCTTGTATGAAATTTCCCAAATGTACGGCGTGAGGATCAAAAACCTGAAAAAATATAACTATATGGGAGAAAAAAGCGAACCTGTGGAGGGAGAGAAAATTTATCTGAGAAACAACGCTCCTTTATTCTAAAATCCGTAACATGGAAAAAACAGAGAAACATATCTTCTTTAGCCAAAATAGTTTATTCGGGGCGATCATGGGCCTGAGCTTCGTGATTACCTCCTGGGTATTTATCACCACAGGTAAACCCATTGCAAGCAACCCGAGCCTGAACAATATTCTTATGCTACTCACCATTGTGGGAACATTTATAGGCGTTCGTAAATACCGGGAAGACGCGCTGGGAGGAACCATCACTTACGGTCATGCCCTGGGAACCTGCACTTATATTGTGAGTATAGCTTCTCTGCTATACGGGATATATACGATTATACTTTACCAGGCATTGCCCCATTTACAAGACCAGTACCTGGAAACACTGGATGCAGCCTTAAGGGAAGTATATTCCGATTCGCCCATGGTAGATTCTTTGAGCGACATGATGAAGACTTTCACCACATCATACAGTATCGGCTTTTCCGAAATCTTCAGTAGAATATTTTCAGGATTTATTTTTTCTTTATTCCTGGCGGGAATACTCCGGAAAAAAGCTCCTGAACAACAATTATAACAACTTATGGATATTTCAGTTATCGTACCTCTCTATAATGAAGACGAATCCCTACCCGAGTTATCGGCATGGATCGCCAGGGTTATGGAAGCTAATCGCTTCACCTATGAAGTGATTATGGTGGACGACGGCAGCAACGACAACTCGTGGCAGATCATCGAATCGCTTTCAACCCTAAATCCCAATATAAAAGCCATAAAATTCAGACGCAATTATGGGAAATCGGCAGCACTACACTGCGGTTTTCAGGTGGCTCAGGGAGATGTGGTCATTACCATGGACGCCGATATGCAGGATAGCCCGGACGAAATCCCGGCTCTCTACCACATGGTAATGCAGGAAGACTATGATCTGGTATCCGGCTGGAAAAAGAAAAGATACGATCCGATTTCCAAAACCATCCCGACCAAGATATATAATGCAGCGGCCCGGAAGTTTTCCGGGATCAAAAACCTGCACGATTTTAATTGCGGCTTAAAAGCATACAAAAACAAAGTGATTAAAAATATCGAGGTCTATGGGGAAATGCACCGTTATATTCCCATTTTGGCCAAACAAGCAGGTTTTTCCAAAATCGGCGAAAAGGTAGTTCAGCACCGGGCACGTAAATACGGAACGACCAAATTCGGGCTAAACCGTTTCGTAAACGGATTTCTGGATTTATTATCGATCACATTTATCACCCGTTTTGCCAAGAAGCCTATGCATTTATTCGGCGCACTGGGCACATTGTTATTCATCATCGGATTTATCTCGGCCGGCTGGCTGGGGATAGACAAGCTGATCGCCATGTCCAACAACATCAAAGCACCACTGGTGACGAGCAGCCCTTATTTCTACATTGCCCTTACCTGTATGGTCATCGGCTCTCAGCTCTTTTTAGCCGGATTCGTTGCCGAATTGGTGTCGCGTTCTGCCACCGACCGTAATGTTTACCTGATCGAAAAGACGATCTCCACTCCAATAGAAGAAAAATAAGAATACATTCGGGATTTTCCTGTATAAGAACGGGAACATTTTCCATATAAAACAAAGCGGGGAAATCGATAAACGATCTCCCCGCTTTGCTTTTACTATTTATTCCTTATCCCGAAACTCTCTCCGCCATAAATCGTCGCGATACACGTCCTCTTCCTCATCCTCTTCGCCGGCAAAACGATCTATACTGTGGCCGAAACACTCCCGGTTAATTTCCTTCTTTTCTATGCTCTTCATGCCGCATCCAGATGGTTTTTGCCCGGCAATGCACCAAAGTATCCGCTTCATTCTTCAAACGATGCGAAACAATGATTTTATCTCCCTTTTCCTCAATGGCATATTCGGCATGAATATGGCTGTCCGGCATGATCTCATGGGCATAAATAACCTCTACCTCTACCAATATATGATTCTTCAAAAAATCAAACGGCAATGAATTGGTGATCCATCGCATATACGATGCCTGTGTGACATGCCCGTTAAAATCGATATTGTCGAAAGTAGCCGTAAAATCCCGGCATTCCACGTTCGCAGGCTCCGGCTCTTTTTCATCCAGTATCGGGGTAAGCACAACTTTTTCGATCTGGTGGCCGGTACTGATATCGATCACTTTTTCCGACAGCCGCATCGGACGCCTGCGATTTAAGTCGATACACATCCACTCGGACGTTGCCAGAACCAGCACCTCGCCATCTTTTCGCAACATCCGGTAGTCTCTGAGCGCAAACAAACGGTCGATTCCCGAAGGCCAGGTCTCGATCATCACCTCTTCCGAATGTTGCGGCATTTTATGCAACTGAATATGCAGGCGGTGCAGCATCCAGGTCATCCCCTGTTTATTCATCGTGTCCACATCTACCCCATAAATGACCGTCTGTTCCTCTGCCACATCATTAAACAGGTCACACAGCGTTTTGATAAACAAGCGTCCCTTATAATTGGTGTAATGATTGTATATCTTTACCTTCTCGATGTATTTCGTTACCATAATCTTTATTTTATCCCTATCCTTCATTCAAGGGCGTTATCAAATCACATATACTTCCGGCTCTATCCAAACTCCAAAAGTCATAAAAACACTTTTTTTCACCTCATTGGCCAAACGGGCTACTTCCACTCCGCTCGCTCCTGCCCGGTTCACCAAAATTAAAGCCTGTTTTTCATATACTCCGGCCTTCCCCAGGTCTTTCCCTTTCCAGCCACATTGTTCGATCAACCAGCCGGCAGCCAATTTTACCCGGTCTTCATCCACCGGATAAACAGGCAATTCCGGATATCTTTCTTTCAGCTGCCCGGCCTGCTCCCGGGATACAACCGGATTTTTAAAAAAACTCCCGGCATTCGGCAATTCTTTTACATCGGGCAGTTTCGCCCGACGAATCTGAATGATCGCCCGGCGAATATTCTTCAAACTCACTTCTCCCAATTTTTGCAGCTCTTCACGAACACTTCCGTAATTCAAACGAAATTCCGGAACTTTAGTTAGCCGGAACACCACATAGGTAACAATATATCTGTTCTTCCATTCCCCTTTAAATATACTGTCCCTGTAAGCAAAACGGCAATCCGCAGCAGAAATCGTTTCTTTCCGGGCTTTCTCTATTTGTATGGCCTCTACCCGCTCTATGGTATCTCCCGCCTCCATGCCATAGGCTCCTACATTCTGCACAGGTGCAGCACCGACGTGCCCCGGAATAAGAGACAGATTTTCCACGCCTCCATATCCTTGCTCCACCGCCCAGGCAACAAAATCATCCCACACTTCCCCTGCCCCTACTTTCACCCACACATGCTCATCATTTTCCTCTACAATTTCCATACCTTTCATTGTAGGATAAAACACGGTTCCATCAAAATCATCGGTAAACAGGAAATTACTCCCCTCTCCCAATACCATAATTTCCTCCGGTTTCAACTCATAAGAAGAAACAAATTCCAAAAATTCCGACTCTGTATCACTCTCTACAAAATAGCGGCATTTGACATCGATTCCGAATGTGTTATAGTTTTTCAGACTATAATTTTCCCTGACTTCCATAAAATAGTAACTTTGTCTGCAAATATACTAAAATATATTATGACTTCATTGCCCCCTGCGTTCGAAGAACGCATGAAAACCATTCTAAAAGAAGAAGCCGGAGCTTTCTTTCAGGCTTTGCAAATGCCTCCCCCGGTCAGCATCCGGTTGAATCCCGATAAAACGATGAGTTCCCCGGCAGAGAACAATCTTGCCCCGGCGGAGCAAGTGCCCTGGTGCGAAAACGGGATATATTTGAACGATCGTCCGACATTTACCTTAAATCCCTGTTTTCATGGCGGTGCATTTTACGTACAGGAAGCCTCTTCTATGTTTCTGCACCATATTCTCAAACAGGTTTTGCCGCCACACCCGGTCAGGGCATTGGATTTATGTGCAGCTCCGGGAGGAAAATCCACGCTAATGGCTTCCCTTTTGCCGGAGAATAGCTTGTTGGTAGCCAACGAAGTGATTCGCTCCCGGGCTTCGATTCTCCGGGAAAACATCATCAAATGGGGGCGGGCAGACATTCTTGTCAGTAACAACGATCCTTCGGATTTTCAGGGTTTAGAAGGAGCTTTCGACCTCATTTTAGTGGACGCACCCTGTTCCGGCGAAGGTATGTTTCGGAAAGACACAAAAGCCATCGGCGAATGGAGCGAAGCCAACTTAAAATTATGCAGCGAAAGGCAAAAGCGGATCCTGTCGGATATTTGGAACTCGCTCAAACCGGAAGGTTTTCTGATTTATAGCACTTGTACCTACAATCCGGGAGAAAACGAAGCTATTTTGGAATGGATCAATGAAGAATTAGGAGGAACAAGTATCAATATTGAACACTCATCCAAAGATATTACTCCGGCAACCGGTAAAACATACGGCTATCACTTTTACCCTCATAAAACCCGGGGAGAAGGATTTTTTATCGGCGTGATGCAAAAACAGGGCGGAACAGAGTGGACTCCCCGGAGAAACAAAAAACAAAAAGAAAAACCCGTCCGGTTTCCCCAGGCATTGTCCTCTCTGCTAACACACCCGGAACGGTTTTCCGCCTATTCACAGGACAACCGGATCGGTTTTATCCCGGTACTCCATTCCGATTTTATCAACGAACTGGAAAATCGCCTACGGCTGATCTATAAAGGCTGCGAAGCCCTGGAAATAAATAATAAAAAAATTAAATACCTGCATCCGCTGGCACTCTTTTCCGGACTGGAACGGCAACAGTGTCCGCAATATGAAACAGACCTCGGCACCGCCCTCACTTATTTAAAGAAAGAGGATATTCCCGTCGCCGGACAAAACGGAGAATGGCTGCTTTTGATTTATCGTAACATCGCCCTGGGCTGGGGTAAAAGTCTGGGAAACCGGCTCAACAATTACTATCCCAAGGAATGGCGCATCAGAATGCGCCTGGATGCAGAAACATCCCCCATCACTGAAGAATAATCCTTTGTCAATCATTAAAAAGCTAAAATAAAATGAATTCCACAGAAGTCACTTTCGTCATCGAACCTTACTCGGAAAATATTTCCGACCTTTTAATGGCAGAGCTCGGAAATATCGGTTACGACGGTTTTGCCTACACGGATAATGGGTTTCAAGCCTATATCCCGGCAAAAGATTTCAACCTGCAAGCCATCGAACAATTAGAAATTTTTCCTTTTTTAGCCGATAATTACCGGATCACATACACCTATCGGGAAATAGCTGCCCAGGACTGGAACAAAGTATGGGAAGAGAATTTCACCCCCATCACGGTAGATAACCGGATTTCAGTACGCGCGGGATTTCACGATCCGATCCCCGGCATTGAATACGAAATCATTATCGAACCCAAAATGAGTTTCGGCACAGGCCACCATTCGACCACAGCCCTGATGCTGGCTACCATACTCGAACACAAAGAGCAGATAAAAGGAAAAAGAGTATTGGATATGGGATGCGGGACAGGCATTCTTTCTATTATGGCAGCGAAAACAGGTGCTAAAGAGGTCGTCGGGATCGATATCGATGAATGGGCATACAATAATGCCATGGAAAATATGAAAAACAACGGGATCGACCAGGTCACGATCCGAATCGGGGACGCAGCCCTGTTAGCCGACGAACAGCCCTTCGATATTATTTTGGCAAATATCAACCGGAATATACTCCTGAACGACATGCCTCATTATATCTCCCGCCTGAATGCCGGAGGCTACCTGATGATGAGCGGATTTTATTTGCAGGATTTGCCTATGATACGCGACAAAGCAGAATCGTCGGGACTCCAATATAAAAGCTACAAAGAAGATAAAAACTGGGTAGCTGTTACATTCTACAAAAATTAATCATTACGTTAGATTTTAAACAAGCTCTTGTTTTATAAACAAGTTTGTGCAATCTTTGCCCCACAAAAAATAACAATGTAATTTTATAACCTAAAATGAAAGTTTTAAAATTCGGAGGAACTTCAGTAGGAAGTGCGGAAAGAATTCGTTCGGTTGCCCGACTGATTAACGATAACCAGCCTAAAATTGTAGTATTGTCGGCCATGTCCGGAACCACCAACACGTTGGTCGAAATAGCCAATTGTTTGTACCGGAATGAAAAGCAGGAGGCGCAGAATATCATTCACAACCTCGAAATGAACTACTATATCGTAGTTACGGAATTATTTGAAACCGAGGCTTACATACGCAGAGGAAAAGAATTTATTCAGACCATTTTCACCTATCTCCGGTCATTTATCAATAAAGATTTCTATCCTTTACAGGAAAAAGCCATATTAGCACAGGGTGAGATCATGTCCACCACCCTCATGCATTTTTATCTGGAAGAATGCGGCACTCCCACCACTTTATTGTCCGCGTTGGATTATATGCGTATCGATAAAGACTGTGAACCGGACTATTTTTATATCCGGCAAAACCTGAAACGGGAACTGGCACAGCCTTCCACCCGGGAATTGATCATTACCCAGGGCTTCATCTGCCGTAACGCTTACGGGGAGATCGATAACCTGAAACGAGGGGGCAGCGATTATTCGGCAGCTCTTGTCGGGGCAGCCGTTAAAGCCGAGGAAATTCAGATATGGACAGATATCGACGGCTTTCATAACAACGACCCCAGAGTCGTAGAAAACACCAAAGCCATCCGCCACCTATCTTTCGACGAAGCGGCAGAATTAGCGTACTTCGGAGCAAAGATCCTTCATCCCTCCAGCGTTCAGCCTGCCAAACGGGAAAATATCCCTGTCCGCTTAAAGAACACCCTTTGCCCGGAAGACGAAGGCACCCTGATCACCAAAGACAGTCCGGTACAAAATATCAAGGCGGTTGCCGCTAAAGACGGGATCACGGCCATTAAAGTGAAATCGACCAATATGTTGCTGGCTTACGGTTTTCTGCGTAAAGTGTTTGAGGTTTTCGAAGCCTGGAAAACACCGATCGACATGATCGCCACTTCGGAAGTCGCCGTTTCGCTGACGATCGACTGCACCGACCATCTGAACGATATTATTTGTGATCTTGAACAATATGGAACAATAGAAATAGACCGGGACATGGCGATCATCTGCATCGTAGGGGATTTCGCCGCCGGGAGATCGGGTTTGGGGGCTATGGTGATGAACGCCCTGGCAGAAGTTCCTTTACGCATGATTTCTTATGGAGGCAGCGAACACAACATCTCGGTGCTCGTGAAAAATGAAGATAAGAAAAAAGCGATGATAGACCTAAGCCAGAAACTGCTGAATGTTGAAAACTAAAGCACACACAACAATAATATCTATATGAAGCTAACAGACCAAATACAAAACTTACAAACACCCTGTTATTACTATAACCTCGAATTATTGGAAAAAACTTTACAAACCGTAGTGAAAGAATCGGGCAAGCATGGCTTCCATGTTCACTACGCTGTAAAGGCAAACGCCAACCCTACGCTATTAAAGATCATCGCTCGATATGGATTGGGAGCGGATTGCGTAAGCGGAAACGAAGTGTCGAGAGTTGTTGAATGTGGTTTTCCTGCGGACAAAATCGTATATGCGGGAGTGGGGAAAAGCGATAGGGAGATAGAAACAGCTTTAAGTCACGATATCTTTTGTTTCAACTGTGAATCGTTACCGGAAATTCAGGTGATCGATGAAATAGCGGGACGTATGAACAAAAAGGCACGGATCGCTTTGCGTATTAATCCGAATGTGGATGCGCACACCCATCACTACATCACCACCGGAATCGAAGAGAATAAATTCGGTATTTATTTATACGACCTGGAACGGGTAATCGATGAAATACAGCCTTTGGCCAACATCGAACTGATCGGATTGCATTTTCATATCGGCTCTCAGATCACAGATATGTCGGCATTCCAAAGTTTGTGTATCCGGGCAAACGAAATCCAGCACAAATTACAGGAACGCCACATACAATTGCCGCACATCAATTTCGGAGGAGGATTGGGCATCGACTACAACCAACCTTACGGGGAACCGGTCGCTAATTTTGCCGATTATTTCGACACGTTCGCACAATTCTTCGAGCCCCTGCCTCATCAGCAGGTACACTTCGAACTGGGACGCTCCATTATCGCCCATTGCGGAGACCTGATTTCCAGAGTGCTTTACGTAAAAGAAGGTAAAAACCGGAAATTTGCCGTGTTGGATGCAGGAATGAACGATCTTCTACGCCCTGCCCTGTATCAGGCATTTCATAAAATAGAAAATATCAGTTCCGACCTGCCGGAAGAGAAATACGATGTAGTAGGCCCGATCTGTGAATCATCGGACTGTTTTGGAAAAGACGTTTGCTTAAACCAAACCCGCCGCGGTGATTTGATCGTGATCCATTCTGCCGGAGCTTATGGGGAGGCAATGGCATCGCAGTACAACCTCAGAAATATGCCGGGTGTTTATTTTTCGAAATAAGATAATCTATATTAAAAATAAATTCTATTTCAAAAGTAACCTATATACTTTCAGGAGATAGACCAGTTCTAAAATAAAAGTTGCATGACTCAAAAAGTTATTGCAGTAACCTAAGCGACCGGGAGATATTTTTCTTCCGGTCGTTTTTTTACATCATCTAAAATTTTATAACCGGATACTTTAAATACGCTTACATTACAAAAGCCCATCTTTCCGTTATCTTTTCAAAAATAATGTATTCCTTAAATGAAATCGTTTTTGAATATCCTAAATAATGGCTTTTAATCCGTAGCAACATCGAAAATCCACACAGATAACTTAACATTATTTTATTAATGTTAATAAATAAGTTTAATATCATCCAATGCAATTTAATTATTTTCCATTATTATGTAAATATGTTATTTTATTTTATAAATTTACTTCGATATATATAAACATTACTAACTATCAAAAGTAAACCTTATGAAAAAAAACTTTTACTATTTGTTTTCATTGCTTTTCATAAGCATGTTTCTAATTTCATGTGAGGCTACTCAAGAAATAACGCCTACGGACAACAGTACATCCGGGATCGTCAGCAGAAGCGATGTTCCTACCCCAGGAACAAGCCCGAAATCCTTTACTCTTAACATCACCGGAGGAAACTATTCGGTAGGAATTATAAACAGATTTAATGATCCACCTACAGTAACTATCGTTTCCCCTTCGATGTGTCCGTATTCTTATTATTATCAAATTCCAAACAACGTTACTCCAAACGTTTTCGACGTCGAAATTATTGCAACAAACCAAAGCATGCGTTATATAGCTGGCTTCTGCGATGAAGATGGTTGCTACAGCCATGCAGATACTTATCATTATGCAGTATGTGGTAGCAGCGCTCAAAATATAACAGCAGTATTTGATCCAACTAATTGGAGACCCGATCCCCTTCCTCCAGAAGTTGATGAAGAAGGTGGCAGTGGCGAAATTCCCTCCTTATCGGAATATGCAGACGTTTCGATTACAGTAGAAGCTCCGAATATTAACGTTACAGCAGATTATATAAATCGATACGATACTTTTGTTCAAACAGCCATTGCCGGAGTAACAGTATTAAACCAAATAAAAGTAAGTTATGGAGTAAATTTAGAACTTTACAACACCAATAGCGGTTATACAAAAATACATTTTTATGACGGTAAGAGTACTTCCGATGTACTAATTCCACCCTTTAGCTCAATTACACAAAAGATTGTACCAACTTCAGCAACCTATTATTACCGTATTTATTAAAACGGTCATATTTTTCACATTAAAAATTGGAATACTTTAAATTTTAAAGGTATTCCAATTTTTATTCTCCTTTTCTTCCAACCCTTCTTAAATCTTTCATTCGTTTTTACTTATCGTGAACATTTTATCTTTCAGCTCTTAAAGATCGAATGCTTCGGATAACTTTTTAATTGCCATACAAATAACACATTTCAACCCAGTGAGCCTATTAATCAAGATTTTTATATAAGTTTGCAAAATCAATATATATCCATGATGAAATTAATTATTTTAACAGGTGCCGGCATGAGTGCCGAAAGTGGAATCAAAACATTCAGGGATAGCGACGGCTTATGGGAAAATTACCGGATTGAAGAAGTTTGTACTCCTGAAGCGCTCGAACGTAACCCGGAATTGGTAAACCATTTCTACAACGAAAGGCGCAAGCAATTATATGAAGCACAACCCAATGCAGGACACATCGGATTGGCAGAACTGGAAAAATATTTCGATGTCCGGATCATCACCCAAAATATCGACGACTTACATGAAAGGGCTGGTAGCAGCCGGGTATTACATCTCCACGGAGAACTTAAAAAAGTCAGGAGCAGCATCCATCCGGATAAAATATACGATCTCGATGGCTGGGAACTCAAACCGGGAACCCGGTGTGAGGACGGTTCTTTGTTGCGTCCCCATGTTGTCTTTTTTGGAGAAGCCGTACCTAATATCGAACCGGCAATCGAACTGGTAAGACAATCGGATTTGTTTGTGGTAATCGGCACCTCACTGGCTGTCTATCCTGCCGCCAGCCTGCTGCGTTATGTACCGGAAGGTATTCCAGTGTTTCTTATCGATCCGCATATTCCCCAAGCAGTCCGGAATTCCGGAATTCATTTCATCGAGAAAACGGCCTCTGCCGGAGTAGCCGAATTGAAGCAACTATTAATAAATCAATAAAATATACTCTTTGTCGGATGACAGAGAGCATATCTCAACCTTATCTACCAATACAATATGGCACGAGGAAAAAAACCTTTATTAGAAAATATCGAAATTCAAAAAATTGCAGCCGAAGGTAAATCCATTGCTTATGTCGATGAGAAAGTTTTATTCGTACCGAACACCGTCCCCGGCGACATTGTGGATGTTCAGGTTACCCGGAAGCGGAAAAGCTTTCTGGAAGGTTTTGTAGTCAGAACGCGGAAAGAATCAATTTTACGCACTCAACCGTTTTGTCCCCATTTCGGAATCTGCGGAGGCTGCAAATGGCAAAACCTGCCTTACGAAAAACAAACCGAATTCAAGCAACAGGAAATCATCGACAACCTAAAACGTATCGGCAAGGTAGAACTACAAAACATCCACCCGATCATCGGATCGGCACACACTCAATATTACCGGAACAAGTTAGAATTTACCTTTTCAGATAAACGTTTCTTAACCCGGGAAGAGATCGGGCAGGCCACCGACATCACCCGAACTCCCGCTGCAGGCTTTCACGTGCCGGGCTTATTCGACAAAGTGGTGGATATCGAAACCTGCTACCTGCAAGGTTCTCCTTCCAACGAAATACGGAATTTCATCAAACAATATGCAATAGAGAGAGACCTGACTTTTTACAATATCCGGGAACAACACGGTTTTTTACGGACTCTGGTCATTCGCACCGCCTCCACCGGAGAAGTTATGGTCATCCTTGCTTTTGGAGAAGAAGACCAAACAGAACGAAAAAATTTACTCGACGCTTTGATAAACGAATTTCCCCAAATCACGTCCCTGATGTATGTGATCAATGAAAAACAAAACGATTCATTGACCGACCAAGAAATCATTTGCTATAAGGGACGGGATCATATCTTTGAAGAAATGGAAGGCTTAAAATTTAAGATCGGCCCAAAATCTTTTTATCAGACCAATTCGGAACAGGCTTACAATTTATATTCCAAGACCAGAGAATTAGCCGGACTTAACGGCAGCGAAACGGTCTATGATCTCTATACCGGAACAGGCACTATCGCCAACTTTATAGCCCGGCAGGCCCAAAAAGTGATCGGAATCGAGTATGTGCCGGAAGCGATCGAAGATGCCAAAGTAAATTCAGAGCTGAACGGCATTGCGAACACCCTGTTCTATGCCGGAGATATGAAAGATGTTTTAAATTCCGATTTTATAGCCCGGCACGGTCATCCCGATGTTATCATTACCGACCCTCCACGGGCGGGCATGCATCCGGACGTAGTGCAAACGATCTTAAATGCAGCTCCTGAAAGAATCGTATATGTCAGCTGCAATTCCGCCACTCAGGCACGCGACCTGCAATTAATGGATACAGCCTATAAAGTGATGGCGGTACAGCCTGTGGATATGTTTCCACATACTCACCATGTAGAAAACATTGTTTTATTGCACAAAAGATAATTCCAAAGACCAAAGTATATTGAAAATATTAGCCCCTGCCTCAAAAAGGCAGGGGCTGTTGTTTTCCCCGTTCTTGCTACAGACTTATTTTATCAAAGTTTCTTCCGAATATCCAATCAACATTCTCTGATAATTAAGCTGATACGTTTTCGTTCAATCTTCCTGACCTATGTAGGAATTTAAGTCATAAAAAAACGAACGTTTATTGTTGCAAAAATTCAATCAGGCATTTTTGTTAATAAAAACAAAATGCGTTAAGAGCAAATCCAATAAATAAAGAATATTTTAACATCAATCCTAAAAATCAATAAAATTGAGTATCAACGAATTGAATCTTGATGTAAAAAAAATCACCATTTTTTGCGCAATTAATTGTACTGTTGCTTTAATTATTCTTTTTTTTTAATTAGATTTGCAAATAAATTAATAGTAAACATGAATTTTATTAAAAGAATTTGTCGGTAATGAGGTGTTATATTAAAATCCGGTTTTCCGAAAACGTTTACAATAGGTTTTGACCTGTTTCAAAAATTTATTTAAAATTTAACAAACTCTATTTCAGAGAAAGTACTCTGGCATAGAGGTTATTCACCATAATAAACGTTCGTTTTTTAGAGTGTTTATATCCCTGAAAACGAAGTTATTGAAAGAAAAGGAGCGGAAATGAGATATCAGGTAGAACGCATGATTCCCAGGCTGTTAGACAATGTTAACAGTGATCTATTTTCAACGATCGTGAGTTCATACTTTTTTGCCTTTATTATGAAAAACAATCATTACTATAATTTTACCCAACAATAAAACTGAAACCCAAATACTTACGTGATTTTTTTTGAATTTTGAATACTAAACAATTGATTTATGAGAAAAATGTTTACCAAAGTTCTAATTGCTTTTTTATCGTTCCTGCTATTTACGGGTTGTAGGGATGAAGTAAAAGAGTATTATGAACGACCTGACTATCTTCGTGGGAACGCCTACGAATTTTTGCAAGAACGGGGAAATTTTACTTATTTTCTCTCAGCCTTGGAAATGACAGGTTACAAGGATGCATTGGACGGAAGAGGCTTATATTCCGTGTTTGCACCTAACGATGAATCTTTCCAAAGGTACATGACCAAAAAAGGAAAAACTTCCTTACAGGATTTCAATTTGGATTCTTTGAAGATATTGATCAGCTACCACCTGATCGAATTTTCAT
Organism: uncultured Odoribacter sp.; assembly: GCA_900544025.1. GTDB lineage: Bacteria > Bacteroidota > Bacteroidia > Bacteroidales > Marinifilaceae > Odoribacter. The sequence continues at coordinate 49,974 of UQTM01000005.1, forward strand.
TTAACCGTTCCGATTTCCTGGCATTTTCTAAAACGGCTTCGGCAGAAGAACCGGAAGAAGGTGACGGATCATGTTACAAATATGAAACGTTAGCCCAGGAAGGGATCAAAACAATGACCGATCCCAACACAGGCCGTAACGTAAAAGTTTATCAACAGAAAAAATTCCTTCCGGTACTTTCTACACGCCTGTTCCGTACGCAGGAAAGTAACAATTACGAAAGTGACTATAAAGTATTTTTTCCATCGATTAATTGGCAGGGAGATGATAATCATCTTTATGTTGCCAATGCTGCAGTCGTAGAAAGCGGAATCCCCATCGATAACGGTTATATGTATGTGGTTGACGAGGTGATCGAACCGCTTCCCACCGTATATAATGCTCTTGCCGGACAATCTTCAAACTTTAAGATTTTCAAAGAGTTGTATGATCGTTTTGCTTATATGTATTATGATGCAAACAAAACGAAGGATTATGCAGAATTAGGAGACAGTTTGTTCCAATTTTATCACTATTTGCCTCCCACTGCCGGAGAAGATCTTCCGGACATTGCCTGCGAATGGACCGTATCGGAAAATGAAAGCGACTACGAAGCACGTTTGAAATATGCTTTCAACTGTTTCGTACCTACGGATAATGTACTGGCTCCTTACATTCAAAATTTCTTTGGAGTTGAGCACTATCAAGATGTTCCTTTATTAAATCTGTACTATCTTCTGAAAGCCCATGTTGCCAATCGTCAAAAGCTGATTTTACCCTCTCAGTTAGACAAAGGCCTGGAAGGCTCTCTGGGGGAAGAATGGACCGTAGAACGCAATAATCTGGTTGCAACACAATTCTGTAGCAATGGAGTATTGTATGGAATCGACAAAGTATTAGAACCGGCAGTCTTCTCCATGGTTATGCGCCCTTTCTTTCAATATCCGCGTTTCAGCACAATGTTGAACATTGCTCATAAGCAAGGAACCTTCGGAGCGATGGTCGATCCGGAACGTGAATACACGATTTTTGCGATTGCCAACGATGCTTTAAAAGATAAATACGGCTATAATGTAAATTATTATGCAAATGAAGATATCGATGTCCTGAACGGACGGGTTACGATCGAGACCTTCAATAACGAAGAGGATCACACTATCCGGACGATGTCGGGAGACGAGCAGAGTGCTTTCATTCAGAATCAAGTCGTTGACGGTTATATTAAACCACAGGAAACGATGGGAAAACGTGTTTTCTATCCTACCAGGGAATCGTATCATTTTATATATACCGAAAACGGACAAATTTACGGAGAAAACCGTTCCTCGATCTCTCCGCTGGAAACATGGGAATTTACTTATCCCAATGGTGACGGTAGAGGCATTGTTTACGAGGTGGGCGATAAATTCCAATCGAACAAAGAAAACGTCGGGATGGCCCTATTCTCTAATGCCGATAAATATCAAAAATTCTATCAGGCTCTTTTAGAGGCCAATCTGATCCAGCTAAAACCGGATGGAGTAACCAATATTGCCGATGTTACCGCAGTAGAAATGGACTGGTTGAAAGGAGAGCGTTGTATGGTCTTTGCTCCGCTGAACAACGCCTGGGATGAAACAAAAGTACCTACCGATTCTGTAGAGTTAGACCGTTTCCTGAAATTTTTCTTCGTCCCGATGGTCGAAAATAAATTACAGGATTACATTCTGCCTAATCATGGGACAACCGGTACTTACGAAACCCGTTGTGCTTACACTCCTGCCACCAAGGCAAAAATGAGAATCACTTTCTCTAACGATAAGCAATTGAACATTGCGAATGAAGACAACCTTACTGTTCAAACAGATGGAGAAGTTCCTTTCTTTGCTACAGATGGATTGATATACGGTATCAAAGAATTACTAACCCCAGTTAAACCGTAAGCATTAATTTAAAACAAGGATTCTATGAAAATCATATGTTTAAGGATCATGTGCCTGTTGATACTCCTTTCCCCGTTGCAAGGGTGGGCGCAGGAACACATTTTAAGAGGTGTCGTCACAGATGTGTCAGGTCCTCTGATCGGGGCCACCGTAGCCTTCAACAACAAGGAAAACCGTGCTCTGTTTGGTGTGGTCACGGATGTTAATGGAGAATATTTTATTCGGATTCCGGCAGGACAGGATATTGCAAATGTGGTATTCTCATTCGTCGGTTATAAAACAAAATCGATCAAATATACCAAACAAACCAAATTGGATGTAAGACTGGAAGAAGATTCCCAGACGCTCGACGAAGCTGTTGTTGTAGGGCGTGCCATACACCGGGATATCATGGGTATGGATACAAAAGCTTTGGGAGGTGCCCGCCAAAAAATCAATCTCGACGATTTGCAGGATATGGTGGTGACTTCCGTCGGCGATATGTTGCAGGGAAAGTTAGCGAATGTCGATTTGATCGCCGCATCCGGAGCTCCGGGTGCTAAAATGTCTATCCGTATTCGTGGTACGGCTTCTTTGAATGCCAGCAACGAACCGTTAATCGTTATCGACGACGTACCTATGGACGTCAGCATCAACTCTGATTTCGACTTCGGAACGGCAACCGAAGAGGATTTCGGTGCTTTGGTTAATATAGCCCCTTCCGACATCGAATCGATCGAAGTTTTGAAAGATGCTTCCGCCACCGCTATGTGGGGAGCCAAGGCTGCGAATGGAGTATTACAAATCACCACTAAAAGAGGTGCAAAAAGTAAGCCGACATTCCAGATTTCCGAAAAAATCTCGACCAGTATCGAACCGAAACGGATGCCCCAGCTAAACGGTAAAGAATATGTAACCCTGATGCAGGATGCTATCTGGAACCGGGTGCGTGACAACGAATACAAAGACCTGTCTCTTTTGAATACTTTCCAGGATATTCGTTTTAATCCAAACTACCAATATTTCCGGGAATTCAATCAGGACGTTGACTGGCTGGATTATTTGGTAAGGACTCCGATCAATAGCGAAACCAACTTCAACATGTCCGGAGGTGGTGATAAAGCGACTTATCGTTTCTCTGTGGGATACCTCACAGAAAAAGGTACAACAGTAGGAGAAGATTTCAAACGTATTACAGCCCGCTTGAATCTGGATTACCGTTTTTCGAACAAATTGATTGTACGTTCGCAATTTTCTTATGCAGAGGGAGACCGGAACAGTATGTATTCACACAGTAGTGGAAACCCCCGTTCTATCGCCCAAAGAAAAATGCCGAATTTGACCCCGTTCGTACTGGATGCCGATGGAAATTTCACGGATGAATATTTTATTCAACCGACAGGTTCAATCCAGGGTTCTTTGTTAAACCCGATCGCATTGGCAAACGACGCCCAAAGTAATACTATCAACCGGGATGCGGGAGTTAACTTCCAAATCGATTATAGCATAATTACCGGGCTTAAATTTGTCGGTACAGTGGCATTTAACCTGAAAACATCGAAATATAAAAGTTTGCTGCCAGTATCCGCAACGGGAGTAAGTATGGACGACAGTCAATATAACCTTTCTCAGGATAGTAAAAACAGCAGCAATAGCCTTTTTATCAATGTAGGTTTCAATTATTCGAAAGCTTTTAATGAAAAACATACGATCGGAGCCTCTACTCGTTTTCAGGCCCAGGATGTAGCTTCAGGAGCTTACTTCAATTCCTCGAACGGAAATGCCTCGGGCTTCCTGAGCGATCCGGCTAACAACGGTGCACTACAATCGTTGCAAGCCTCTAAATCGCAATCCCGTTCAGTCGCTGTTGTAGGAAGTTTTATGTACTCGTATAAAAACCGGGTAAATTTAAATGCCGCTTTCCGTACCGACGGTAGCTCTAACACCGGACGCCAGTCCCGTTGGGGCACATTCCCCAGTTTGAGTGCAAGCTGGTATATGCAGGACGAGCCTTTCCTGCAAGGAGCTAAAAGCTGGCTTTATGAACTGAAACCCCGTATCGGTTGGGGTAAGAGCGGTTCGTCCCCATCGGGTAGCTCGACCTATGCCGGGACATTCGCCGCTTTGGACGACAGATATGTCGATTTAACCGCTATCATTCCGAACTCCATTCAGCTTAACCGCTTGAAATGGGAAACCCAAACACAGCAGAACTATGGTATAGATGTAGGTATTAAAGAAGATAAATTCCATTTAACCCTGGACTATTATATCAAAACAACCCATGACCTGCTTCAAAAGAATATGACGATCCAAAGTACGACAGGTTACAGCACTGTACCCTGGTTTAACAGCGGAAGCCTGCAAAACCGGGGCTGGGAAGTCTATTTGCGTATGAGCGATGTGGTCAGATACGGTGATTTCAGAGTAAACGTAGATTTCAACATTTCGCGTAACCGGAATAAAGTATTGGAATTACCGGTTACACTGGAATACGTTACACCTAACGTAACCAACGGAGCCTATACCAATAAAGTCATGGAAGGCCGTCCTTTGGGATCGTTCTTCGGTTTCCGTTACATGGGCGTATATCAGAATTACGACGAAACCATTGCCCGCGACCGGGACGGTAACGTCATCAAAGACAGTGAAGGTAAAAACGTAACCACCCGTATCAACGGAACGTTCCGTCAGCGTCCGGGAGATGCTAAATACTACGATGTGAATTACGACGGTATTATCGACAAATACGACGTTGTTTACTTAGGAAACTCTCAGCCGCTGGTTTTGGGAGGAGGTAGTATTACTTTCTTCTACAGAGGACTTTCTTTAAGAACGTCTGTTGCTTACCGTATCGGTCAATCCATTATCAACCGCGCTTTATTGAATGCTGAAAATATGGGTTCTGCCAACAATCAGAGTACTTCCGTATTACGGCGCTGGAGATATGAAGGTGACGATACCAATATTCCGCGTGCATTATATGGAGAGAACTACAACTCTTTAGGTTCCGACCGTTATGTGGAGAAAGCTTCTTTCTTGAAATTCAAGGATATCACACTTTCTTACCGGTTTCAGAAAAGAGCTTTGCAAAAGATGGGTTTGAGAGGTCTGAATATCTACCTCACTTCATACGACCCATTTACGATCAGCAAATATAAAGGCCAAGACCCTGAAGTGGGTACACCCTCTAACTTCTCCAGTTTCGCAGAGGATAACAGTTTATCTCCGCGTGCCCGTAGATTTGCTTTTGGTATAACTGTCGATTTTTAACGAATTGAATTATGAGAAAAATTAAAAATATAGTCAAAAAAAGTTGCCTGCTATATGCATTGCTGGCAATGTGTGGCTGTAACTCCTGGTTGGATATTAATCCGGTAGGTGTGCAAACCAGCGACACCTACTGGCAGACCAAAGAAGAAGTTGAGCAGGTATTGACCTCTTCCTATATGCAATTAAGAGATTGTATGCCTTATTTCTTCCGCTGGGGAGAAATCCGGGCCGACGAACTGGACTTCGGAATGACTCAAAGTACGGATGCAAGCCAGTTGGGACAAGACGAACGTTCCATGCGTACGATGAACATTCTCCCTTCGAATGTGTTGAACAACTGGAGTGCCGTATATAAAGCTATCGGGCGTGCCAACTCTGTGATACAGTTTGCAGAAACTGCATTGGAAACAGATATCACTTTCTCCCGTGAATTGTGTAATTCTTTTATCGCAGAAGCTGTCTTTGTTCGTTCTCTTTGTTATTTCTATCTGGTAAGAACATTCCGGGACGTTCCTTATATCACAGCAGCTTATGCCGATGACGAGCAAGAGTTTGCTGTGCCCAAAACCGACGGGGATTATATTTTGGATCAAGTCGTTCTGGACCTGGAAAAATATGTCAGAATGTGTAAACCGGGTTACGAAGTGGAATGGCAAACCAAAGGACGTGCCACTTGCTGGGCATTCTATGCATTAATGGCCGATATTTATCTGTGGCAGGAAAACTACGGACAGGTAATCGAGAAATGTAATATATTGGAGAAAGCCGGATTCGCTCTGGAAGAAAAGTCTAAATACTGGGAAAACTTCTATCCCGGCAACTCTAAAAAAGAAAGTATTTTCGAATTACAATTCCGGCACAATACCACGGATAACCAAAAGAACTCTCTTTTTTCCTGGTTCCACTCGGGAGTCAGTGAAGGTCGTTATCTCATTTCCGAAGACAGTAAAAAATTGTTCGAGGAAGAAGCTGTAGAAGACATCCGGGGAAAAGGATATATGTTCGATAACCGTTACATCGGTGAAAAATATTGGAAATATTTAGGAACAGCCAGCCGGTCAGGGTTGATTTATCCGGATAGTCGGTTGAGAGGAACCACAGAAAGGTCTCCGAACTGGATTTTCTACCGCTTCGCGGAAATTATTCTGATGAAAGCAGAGGCAATGACGATGCAGGGCACTCCCTACGATCAAATATGCCGTATGCTCGATACAACCACCCGCAGAAGAGCCGGTTTCGACGATGCCAGCAAATTAAGCGTACCGGAAACCGAAGAAGAAATGCTGAAAATCATCCTGAACGAACGTCGGAAAGAATTTTTAGCCGAAGGGAAACGATGGTTTGACGTAGTAAGGATGGGACAAAAACAAGGTTATAAATACAGATCGTATTTTACTCAGGTTGCATTAAAATATGTATCGGCCAAAGACCGTCCGATGTGGAAAGTGAAACTGGAAAACAGCCCATACGGATTCTATTTGCCCATTTTGAAAAGTGAGATTGAAGCAAGCCACGGGGTTTTAGTGCAAAACCCATTCTATGAAGATGTCGAATAATAAAAAAATCAGAATATGCAAAAAAATTTAATCATATCCGGATTATGTCTTTTGTGTTTGCTCTTTGCCAATTGCACAGACCCATTCGCAAAAGAAGAATTCGTCGCCTATGAAGAACGTCCCATCGGCCTTTATCTGGAAACTGTTCCGGAATACTCCGATTGGGTAAAACTGCTGAAAAAAGCAGATTTGTTCAATGCGGTGAATATTAGCATAAAATATACTTGTTTTGTAGCCAACAATCAGGCAGTGGCCAGATACCTTCAATATAAAAATCCGAACTGGAAAAGTGTGGACGATCTGACAGAAGACGAGGCGGCGAACTTAGTGAAATATCATATTATTCCGGGAGCCGATTATGCCTTCAGTTCTTTAATGGGAAAAATCGGGACAAAAACCATTTCAGGCGACTATCTGACTGCCACCATGAATGAAGACGGTTCACAACGTTTTGTGAATGAAGTGGAAATCATTTCAAAAGACCGTAAACTGACTAACGGATATATTCACGAGCTGGCAGAAGTGCTCGATCCGATTATTTACACGGTAATGGAAATACTGGAACAGCATCCGGAATACTCCATCATGACACAAGCTGTGAAAGAGTGCGGATTGGATGCTTATTTACACCAAAAAGAAATCACCGTAAACAATACAAAACTCCGCGATTATAAAACAGTCATTGTACCCAGTGATTCTGTTTTCAATGCAGCCGGAGTTTATACGATCGGTGATTTAAAGAACATGTTTGCAGGTGAGCCGACCGACGTAAAATCCGATTTTTACAGATATGTAGGTTATCACATTTTCAACCAGGCACTCGACTTTGCCGATCTCACCGATTTCGCTCTGGGAGCTAATGGTCTGAACATCGAAACCTATATCGAACGGGAATTTATCACCGTTGAACAAAACGGAGACGATATTTTCATCAATCCGGGAGAAGACACAACACGGTTTGTACCTTCGAAATACGATATTGCCGGTAATAACGGATATATCCATGAGGTAACCACCCTTATGCCGGTCTCCGATCCGGCGCGTTATCCGTTTGTATGGGAACCCACCGAATGGGATGAATGCCGGGCATTGGATATTTACCGGACTCCTAAAGTAAAAGGAGTTGATCAAAGAGAGATCGTGTACTTTAAGAAAGACGAAGTCACCCACTTCCGCTGGAAAACGATTCCCGACCGGGAAGAGGCTGTCGGTTATATGAGTGACGATATCGACTGGGACCGTTTCTTGTATGACGATTGTATTTACGCCAAATTAAATGAAGTAGGCTGGGTTGAATTCGATACTCCGACAATCATGCGTGGAAAATACAATATTCAGATTGTAAAATGGGCTTGGTTTGCTAACCCAGGAAACTGGCAAATGTATATCGACGAAGTGAAATTCGGACCGATATTGGAAATGGGCAACACGAACCAGGGCACTTTGAACATGGGAACTTTCCGGTTTGAAGATTCGGGTCCACATGTATTCCGATTCAGCGTTGTAGGAGTAAACAGCTCTACAAAAACGGCGGAATTTTTCATCGACAGATTTATATTCACCCCAGAAAATTGACAGGCAACATGAAAAATATATGGAAAATACTGCTTCTCCTGTTAGTCGTAAGTGCAGGTTGTAAAGACCATTGGGATGACTTTTACGGAGAAGAGGAGGACGAGAGAAATGCAGGGGCTAAAATAACCATTTTTGAAGCTCTGCAGGAAGAGCCCGAACGATATTCCAAATTTATAAAATTATTGGAAGATACCGGGCTGGCAAGGGAAGTGAACAGCGAACGGGTTGTAACCGTATGGGTTCCCAGTAACAATTATATCACCGAGGATATTATGAGTTTGGATTCAATCGACAAACGCCGTTTTGTTTTGAATCATATAAATCAGCTCGCTCTTTACAAAACAAAACTCGCCACTAAAAGCGAGGTAGAAACCCTGGCAGGAAAATACATCAATATCCAGGGATACGGTAATAACTTTACCGTGGAAAAAGTAAAAGTCGCAAAATTGGACAAAGCTTGTATCAATGGGGTATTTCATGAAATTTCAGGAGTGCTGAAGCCTTTGAAAAACATTATGGAATATCTATTGGAAGCCGGACCGGAATATTCCATTTACCGGGATTCCTTGCTGGCATACAATGACACCACTTTCCGGCCCGACCTGAGTTTCGCATTGGGAGTGGACGAAGTGGGACAAACCATTTACGACTCGGTGTTCGACATCACGAACAAGTTGTTAAAATCGATCGATTTTGCCGATGAAAGAGAATCGGCCACCCTATTGCTTGCCAGCAATACCGTAATCGACGACATGCTAAAAGACATGGAAGTTTATTTGAGCGATCTGGGTAAAGAAATGACTTATGCCGATACGCTGACTTGTTTCAATTTCCTCATGGGAGCATCGTTCGTGGGATATGAAATCCAGAACTTCTACGGTATCAAAAAATTGTACACCGGAGGCGGAAAAGAAATTCGCCCTGAGAAACAATTAATCTCCAGTAACTATGAGCAATGTAGTAACGGATTGGTGTATAAATTTGAAAAAATGTATATCCCTCGCGGTCCGTTTATGAAGAAAGTGGACTATACCATGGTGGATCTATTCCTATTGCCGGAGGACGAATGGAGCAACTATTACCAGCTATCGAACGGAGGTACATTAAATAACCAGGAATCGAACGCCGGTGATGATTCTGAAATGACAAAGAACATTTTTGCAGATAATAACAATCTAAGCCGCAAATTTCTGCAGGTAAAAGCAGAGAAAGGAGAATGGGTTGAACTGTCCTTACTGCAGAAAAACATCAAGGCACAGATGGAACCTGCCAAGCTGATTCCGGGGAAATATAAACTTTCCGGCTGGGGATACGGTTGGAGATCCGCTAACGTAAAAGTTTACCTTAACGGAACTCCGTTAAAGTGGCACAAGGATGGCTCTACCACCTTTCCTATGGGAAGCAATAGTGAGTTTGAATACAGCGCAATCCGTTTGATGTGTGATACGATCGTAGTCACCACCTCGCCGGGGCCTGATGTTGTGAGAATTGAGTCCGTCGGATCGGGAAGTAAAAGCAATTGCATCCGTATCAAAGAATTATTATTCGAACCGGTAGGCGACAATTATTAATCGGCAAACAATGAAAAATATGAATATCAATATGAGTAAACGAATACTGATGAGTGTGCTGATGCTGCTTATCGTAATCGGATTGCCAGCACAGGAAAAGATAAAAATCGAAGGTGTGGTTTATAATGCCATGAGCAAAAAGCCCATGCCTGATGTTCAGGTTTCCTCCGTGCAGGCAAGTAAAAGTGCTATGACAGATGAAAACGGTGCTTTTAGCATTGAAGTGAATACCAGCCGGGCTATATTATTGGTAAGAAGTTTTGGTTACCTCGACCAGGAAGTTGTTCCCGGAAAGCGGACCCATGTAAAAGTATTCCTGTTACCGGAAAATAGTTATATGGAGGGTGGAAGTTACACTGTTTTAGGAGAAGAACATTCTATTACCAAACGCCAAGGTACAGCCGTATCTTTGCGCCAACGCGATATGAATACGGGCTATAATAGTCCTGAAGAAAGTTTATATGGAAAAATTGCCGGATTAAAAACAATCTCCAAAGGCGGTATGCCGGGAGAAGGAGCTGCTTTATATATGCGCGGTATCCGCTCGGTCATGGGTGAAAACACCCCGTTGATCGTCATCGACGGAATGCCTTACAATCCGGCATTGGATGTTTCTTCTACTGTCTCTGGATTTTCAAGAAACATTTTCATGCCGATCAATTTAAAAGAGGTTGGAGAAATCACTTTCCTGAAAGGAGCCGACGCAGCTATGTACGGTTCTTTGGGAAGTAACGGAGTGGTCGTTATTGAAACCGAGAGTGCCAATGACATGGAAACCAAATTACAATTCCATACTAACGAAGGAATTTCTTTTATTTCCAAACGTATTCCATTATTAAATGCAAGGCAAAACAAAGCTTATTTAGCAGATATCGGCGAAAATAAATATGCAGATCCGAATGAATTGGTTGCCCGGCTTCCGTTCCTGGAAGACAATCCGGATAATCCTTCCAACTATTTGTATAACCATGACACAGATTGGCAGAAAGAAATTTATACCCCTGCTTTTATCTCTGAAAACGTGCTGAAAGTAAAGGGTGGTGATGCCGTAGCAAAATACATGTTAACCGTCGGAACGCAACAAAATTCCGGAGCGATCAAAAACACCCATTTAAGTAAATACTTTACCCGTTTGAACGCTAATATCAATTTCTCACAGCGCTTGACGGCACAAATGGGAGCCTCGTTAAACTATAGCGACTACAAACTGCAGGAACAAGGAATGGCGAAGAAAACCAACCCTTTCCTGGCAGCGCTCTACCAGGCACCGTTTATGAGCGTGTATAAGCAAGCTTATCAAATGGACGGAACGGTGAAAGATGTCCCCTTCTTCAATCCGGTACACGAAGAATTGCAATTGAGTAACCCGGCTGCTATCGTGAGCGACTTAAAAGCAACCAGCCGTGCTTATGATATTATTGTAAACATCGGATTCAACTATAAGATATCCTCTTTGTTCAACATCAATGCCATGTTCGGCTTGTATTACGATCATGCGAAAGACGATATCTTCGTTCCCGGTAAGAACTATCACGCCATAGCTCCCCTACAGGATTCTTTGGCAATCAACTCTGTACGAGCAAGCGTGCAGGAACAGAAAAACTATTATGGCCGGGTAAACGGTATTTTTAAGAAAAAACTGAACGAATGGCATAGTATCGGTGCTATGGGAGGAATGCAATTGATGACTTCTAAAAAGGAATTGGATTTCGGAGAAGGTGCCAACACTCCTACCGACTTTTACACCACGCTGGAAAAAGTGACTTTCGCCAAAAATACCGATGGTTATCTGGACAAATGGAGCTGGATGAATTTCTTTCTGCAAGCTAATTATTCTTACCGTGATCAATTTCTTGTAACCGCAGGAGTAACTCTCGACGGAGCCGCTTCCTACGGGAAAAACTCAGGACGTTGGTTTGCATTCCCTTCCGTAAAAGGAGCGTGGAGAATGAAAGAAAGCAACTGGCTCAATCAGGTCGATTGGCTGAGTGCCCTGACCGTACGTGGAGAATTCGGAATCAACGGAAACAGCCGTTTCGAATCCCGTCTCGGTAAATATTATTACGAAAGTGTAAATTATCAATGGACTTCCGGAATTTACAGAAATGGACTTCCGAATTCGAAATTATCTCCGGAAAAAGTTTACAATTCCAGCATCGGACTTGATTTTGCCGTTGTGGGTAATCGCCTGAACTTCGGTGTCGATCTTTACCGTGAACATACCAAAGATATGATCATCCGCGATGAACAAGCTGCCATATTGGGTTTCCCCTATCGTTATAAAAACTCGGGAGAACTCGACACCAAAGGTGTTGAAGCAAGTTTCAAGCTGAATCTACTGAATACGAAAGATTGGAACTGGCTGGTAGGTGGTAACATCGCACATTTCAAATCGGAAGTGAAATCATTGGGGAATGTCGATAAAAAAGAAGTCACCTTTACCGACGGAGCAAACCTGCTGATGCAAGTGGGAGAATCACCCTATCTGTTTTATGGAAACAAAGCAGAGAAGATCTTCACCACAACAGCAGAAGCCAATGCTGCGAATTATAGAGCACAGAACGGGACTTATTTCGTTGCCGGGGATGTTAAATTCCTGGATAAGAACAATGACAAATATATCAACAACGAAGACTATGTTGTGATCGGTGATCCTACCCCCGACTTTTACGGAGGATTTTATTCAAATCTGACTTATAAAAACTGGGGATTATTCATGAACTTCACCTATTCTTACGGTAACGATATTTATAATGGAGTAAGAAGAAGCCTGGAATCTATGACAGATTTTTCCAATCAGGATCATGCCATCGCACGCCGCTGGCAGATTGAAGGCCAGCAAACGGATATCCCACGCGCTTCCTATGGAGATCCCAGCGGAAACAGTCGTTTTTCTTCACGTTGGATTGAAGATGGTTCTTATCTGAAACTAAAAGAAGTGACACTGAGTTACGAAACGAATAAGAAAAATTGGATATTCAATTCTATCCGGGTATATCTGACCGGAGAAAACCTGGTAACATTTACCAAATACTTAGGTATGGATCCGGAATTCAGTTATTCTTATGATCCGCAAATGCTGGGCATGGATTTAGGTAAAATGCCGTTGTCCAGGAATGTGAAACTTGGAGTGATATTAAACTTCTAAAACACGCTGCTATGAAACTTAAATTCAAAATAATAACTATTGTTACTGTTATGTTCGGCATAACCCTTAGCTCCTGCGATAATTATTTCGATATCGAGACGGAGGATATGCTGGACGTTTCGGATGCATATAAGGAAAAAAGTACGATATATGCAGGTATGATGGGATTGGCTGCAAACTTCCGCGAAACCGCCGACCATCATATCATCCTGAGCGAATTGTTGGGAGACCTGATGAAACCTACCACTTCCGCACCGGATGAATGTTGGGACGTGTATCGCTATAAAGCCACCAACGGGAATAGCTTCGCCAGTCCCGCCCCCTATTATAAGCTGATTATAAATTGTAACGATTTCTTAAAGCACACCATCGATTACAATAAAAAATATCCGGCGGCATTAGCGGCCAATGTGTATAAAGGAATGATTTCTTCCGCCTTAACCTATCGTGCCTGGAGTTATCTTCAGATCGGCAAAATCTTCGGAGAAGCGGTTTACTACGATGTAGTCTTTACCGACGATAACGATGAAATGCCTTCTAAAGTGATGAACCTGGATGAATTGGTCGAAGAGTTGATTTATAATCTGAAAAACGGAGTAGATGGAGTAAACGGATTCCAAACTTTAGATTGGAATACCCTGATTTCTCCTCAAAACACCTATACCGATGAAACCTGGAGCCGCGTATCTATCGCTGCCGACGTTCTTTTGACAGAATTATATCTTTGGAACAAAGATTACACGAATGCAGCTAAGACAGCATTAAACTATGTGAGCAATTCGGCAGCTAATTTTAAATTGGATATTTTCCAAAGCAACAACAACAATATGATGTGGTATAAGATGTTCACCTCTCCTTTTTCCAGCGATTGTATTAAGGAGGTATGTACATACGCACCATTCAATTTTGAAAAACGTCAGACCAGTAAGTTGCAGTATTATTTTTCATCTTTGGCTCCTAACGTGTATTACTTTATGCCTCACACCAACGCCCAGATGAGATTTTACAGTCAAATTACCGGAGAGTCGAAGAATGAGCTTACCGGAGAAACCGGGCTCGTAAGAGGAACCGATGTAAATAGAAGAACAGGAACTTTTGTATATGAAAACGGGAAATCGGTTATTGCCAAATATCATATGAACAAAAAGAATTATGAGCACGATTCTCCTATCTATATCTACCGGGCACCGGAAATTTACCTGATGATTGCCGAAGCTTTAGGCGGTTTAGGCGGGGAAACCAATATCGCAGCAGCCGATTCTATTATCAGTGTAGGTCTGAAATCATCCTGGAATAGCGACCATTTTGAAAAACCTTTCGAAGCTCCGATTTTCGGAAATTCATTAAATGTATTCCCGGGCATCCGCGGAAGAGCTAAAATGGGTGCAGATTTTATCCGGTATCACGTAGATACCTTACAATATCCGGGTAAAACCGATTTAGAGAAGATCCAAAAAGCTGCCCGTGAAAAATTTGTCCTCGACAGTCTGATTGCAGAAGAAACTGCTTTAGAATTGGCTTACGAAGGAAAGCGGTGGTTTACTTTAATCCGTCTTGCCCGAAATTCTGAAAATCCGGCATTCTTAGCTCAACAGGCTGCAAAGAAATTCGATGCCGGAGAAGGTCAGCTCTATGAAAAATGGTTGATGAATCCCGAAAACTGGTTTATCAAATGGAATCAGACACAAGTACTGAACGAACTAAAAAAAGAAGAATAGTAGAATAATACCTAAATGAATATGGTCATGAACAATTTATATAAAAAGATCGGTATTGTCTTCGGAATACTTCTGATGATGTCCTGCTCAAAAGATATGATGAAAGAAGACCCTTCTTTTATTCCAGAAAATCCGAATCCGGGGGGCGAGCAGCTCCCCCCCAACGAACAATGGGCATGGGTAGGAAAATATCCGGGAGAGATCAGTAATTCATATCAACGTCTTTCCGATATCGATGTGAAAGTTTCCGGCGATTATCAGCCTAAGACTTTACGAATGGCGACAAACCTGCAATATTGGCAAAGTAGCGGGCTTTATGTTCCGCCAGCCGAACAGATAACTGTAGTGGTTCCGGCAGGAGCTGCTAACCTGAACTACCAGATCGGTATTGCAGATGCTCAATTACCTTCGGGAGTGAAATATGAACGTTATGAAAAAGTAAGTAAAAGCGGCTCTCTGGTTCCGGGAGAAAATAAAATTTCTTCCAACTTCGGTGGTCCTCTTTACTTCTATTTCGACGGAGTGCCGACAACGAACGAGGTGACTCTTAAAGTTACCGGTGCTGTAAAATCGGCAGACTATATTATGGGAGAAACCGATAAAAACGAATGGCTGACAACCATTGCAGATTCAATAAACACCCCCATGATCTGGGGAGAATTGATCGGCAAACGGGCTATCTTCACCTTACCCCTGAGCGCCATGAGAAAAATTCAGGATCCGGATTTTTTCCTGAAATTTTACGATGATCTGATTGAATTGGATTTCGATGTTCTGGCAGGTTTGAACAGCAGCGATCTGCCAATGCCCTGGCGAATCTATTCCGACGTACAATTACCGAACGATGAAAACGGTACGGCTTATAAGGTATATCCCTCTTATCCGATGGGTTATAATTCGATCACAGCAGATAGCCTTGAAGATTCTTTCCTCAAATTACCTTTCTTTGAAGGGAAAAGCGGGAACCTGATTTTAAGAGGCTTCGCCGGACTCTATGGCATGAACTGGGGAACCAGCAAATTATTAAAAAATCCGATACAGCAAGCCAGTACCTACCATTTCTATCAGCGTAGAGGACGTTGGGGTAGCCTGGGGATCACAATGAATAGTTCCAAAGATCCCCTGAAAAGATATTGGATGGCAAGAGAGGCAGACAGAAACACAATGGTTTTACAACTTTTGCAACAATATGGCTGGGGATTATTTACCTATTGTTCACAACGTTGCCAGGATGAAATTCCGGAATCTGTACCCGATCGGTATAAAAACGACTTGTTCGCAATCTATGCCAGCGAATTTGCCAATGCCGACCTGAGCGAGTTTTTCGCTGCCTGGGATTTTCCTTTGTCCATGTATGCTCAGGCTTATATGAAAAACTATACGCCTGCTACAGATAAATTTTGGGAAACAAACAATGTAAGCAAGCAACCAGAATATACAGAACCCAATCCGGCAGGAGTATCCTATCCGAAAGAAATTCCGGCAAATGACACGATCTACGACCGTACAGACTGGAAAGCCGCCGCAAAAACCGAAATCAGCGACGGCGGAGGTAACGGTTACATCACTTGTATCATCGATGGAAAGGTAGATACCTATTATCATTCAAACTGGGCGAATTCCGAAGGAACGACCTATCCGCATTGGATCTCTTTCACTTACGAAAATGAAGAAGAGTTCAACTATGTCTATTTTGTAAACAGAATACATGCAAACCCGGGAGCGAAAAAGTTTGTCATCCAGGTAAAACCTACTCCGGGTGAAGACGATGACTGGGTAGAAATCGAAGACGGTAAAGAATTTTATCTATTCCGGGATTATGCTTCGGGACAGGACAATTACCAATACCGTTTCCTAAGCAAAGCTTACAAAGGATATGGTGTCAAAATCATTTTCACGGAATCTCTCCCCAGAACAGAAGGGGGAACCGATGTTGTCGGTTACGTGGCGATGGCAGAATTTGGAACCGGTTTATTAAAATAATTAATATTCGTAATTATGAAGAAAAGTCTATTATATCTACTCATCCTGCTTCCATTATGCGGATTCTTCGCTTCTTGCGACGACGATAATGAAATTGGAGATGACTATGCGGAAACTTCGGGCGATTACTGGGATGGAATTTCCGGAACCTACCGGGGAAAAATGAATGTCAGCGTGGATGGTGTAAGTATCGATACCATTGTTCAGCAGGCTGAAATAACATCGGACGACAGAAACCGGATGACCCTGGCGATTAATTCAATTATCGTGGATGATAACATACAATTCAGAAATATCAATTTCAAAAACGTATATCTCACCCAAGTGAACAATGCGGTCACATTCAAAGCCACGACTGTGCAGAATTTGGGAAACATCGCCAATGTATCGCTGGAAATGCAGGGAACGATCAACGGCGGGGATATCGATCTGACGATAAACGCATATAGTGTTACTATGCGTCCGGTAAGCATGAATCTAAAAGGAAGCAAGCTGGACAAACTATTGAATACGGAAGCTCAAATTTTGAAAATGACCTTAAACCATCCGCTGATTACCAGTCAGCCGGCTTTCGTCAATTCATCCCCCAACAGCTATATTCTTGTATATGTTGCCGATACTCTGAACCTAACCGATTCGACTGAAATATTCATCCAGCCGGAATTTGAATTATCCAAAGGAGCAACGATCTCTTATCCGGACAGCCTGATGAATTTTGCAGGCAAAGAAGTGGTTTACACTGTTTGGGCAGAAGATTCTATCCATCGCACCAAATACGTAGTAAACCTTGTACAATCCATGGTAAGAAAATTCGAATTCAATATCTGGAAAAACATCAACGGCTGGGAAGAACCCCAGGAAGGTTGGGCCACGAACAATGGTCAAATGAAAGCGCTCATGGATCAGGGCGGTTACACTGGCAACTACCCGGTAGTCCGTACGAAAGGGAAAAATGTTGGTGAATGGGCTGCACAAATGGAAACGGTGATGACCGGAGAGGGTGAAAATCGGCAAATATTTGCAGGCTCCTTCTTCCAGGGTAGTTTCGACCTGAGTATGCAGGCTCCTCTTTACGGTCCGGAATACGGAACGTTATTTTCCGGCAGGCCGACTGCAGTAAAAGGATACTACAAATACACCCCTTCGGGTGAAGTATATGAAGGAAGCGCTCTTTTCCAGGATACGATGAAATTCAACGATACCTGCCGGATTCAGGCCATCCTTTACGAAGTAGTAAATCCCGACGATTTACTGGATAGCTTGAATTACATGAACGATCCTAAGATCGTTGCGGTAGCGGAAATGGGACGCCAGGCAGGAGTATATCAGCCGGAATTTACGGACTTTTCACTCCAATTCGAGTTCCTGAAAAGCTATAACTCCACCCGTAGATATAAACTGGCCGTTATTTGCAGTTCCAGCCGGGATGCTGATAAAAAGAAAGGCGCACCGGGTAGTAAGCTGACTGTCGGAGGAATAGAAGTGATGTATTCAAACCGGTAAGTCCGGAAATTGTTAAATACAAAAAACTTATTATATGAAACTCACAACATATATTGCGATACTTTTCGCATTGATTATTACCGGACTAACGGCCTGCGACGACGAATTTTCGCCGAATATACCACAGGGACGTATAGAGCAAATTAGCTTTGCCAAAGATACCTTCGTTTTCAGCGAAGCAGCAGGCAAAGTGGAAGTGCCCATTCAGGCTACCAAATACCTGAATCATGCAGCTAATATCAAATTGCAAATCACCAATGAAACGGCTATTGAAAAAGAACACTTTTTTATAGACGAACAAGAGGTTAAAATGTTATTGGGAGAAGCTGAAGTAGGAGTTGAAGTCCGGATCATCGACGATACGATCATCAATCCGAACCGCACATTCCGAATGACCATCGAAAGCATTACCGGAGGAGGCGTTCCTGCCTCCACCGGGCAATCTTGCGTCGTCGTGATCCGAAACGACGATTATATTCCGGAAGCCGCAGTGGTATTCGACAACGAAACGGCCACTGTTCGGGAAGACGGATTAACGCTCTCTGTACCATTCCACTTAACTAAAGAAGTTCCGGGAGATGTAACGGTGACTTTTGCACAAGGGGCAGACGACCGCCAAACGGCAATAGAAGGAACTCATTTCGTGTTCTCGAATAATGTGAAACAGGTTACTCTACCGGAAGGTACTTTAAAAGGTGAAGTCACTCTGGACATCATCAATAATGAAACGGCCGACGGCAACGTTTACTTTGACCTTGCCATCCGCCAGGTAGAAGGAGCATTAGTCGGATTAGACAGCATTTGTAAAGTTACCATTGAAGACGACGACCTCGATCGCTCTGTAAGATTCGGCCGGCCGGAAGGCGATGGCTTATGGCATGAAGAAGCCGGAGAAATCGAAATTCCTTTGATTTTTGAAAACGGAGCCTCTACCGAAAGAATGATTTCAGGAAGAGTTGTGGTAGATTCTATTTATGGGTGTACGAACGATGATTTTACAATTATCGAACCGGAATTCACGACTGCCGGAAATGAAACCCTGAAATTAAAAATTAAACTGAAAGACAACGAAGATTTCGGGGAATGGGGATTCCGCTTAGCTTTCCGTGACCTGAAAAACGTACGGGCAGCAGAAAAAGACTATGTAGTCGATATTAAAGACGACGAACGTATTTTGGGATTCAGCGAACTCGCTTATGAGGTAAACGAAGGAGAGGCACTCACCGTGACCGTTGCTTTAAAAGGCGGTAATGCTTTAGAAAGAATTCCGGTACAAGTAGAAGTAATACCAGATGGAACGACTGCCGAGCCCGACCAATACCGGTTGCCGCAATCCCTCAACCCGATTTACGTAAACAATGCGGCGACGACATTTAGCCTGACCACTTACCAACATGCCAGCAAAGAAGACCGGGTGGTAAAACTTCGTGTAAGCACTACGGCAGGAGCTAACACTCCCGGTAAGATTTTAACTGACGAATCAACAGAATGTATCGTTACTATTAAAAATACGGATCGTTCTATAGGCTTCGGAAGTAATGAAATGACTGCATCATGGTTAGGAAAAATCCAGGTACCGGTAGTTTTAGCAGATGTTGATGAAGATGTCGTGCTTTATGTAAAAGCAAAAGCAGAAACAATCGACGGGGCTACTTTGACGATTGACGGGAACGACCCGTCGCAGGAAGCTCTGATCACAATTCCTGCGAACACAACAACAAAATATATCGAAGTGGATCTACAAAATCTGAAAAATGCAGACCAGAAAATTACTCTCGAGATTACGAACGTCCGGGGTGGCTCTGTAAGCATGACCGATATCAACGAAAATACCAAAACGATCACGATTGGAGTGGATATGCTGAAAACGTTAAAAGAAAAATTAGAAGGAGCATATACCTTTACCAGCTTCCGTCAGGATCAGGCCATGGTGACTTATAATAATTGGAATGTAAGCATCACAAGTGAAGCAGATGGTAAGCTCGTTGCCACCCTCGACAAATACATCTATAGTAACAGCTCGAATGAAATGGGTTACCTGCCATTGGATTACGATTTTACCGACAACACTTTCCGCATGCGCCTGGGTGTTGAATCCGGTGATATGACAAGCTGGAACAACAATACAAACTTCAGAATTACATGGTTCTCTAAGAATACAGGTAATTCCGGTACCTATGGTACTACTGTTCCGGTAATCATTAAGTTTGACTTTGACAAAAAGACGTTGATGTGGAACACAGACGGTGTAATTGCCAGCGACGGCAAGATGTACCCCCTCGATTGGACGACGGCTGCAGAAGGTTTAAGAGTTGGAATTGCTTATTATAATAAAGATACGGATCCGCTCGCAGCCACAGGTAATTCCAATACCAATCTGAGATGTTTCAAATTGACTAAAAACTAATTGTAAATAAACTCTACTATGAAGATATTTAATTTTTTACTCATAGCGTACATCTTATTGGGGTTATGTGCCTGTGACGATGACGAAATGACTGTTACTCCCACCGTTTCCTTCAAGGAAACGGCGGTAACGGCAGCCGAAGATGCTGAAACGCTGAAAGTGCCTTTACAATTAAGCGCAGCAACCACAGGGACGACAGTGGTCTATGTGGCGATCAAGGAAGGTTCTGAACAGGGAGGCCGGGAAGGTTCCTTATTCTGCAATGTTCCGGCATACGTAGTATTAGAAAAGGGTGCTGTCAGAGGAAATGTAGAATTAACTATTATCGATAACGACTACCCGAATGCAGATTATTCTTTCGATTTGGAAATTACTAAAGTCGAGGGCGGAGCTGTTATCGATAGTAAAAACAGTACATGCAAAGTAACGATTACAGACGACGACAGTAAACAAAGCGTAACTATCGGTTTCAATGCAGCATCTTTCGAAGCCGACGAAAACGCCGGATATACTGAAATCCCGGTTTCTGTAAAAGGATTGTTATCCGATTTCCTGACCTTTACCGTTGAAGCTACCGACGGAACGGCTATCAGCACGGGGGACAATTGGGACTATCAGCTATCCACTCCTACTGTAAAAATCAACGAAGAAGAAAACTGGGGCGTTGTGAACATCCTTCTGAACGATTCCAAAGCAACCAAAGAAGATCGTTCCTTCAAATTAAAAATCACAGGAGTTCAAGGCGTTAGCGCCAGCGATACTACTGTCGGGATCCGGGAAGAATCCCGGGAATGTGAAGTGACGATCCGCAAAGTCGTTCGTGAAGCCATGTTTGCCGACAGCCTAATCGTAGTAAGCGAAACGATGAAACCGTTCGAATTTTCAGTAGCTTTAACCGCTCCGGTCGATCAGGACGTAACCATCACTTTCCAGCCTAAAGAAGGAGCGACGGCTATCGAAAATCAGCACTATACGATAGAAAGCAAGCAACTGACGATCAGAGCAGGCGAAACGACAGCCAGTACCACTATTTCTATCATAGACGACAAATTAGGTAATCACGACCGTTTCTGTGAATTTGAAATTACAGACGTTACAGGAAATGTATCGCCCGTGGCAGGAACCAAATGCCGCCTGGTAATTGAAAACGACGATTCGTCCGTAGGATTTGGAGAAACCAGAGTGGTCGGAGAAAAAGGTCAAACCGTACGAATTCCGATCCAATTAAACGGAGTTCACGACAAGCGGGTCGTTATCGATTTGGATGCTTCGATGGAAGGCGTATCTAATCCGATCGAATACTTCTTACTATTAGGTAAGAAATTGGAAATTGCCAGAGGCGACTCTGTCGTATATGCAGAAGTTCAGCTGATGCGTCCGAACGTAACCGAATATAAAGTGAACGTAAAGATTACCAACGTAACTACGGAAGGCTTAGGAGTGGAAGCACCTATCGAAGAAAATGCAGCAACCTGTATTATCCGGGTGTTACCGCTAATGACCGCTTCGGCATCCAGTAACGTGGAACCGCCATCAGGCAATGAAGGAGGTGCAGAATTTTTGATAGACGGGAATATGGACACTTACTGGCACAGTAAGTGGTCGAGTCCACAAGCCGAACTGCCCCATTGGGTCCAGGTGGATATGGGTGTAGATTATTACGTAAACCAAGTAGAAATGTGGAGACGTGGAGGAACCAATAACGATATTAAAACCTGTACTTTACAGCTTAGTCTCGATGGATTGTCATGGGACGATATTGAAACCTATGAGTTCTCAGAAGCTACCGACAAACACCGGAGTACCACTCTTGCCTCTCCACAGCGGGCTCGTTACGTAAGATATTACATCACTGAAAGTAACAGACCACCATTTGCCGGAATTGCAGAAATAAAAATCGACAAAACACCTATTTTTGAATAAAATTAATTAATTTTAAGTCACAAACAAAGCCCTCATTTACGGAATACCTCTGAAAATGAGGGCTTTAAACTATCAAAACTAAATCTAAAACTATGAAGGCATGGATGTTATTAAGTTGCTGGCTTCTAATGGCTCTATTTTCCTGCTCGGATAAAGACGTAGAAGCGATTACGGTATTGGAAATAAAAAAGGATACCGTTGTATTCACCAATAGTGCAGCTTCCTCCCAAAATCTCGAGGTGATTGCCTCCGACGAATGGAATGCGGTAGTTGCAGAGGACTGTGATTGGTGCCGGTGTACCGTTAATTCCGGTTTAACCAATTATTTAAAAATCGATGTAGATGCCAATTCAGCGTTAGAAGAACGCTGGACAACGATTACCGTAACCTCAAAAGAGGTTCGGAAAGACTTAAAGGTCTGCCAGTTCGGGGCAGCACCCGCTATTATAGTACAACCGGCCGCTTTCGGCAACGTATCGTTCGAACCTTCGGAACTGAAAATGACCGTTATTGCCAATGTAAAACTGGATATTTCGCTGGTCGATACTATCACCTGGCTTACCAAAACCGAAGAAAAAACAATGGGAGATTCGACATTTGTCGTGTTGAGAACCACAGTCAATCCCTCTAAGGCCAAAAGAGAAACTAAAATAACGATCAAGCAGCACGATGGAGAATTGACCAAATGGGTAACGGTCACACAAAATGGCCGGACAGACGGCTATGAAGTGACTAATCCCGACGGTGTCGAAGGCGATTCCATTCTCCCTATCAGTAGTGGTCGGGCATCCAGCTTCCAGCCGGGAGGAGAAATCGAAAAATCGTTCGATGGAAATATGAACACTCTTTATCACTCCAAATGGAGTAACGGAAATGCCGACTACTTCCCCATCACTCTGGAATACAATTTTGAAAATATCGACCGGATGGACTATCTGGTTTATTATCCGCGTACCAACGGGGCTAACGGACGATTCAAAGAAGTGGAAATTTGGTATAAAACACAGGAAAATCCGACTTACACAAAATTCAGTACTTTCGATTTTCAGGGAAGTGATTTAGCTTCCAGAGTCGATTTCCCGCAGGGGGTAGTACACCCTACCGGAGTACGTTTTGTTGTAAATTCAGGTGCAGGCGACGGACAAGGATTTGCCAGTTGCGCAGAGATGAGATTCTTCCAGAAAAAGGCGACCGCTTCCTCGATCTTTTCAGACAGGACTTATTCGGAACTAAACCCGGATGTGACCTACGAACAAATTATGGAAATGGATAACGAATTCCTGCAAAACATTGCCAAGGCCTTGTATTTAGGTACTTATCCGACAGAACAAAGAGTGCGTACCTATGAACCGTATCGCGATCCGGAAGCGATTGCAAAAGAATATAAAATCAACATCTATAACAAACTGGACAACCCGACAGGAATGTATGTAAAATCGGGTGAAGAACTGGTGGTATGTGTAGGAGATATTCCTTCGGGAGAGCGGATCGGACTGACTGTCATGGACTGGGAACAAGGATATTCCGCTACGAATTACACGCTGCAACCGGGCATCAATAAAATCACCAGCACCTCGAAAGGATTGTTATATGTCATTTACAACACGGAAAACTACGAATCCGCATCGCCGGTTAAAATACACATCGCCACCGGAACTTTCAACGGCGAATTCGACCTTAGCAAACATTCCGATACCGATTGGCAAAATTTGCTAAAATCGGCGTCCGTTTCCGGCTATCTGGATTTAAGAGGAGAATATGCACAGCTTACTTTCCCTATTTCATATTATAAAAACAATGTCAGCAGTCCTACCGACCTGTTAAAAGCTTACGACAAAATGGTATGGCTGGAACACGACCTGATGGGATTGCACAAATACAATCATACGATTAAAAACCGGATGTTCTTCCATGCAATCACCGACGACGGCTCATATATGTACGCCACCAGTTACCGGACAGCCTATCATGTAGGTACGCTGAACGAAATATTGAATGTGAATAAATTCAAAACTTCCGGAATCTGGGGCCCGGCTCATGAAGTGGGACACATGCACCAGACCCGTCCGGGCTTGAAATGGGTGGGAACGACCGAAGTAACGAACAACATCCATTCCCTGCATGTACAAACCACATTCGGTAACCGGAGCCGTTTGATTACCGAAAACATGGGCGATGGAACTACCCGGTTTGAGAAAGCCTTTGCTTCCCTCATTGCAGGAAAAATCGCACATGGGAAAGAGGGGGATGTTTTTTGTAAATTAGTTCCGTTCTACCAATTATATCTGTACAGCACTAAAATCAATACACAATACGAAGATTATTATAAAGACTTGCATGAACTGATCCGGCAACAGACCGACCCGGCAAATGCCGACACGAAAAACGGTATTTGTCAGCTTAATTTCGTAAAAATGACCTGTGATTTATTGGAACTGGATTTAACCGATTATTTCCGGGCATGGGGCTTTTTACGGGAAATAGACGAGCGAATCGACGATTACGGTGTATCCCGGCTATGGATTACAGCCGACCAAATCACCGAAATAGAAAACTATATCGCCTCGAAAGGCTATTCTCAGGCTCCAGGCGGTCTGATTTATTTAAACGATGATAACATTGCTTATTTTACCAACGGGCAAGCCATGCAGGAAGGCGCTGCGACACGTAGTGGCAACCGGATTACGGTAAGCAACTCATCCAATGTAGTGGCTTTTGAAGTTTACCAAAACGAAACTTTAGTGAAAGCCTTTAACAACACGGCATTCAACGTTCCCGAAGGCACAGTGATTATTAAAGCGGTTAGCGCAAGCGGAGAACGTAAAGTCGTACCCGTATCCTGAAATCAATCCGGGCAAGACTGATTTAAAACCGAGAGGGAAAGCCGTAACGGCTTTCCCTCTCCTCTTTTTGTCCGGTTATATTTATTTTTCCAGATATGCCCGGATCATCCAGGCTGTCTTTTCTTTCCTTTCGATCATATCTTCCAGAAAATTCAAAGTTCCGGCATCCTCACTTTTTTCACCGTCGAGCGTCTCGATATCTTTACGGATTTCACGGATCAGAGTATCGTTATCGGCACTCAAATTAGCTAACATCTGCTTTGCATCGGGCAACGGTTCCGAATCGCAATGCTCTTTGATCCGGTTGTGTTCCAGATATCCTTGCAACGAACCGATCGGACGCTCGTCCAAAGCCCGGATACGTTCGGCAATTTCATCGATATCTTCAATCAATCCCCGATAAAGTTCTTCCATAAAAGTGTGATAAGAATGAAAACTTACCCCTTTTACGTTCCAATGATAATTCCATGTTTTCGTCAATAATACAAAATGATCGGCCAATAAATTTGTCAATACATTATAACTGGCCTTAATCATTTTCTGTTCCAAACCAATATTTACTGCCATAACTAAAAAATTTAAATGATTCAACAACTTCACGTTGTATGACAGTAAACGGAAATTTCTTTACTTTGTTACATTTTCACAAGGGAAAGAAAAACCTATTTAAAGAAACCGGTTTAACCACGCCTCTAATAGTTCTGTCCATTGGTCGTAATAGCCGAAATCTTTACGCAATCCCCAGCCATGTCCGCCCCGGTCGAAAATATAAAGGACAGCCGGAACTTTCTTTTGCTTCAATGCCGAATAGAAATTTATACTATTGAGCGGCGATACAGAAGAATCATCATCGCAATGTACCAAAAAAGTAGGAGGCGTCTGTTCGGATACCTGCTTCTCATTAGAAAAATAATCCAGTTTTTCCTGCGTTTGTCCGCTTCCCAATAAGGCATTCCGGGACCCCGCGTGAGGATGTCCCTGAGGCGACATCGAGATGACCGGATAAAACAACACCATAAAATCAGGCCGACAGCTGAAACGCTCCAACGGCTCGGCCGCTGAAGGATTACCTAAATCGAAATGAGTCCCGGCTGTAGAAGCCAAATGCCCTCCGGCAGAAAATCCTGCAATTCCAATCCGATCCGGCTTTACCTCCAAAGAATCGGCTTTACACCTCACCCAGCGTATCGCCCGGTTCGCATCGGCCAACGGAACATCCGGATGATGATTGGGCAAACGATATTTCAACACAATCCCGGTTATTCCCCGGTCGGCAAGCCAGCAGGCAAACCACTCTCCCTCGTGCCTCATCGCCAACAATCCATAACCGCCTCCGGGACAAATCACAACCGCCATTCCGGTATTCTTCTCCTTATCCGGAGAATATACATACAAGCGGGCGATATGAACATTTCTCACCCGGCCTTCCGGGTCGGTCGTTTCCGAAGCCGTGATCCCATTATCCTCTGGTGTACCCTCCGGCCACAAAACATATTCTTTCACATTCTGTCCGATAGCCAAAAAATAATTCCCCAACAGACAAATGATAATAATGCTTATTTTCATTCTTCATTATATTTTTCTTATTTTGCAAGAAATTTCACAAGCATGTGGACAAATATATTACTTATCGGAATCGGCTCTATGGCAGGCGGCATATCCCGTTACCTACTCTCGTCAGGCATACGCCATTGGTTTCCAAGCATCTTTCCCTTAGGGATCCTTTTCATTAATCTCTTAGGGTGCTTCCTGATCGGGATTTTTGCCGGCCTATTGAATACAGCGTCTTCTTTTTCCGAAAATCATAAGCTATTACTCACGATCGGCTTTTGCGGCAGTTTTACCACCTTTTCCACCTTCTCATTGGATAACTTGTTGCTGCTTTCTTCTAAAGCCTATCTGCTTGCCGGATTAAATATTACAATAAGCGTAGCGGGTGGATTGCTTGCCACTTACGTCGGTTACAACCTCACCCGCCCATAATCATTTCTTAATGCGAAGTTCCTTTTTTACGGCATCCTGATGCAGATGCTCGTTTTTCAGGGCCTCATCCACCCTCGTCTGAAATACGGTTAAATCCAATGCAGGGGGCGTATGGGAAAGCTCTATTTCGTCCGCCCGTTTCACGGTGGGAGTGTATCCACCCGAAGCCATATAAAAACGATCGGGATATTCCGGAGCGACTCCTTGCTCATAATCCACCCGTTGCCCCTCTTTACCGTCGGTATGCGAAAAGCCGACCTTGTTAAAATTCACCCATTTCCCAGTAGCATCTTCTTTACCCCAGGCGTTATAATAATATGCTTTACGGGGATATTGCCCATTGGTATAGCCATAGTTTTCAATGAAAGAATAAAAACCGTCGAACATTCGCTGTTCATGAGGTGCACGCCAGGTCGCCACATACTGCCACCCTTCCTCGTCGGAAACGGAATACCAGGCAGACAGCAATACGGAATTATTTTCCACCTTTCGCACATTCATCAAAAATTTTACCGGTTTTCCAGTTTTCCAGTCGGCAGTCTTTACATACGATTGTCCTCCGGTTCCCTCGTTTCCAAAAGAATTCGCCGTAGTCTGAGCACCTTTATCCACTAACGAAACAAAATCGGCCGCTACCATAGTAGCATCATGGTCGGCATCTTTGCTATCCCATACCGAAAACAATACCCGCCGCTCTGTATCGGAGTTCGTCTGTATCCCCATATACCCCCGGTAAAATCCAAGGCTCATATAATAAGTAGCTAACGGATCGCTTCCTTCCGGCACTAATATTTCTTCATAAATCCAATCGTAGGAACGTGTCGTAGGCGCTGTAGTCCGAAAACTCAGGTGCACGGAAGGCGACGATTGATAATCCGTATGATTTACCTGCGCATCGGGAGTATAAGCCTTAAAAAGCAAAGAATGAATCGTGATCGCATTATCGGGCGGCGTAAGCGGCCTTAATTCATAACGATAATAACCTGTTTCGGGTATATTCACAGCAGTGGCAAAAATGGTATCATTGCTTCCGGTGCCCTCTATTTTTAATTTCCGTTTTTGCGGCTTTAACCCCAAATCATAACATTCCGAAACCTTTAGCTCAAACTCTAATTTTTTCTGATTTATTACCTCAAGAGCGAACGAAAGATCGTAATTCCCCTTCTTTTGATAAAGATACCACACCACACTCCGTTGCGGATCTTTCCATCGGGATACGCTCTTTCTGGTTTCCGGCCA
>UQTM01000006.1 GCA_900544025.1 uncultured Odoribacter sp.
CCAGCAGCAGCAACACCGTAATCAATGCCCTGTAATTCATGATCAATAGCCTTTATTTGTGAAACGTACCATTTTATGCTCTTTCTCCCACAAGCCCAGGTAGCCGAACGCAATTTGCGCTGCAAACCACTCTTCGCGCGAGGGAAATGTATTTTCCGAACGATCGCCGTAATATTGTCCCGTGGTAAAACGCCCCTGCATCTCCAGCATCTTCCGATTCCGCGCTTTCGCCCAATCCGCAGCCTTGACCGACGAACGGGCATCCCAGCCGAAAGAATAAGCTAAAATATCCATCAGCCAATAGCCGTCCTGCCGCCCGTATCCCCAATCGTTTCCCTGCGGATAATACATCTGGCACGAAGCACCGCCGCCGGGCTCTTTCACATAGATAGTCTTGCCGTCGAAATCCAGGTCGGTCAATGCGTAATACACCTTTCCCCCATTCATCTGGGCGGCCTGGGGCGCTTTCATTCCAGCCAACCCGAACATCCATACATTCAGCGTATTGTGCATAATCGAGCACATATAATCGGCATGGATAATCTTGTGGTTCACCACCAGCCCGTTTTCTTCGATATTGCTGCCGTTCAGCACTTCGTTCAACCGGAATCCGTTCACTTTCTTTTTGCTCAGCAAATCCGAAGGCGCGGCATAAGCCGAGATCATCAGCTCCAAAGCCTTGTCCATCCATTGCTGCTCATGGGCATGTCCCGGCATCATCGTTATGGCAATCACCAAAATATTCGAATTCCAGGCATTTTCTTCCGCCTTACTGTCTCCCTTATAAATAATATTTCCTTGCTTATCCCGGTAATAAGGTACTTTATAATCCAAAAAGCGGTCGGCTTCGTGCACCACCATGCGGCACACCATTTCTTGCTGCTCCGGGCTGAGAAAATCCCACATCATCCAGCCTGCCGTAGCCGCCTGTGCCGCCCACAGCGCACTCTGCCACAAATCGCCCCACCCTTCCTTTCCGGAATTGGACTTGTGACGATAGGCGAGCGAGCCGATCAGTTTCACCGTCCGTTCGATCGCTTCCTCCTTCGGCACTCCCGCCACTGCCGGATCGTACAAATTTAACCGGAGGCATAAAGCCAGCGCAAACGCTTCGTGCGACACCGGGCGGATAAAACGCTCGACTTTCCCGCCAAAATCCAGATATTCCCCGGTTTGGCTGCCGAACTTTTTTACCTCGTTATACCAGGTGTTCATCGCATATTTGTTCGTGTTTTGCAACAAACGGATCACTTCCTCTGCAAATTCGCCTTTCAAAGGTGCGGTTTTCCGGTCATCCCAACGGATCGGCACTACCTGCCGGCTCAGTTCCCCGGCCTGTGCGCTCAGACAAACTCCGGATAACAACATTCCTGTCAAAATCTGTACAATCGCTTTTCTCATCGCTTATTCTATTATATTATGATTTTTCCAATTCACGCCCGGACATTCATAACAACACTTATCCCCTTCCCGTTCAAAGAATATTCGATCTTCCTCCGCCCGCTCCGTAAAAAAACAGGATACAGTTCGCCCCCTATTCTTTATTTTTCCTCTATTCTTTCCCCTCCGCTCCGTCTAAACATTTTAATCCATTATCCCAATTTCGCCCGAAATTTTAAGCACATCCTCCCACAGGCTGCTTATATCGTCTGTTTCCGGTTATCTTTTCTCCCCTCCCGGCGTTCCCTTAAACCGGCTATTTCATTTCTTACCGCTTATCTCTTCCATTTCCACCCGGCATTCCCCCACCCCGGCATCGCCCCGCTTCCCCTTACTTCTGCTCCTTTTCCTTCTACTTCTGCTCCTACTTTATTCACATTCACCGTAAAGCGGGTTTTCCCCCACTCCGTTCCTTGCCGTTTCTCTCCGGTACGTTTCACCACGCGAACACAATCGCCCGCAAACAACCGCTTATTCGCCCAGATTCTCGTATCTTTTCCCCTCTTTGATCTCCTCGGCTTTCATCTCTTTTTCGTAATATTCATTGGCCAGACGGCTATATTTATCGAACATCCGTTTCGCCACTTCGATCTCGTCGCCCTTAGTCACCGGAGTGCGCACTTTACCCGGCGTATTCACAAAAGCCAATTCCCAATCGCCTAATTTACTGTAAAAATCATTCGCCCGGAACGATTCCCGCCCATGAGTCAGCCGCAATCCTTCTTCGGAATAATCCGTCCCTGCATCCAAATGCTGTTGCAACATGGCATAAAATTTCTCCCAACGTTTCAGGTAATACCCCTCGATCAACCCCGTCCATTCCCGCCAGGAATAGTCGAAAATAAAAGGATCGCCATCCGCTCCCCACACGGTGACCAAAGCCGTAGCGTCTTTTTCGAGCAGATCCTTCTCTGCTTCGGTCTTTCCCCAGCTCCGGGCATCCGAAAGCCATTTATCGAAATTAAATTCCTCGCGCGTACGCAGCAATTCGTCCACATCTTTCAGCAATTGCAGAAAACGCCCGCTATGCAAGGCAAAAGCGGCTTTATCCTTCTGCCGGAAAGCTTCGGCGGCTTTCTTATGAATGGCCTGGCCTAAATTCGTCATCATCTGGCGCTGTATATCCACAATATCGAACCGGTAAGGCTTCGACGCACCCAATTTTCCGGCATCCTGCAACAGCAAACGCTCTGCATCGATCACCAAAAGCGGCGAATAAGGAATCCCCAAACCCGCATTCGGGCCGGACTTCTTCACATTCAGCGCCGGACGGGCGGCTATAATCGAACTTAATTCCGTTCCGTTCGTTCCCGGACGGTAAGGACCTTCCAACAATTTCATCCAGGCCTTTTCTGCAGCCTCCGATTTTGCCCCGTAACGGCGGTGAGCATATTTTTTCAGCCAATCTTCCACCGAAATCGCTTCGGCATAATTCGGCATTTCGAATGCGAGGTCGTAGTACACCGGATTCTGCACGATCGACTCCATAAAAAGCCCCGAACCGCATACATTGGGCGAGCCTACCCGCGCTTTCATATACTGGTTGGATGCCAGCAAACGCAAATCACCGTGCAGGTTGATACGTCCCCCGAAATTATGCAGATTTCCGGCCACCATGGGATAACCCCAGCAGGCATTCGGCTTGCTGCTCCTCGCCCCGTTCAGGTCTAATATCAGCAAATCGGTTTTCGGAATCACCTTCACGATATTTTCACGCAAACTCCAGGCCTGCATCGCCCAAAGCGCATCCGGATCGAAATCCTTAAACAATCGATGGATAGATTTTCCCACCGCATTCAGGTACTCCGGCGTATTCACAGGAGGAGCGCTCTCGTGGAAAGGATCGGCGGCATACACACCGTGCGCCCCGAACAGTTTTTTCTCTTCTTCTAAAAAAGCGCGCCCGAATTCGGCAAAAAGCGGATCGGTGGGGTCTAACTGTGCAGCACCTTTAAAACCGCACCACGATCCCTGTTGCTTGATCTTGGCATCCGGGAATTTCTGCCTGAATTCACGCGGCACATATCCCGAAAAACCTTGCTGTATGGGCTGCATGCCCAACTCCAATTGCCGGTCCATGATCTGCTGTCCCAGCTTCACATGACTATCGATCCACGACTTAGGCAGCGGGCCGCCGTAACTCTGCAAATTTTGCATCCATTGCCAGGCAAAATGTCCCGGCCCGGCCAGAAAAGTCCTGGCTTCCTCGTCGGTAAAGCCGTATTTCAGCAACGCATTGTACCACACGCCTTCGAGCCCCACCACCGACAAAGGCATATTGATGGAATTCATCGCCATATAATCGATTTCCCTTTGCCAGCGCTCCCAATCCCACCAGGCAGCCGTGTAGCTCACGGTGCAATAATTCATATACACCCGGTATTTCCCCTGTATCGTCCGTCTCTCTTTTCCCTGGGGCAAAGGCAGGCGATCCGGCAGATTCAGCTGATTGCCGAACCACGACACATGCGCCTGGCACGTATATTTCAAATACCAGTTAAAAGCCGTAGCCAAAGCCACCGCATTGTTCCCGCGCAAAACCACCTTATTACCTTTCCGGTCGATCTCATATACATCGTTTCCATTTTCCGGAGCAATGATTTCCAGACGGAATTGCTTCCCGTATCCCGGAGTGACCCGTTCGATCAAATCATAAGCCGCCTTTGTCGGTTTATCCCCGTAAGCCGCCAACTGCACGGCACACAAAAATAATAAGATCAGTTTTTTCATAAATACGCACATTTTATAATTACGGTCGCTTATCCTGTTTCCGTTTCTGCACCTTGCTATAAAATTTCCTGCTGCCTGCCCGGTTCTTACCACCACCGGACAGACAACCGGAAAAAATGCTTCGAGCGCCGGTCTAAAACTTACAACTCAAGAAAGGATCGCTTAAAAATTGAATTTTGAATACTAAACAAACTCCCTTAATCCTGAATTTACTCCTCCCAAACTAAACTGAATCCCTTCTCCCGGCTTTTCTCGATAGCACACACTCACAACCTGTTTCTTTTTAATCTCTAAAATCCATCGGAACATCCCTTTTCTTCTGCTGCGGGCCTGACGGTTCCGCATGGCGGGAGGGATTCCGGTGATCGAAATAATATATGCCGTCCCGGTCGAAAGCCTGATAGGCTTTTTCCATTCTCCGGCTAAAACTGTCGAAATTCTTCATATCCGGTTGTGTCCATGCCGATTCGGCCAGCGCACACATACGCGGGAAAGTCATAAAATCGAGGCGTTGCTCGTTATGCACCCGTTCCGTCCACAGATTCGCCTGAATCCCCCGGATCAGGTGTAACTGCTCCTGCGGCAACCCCCACGAAGCCATCCCCTTGTCCGGGAAGGCATACACATCCTCCAACGGGCAGAAACCGCTCCATACCCGTCCCCACTTATGACCTGTATATTGTATAAAATCGAAATACAACGGGCGGCGCGGGCACATCACCGTGGCATAGCCTCCGGCGAGCGATTTCTTCAACTGATACACCCGGTCGTGCCTCCACCAGAAAATAACCGTACGCGCCGTATCCACGTTCAAATCCAGCAATTCATCCCAACCCACCAGCACTTTCCCGAGATGGCGCACCGTGTCGGTCATCCGGTGCATAAAATAACGCTCGGCCTCTTTCACCTTCGTCATGCCCTCCCGTTTCATCAATGCCTGAATGTGAGGATCGGTTTCCCAGGCCTTGATGCCGAAAGACACTTCGTCCCCGCCGATATGCAAATA
This sequence comes from uncultured Odoribacter sp., assembly GCA_900544025.1. Taxonomy (GTDB): domain Bacteria; phylum Bacteroidota; class Bacteroidia; order Bacteroidales; family Marinifilaceae; genus Odoribacter. Next base: position 5,177 of record UQTM01000006.1, read on the forward strand.
CGGGGAGGGGAACAAGGTCGTCACTTCCCTCAAAACATTCGTCAAAAAAGTATATACTTCTTCTTTACCCACATTAAATGTAAAGTCGGGATGTTCCGGCGTGCCGCCTCCCGACAATTCGGGATAAGCCATATTGGCCGCCGTAGCGTGCCCCGGCATATCGATCTCCGGTATCACCTCGATGTGGCGGCCAGCCGCATAAGCCACCAGCTCTTTGATCTCTTCCTGTGTATAATAGCGCACATCCTGGCAATTCGGATCGCTCCAGTTTCCTTTTCCTCCCACCGTCGCCAGCTTCGGATATTGCTTGATCTCGATTCTCCAGCCCGATTCGTCGGTCAGGTGCCAATGGAATTTATTCAGCTTATAGCTCGCCATATAATCCAAAAGCTGCTTCACTTTCTCTTTACCGAAAAAATGACGGGATTCGTCCAGCATATAGCCCCGCCAGCCATAACGCGGCGCATCGCCGATCTCACAGCAAGCCGCGCTCAGGCGGCCGTCTTTCGCCTCTGTCATTTGCAACAAAGTCTGCACGCCATAAAAAATCCCGGCACGGTCGGCAGCATGTACCGTCACCTGTTTCGGGCTGATTTCCAAACGATAGGCTTCTTTTTCGCCCGATCCGGGCTCTAAGGATAAGAATATCGGTGCTTTTTTGGCGACCCTGGCAGAAACGGTCACACCCTGCTCGCCTAATTTTTCTTTCAGATAAAGTGCTTCCGGCATCACCGAAGCATCCGAACAACCGATTGCACCCTTACGCAATTCGAACACTCCTTCGCGGATCACCACGGATTGTGGATAAGGTATTACATTAACTTTCTGAGCTAAAACAAAATGAGTGGCTATTAAGAATAATAGCACTAAATAAAATTTACTTTTCATTCCCTCTGATTTAATAATAACAACGCAATCGATTGAACAAACTTATTAAAAAAAAATTGTAAACAAAAATTTTAATAAAAATAAAACAAATTTCTTCTGAAAAAAATTTCACATACAAACCATAAAGGGGTAAAGTCTATCCGTCCGTAATCCTATTTGCATCAACAAAACCATGAACTTCAATCGTTTACCCCTTTATTCCCTATCCTTATTCAGACATTTTATAAATTTCACGCCCAGCCAGCAGGAAAGCACCCACGCCATACACTTCCGTCATTCCGGCATTTACTTTCCGGGGATCGGCACCGATAGGCTGCACATATCCCAGTTTGCCACCGGCTTCCACCGCATCCACCAAAGCTTTCCAGCCCTTACGTACGGCGGGCATATACTCGTCGGCAGGCAGCAAACCTTCGTTTACCCCATACGCCAGAGCATACACAAAAAATCCTGTGCCGCTGGTTTCGGGAGAAGGATAACTTTCCGGATCGAGCAGGCTGGCACTCCAGTAACCGCTCGGACGCTGGTAACGCACCACGCTGGCAGCCATTTCCTTAAACAAATCCTCATAATACTTACGATAGCGGTCTTTCTTCGGCAATTCCTGCAAAATCCCGCAAAGTCCGCCCATCACCCAGCCATTGCCACGCCCCCAGAAAATTTTCTTTCCGTTCTTTTCCTGCTTTCCGATATAAGTGTTATCCCGGTAAAACAGCTTTTCTTCCTGATCGTACAACTCGCTATAAGTAAATTTAAATTCCTTATCGGCAAATTTCATATACCGCTTTTCTCCGGTCATATTATATAAACGGGCATAAACCGGAGGAGCCATAAACAAAGCGTCGCACCACGTCCAGCAATCGTTGTTGCCTCCGCCGAAACGGGCACCGGGCTTTTGCGGAGCAGGATGTTTCATCACCCAATCCGTACGCGCCAGAGTAGGCATAATCCATCTCTCGTTCTTTTTCCCGCTTTGGCGGTACATATCGATATACATTTGCGCCACACAAATATCGTCGGCATGATACATCCGCTTGCCGGGCTGCCAGCCGTTCCGGTTGCCCACCCGGGTCAGGAAAGCAAAATAAGGATTCTTCTGTCCGGCCACTTCCGCCATCTCTCCCCAGGCATACATTCCCACATACAACGCCCCGTTCGTCCAGTCGTCCCAGCCGTGCCTCACCTTATCCCAGTTTTCGATCTGCCAGTCGGCAACAGCCTTCATGACCTTCGTTACATCGTCTTTCTTGAAATCGGCCCGAAAAGGCTGTGCCTTTCCGTACACCGCGAAAGAAATACACGCAGCTAACAAAATCAGTTTTTTCATCGTCTTTTCTTTAAATTAGTCATATCATTTCATGTCCGCCCGGACACACCACTATTATTCTATTTTTAAAAACCGAAACCGTTTGAGCAATCGGTTGCTCATATAGCCACCGAACATTTCTCCGGCAATTCTCCCCGATTCACTCCGGGCATTTTGTTTTCCGGCACTTCATCTTTCAGGGCTTGCGGCACTCCCCCTCATCGTACTACACATATTCCTGCCACACCGTTTTCCTGTAAACGCCCTTGTATGCTTATTTCTCAAATTCCTTTCGCTTCAGGCCCGACCAAACGGCAATAATCACCACGACAATCCCTCCGATAATAAAAGGAGCGGGCAAAAGCTGCGCATCGGTTTTTCCATAAGAGTGCATGCCGCTCAGATAATAATTCACCCCGAAATAGGTCATCAGTACCGAAGCGATAGCCAGCAGCGACAGCAAATTAAACAGCCATTTGCTTTTCCAGCCGGGGATCAGGCGCAGATGCAGCACCAAAGTGTAAACGATCACCGAAATCAATGCCCAGGTCTCTTTCGGGTCCCAGCCCCAATAACGTCCCCACGACTCGTTCGCCCAGACCGCCCCCAGGAATGTACCGATGGTCATCAGCATCAATCCCAGGATCATCGACATCTCGTTCAAGATCGTCAGTTCCCGGATCGTCTCCCGGATCTTTTCCCGTCCTTTCGCCACAATCATCAAAATCATATTGAACAGCCCCATCAAAGCACTCACAAAAAAGAAACCGTAACCCGCCATAATCACCGCCACATGCAGCATCAGCCACCACGACTGCAAGACAGGCACCAAAGGCGTAATCTCCGGGCTCATCTGGTTCAACCCCGACACGAACAGCAGCACCCCGGCCAGCAGGGAAGTCAGTGCAGGCACGACCCGCGTGCGGAAAGCGAACAGCAAGCCGCCCAGCACGATCGCCCACGCCACATACACCATCGACTCGTATGAATTCGTCCAGGGAGCATACCCCGAAATATACCAGCGCAAACCGAGCCCGAACGTATGGAAAAGGAACACGCACGCAATGCCTCCGGTAAGTACCCAGCCCGTCACGTTCGTCCACCGTCCCCGCCGGAACAAAGCCACGAACACGCACAGCAGCAACATGCCTCCCAAAATCAGATAATATTTCACGATCGAAGAAAAAACACGCACCTTATTATAAAAAACTTCCGCATCGATCTTCTTCGAATCCACTTCGATCACTTTATTTTTAGCCTGCTGATAAGTTTCGATCATTCCCAGTACATCGTCCGCCTGCTTTACATTCCCGTCCGCCAATTCCGACACATACCAGCGCATGATTTTCGACACGAACAAGGAATCTTTTCCCTGGAATACCGACAGGTCGTCCCCGGCAGAATACCATTTCCCGCTACGGTCGTTCGGATCGGGAAAAACGGCCAGCATCATCCCCTGCTGGATTTGGAAAACGATATTCACGATTTCGTCCAGCTTCAATAGATCGTTATCCACCCGGCTGCGTTCCGAAGGATTCTTCGCATAAATCGCTTCGACCTCTTTTTGCAGCAAATATTCCCCGTCGGCACTGAAAACATCGTTAAAGGCAATATACTCTCCCGTTTTACCCAGTTTTTCCAGCACCTCTTTATCCTTCACCTTGATAAACTTCTCAAAACTCCATTCGTAAGGATAAACCAGCAGGTTTAAAAAAAACTGGTCGGAATTCAATCCTTTATATTGTTCCGCCTGGTAAAGCTTTCGCAAAATTTTCAACGTCCACGTATTGGCAGGCTCCAAACGTCCCTTCGGATTCTGCACGATCAGCTTCCCGAACCGGTCTGCCTGCTCTTTCGAAACCGTGGGCAAACTTCCCGTTCCGCTTTGCGGCAAAGCATACGCCGAAGGACTTCCCGCCGTTGCAAGGCAAGCGAACAAAACCCCGGCCACCGCCACTTTCAAGGCTCCGCCCTGCATCCGTTTCAGCTCCCGAACCAGCCTCCTGAACCGGGATTCCCGGTTAAAAAACGTCAGGATCATCCCCAATACCATTAAAGCATAACCGAAATAAGACACCGTCATCCCCGGCTTATCGTAATTCACCGACAACACCGTCCCCCGCTCGTCCGGGTCGTAAGAGGCCTGAAACAAGCGATAGCCTTTCACATCCACCACATTGTTCATATAGATCATGTGCTCGCGTTTCTCCCCGTCCACCGTTAGAATGACATCGCTTTCATACGAAGAAGGACTGTGCGAGCCGGGATAACGCTCCAGCCGGAAATCTTTCAAATATACCTCGAAAGGCAGTTCCTGCCTCTGCATGCCGCCGTCCGTAAGCATATAATTCACCTGTTCCCCTTCCCGGATATGCATGACCCCCTCGTCACTGAAAAAGTGAGTAATCCCCGCCCCGGCAAGAATCACCACAAAGGCGGAATGAAACAGCAAGCTCCCCCATTGCCTGCGGGTAAACATCTTTTGCTGCACCACCAGCCAGATAAAATTCACCGCCAGCAGAAATTCCACCAGCAGGAACCAGGGCGCACCGTAAAACCATTTCCTCGCCACAGGCGTCCCCTGGCTATTCTCGACAAACGTCGCTACGGCCATAGCCACGGCATAGACCACTAACAAAACAAATAAGCTTACCCGGGGGTAATTTTCCTTTTTCATTCTAAAAATTACTATTGTTACACGCCTCGCATTTATCTTACACGGCTTCAAATATATTAAAAAAACAAATCGATTCTCTGTTATCCCATTCGATTCCAAAGAAAAATCCCTCCCCAAAGCTTCCGGTAAGTAAAATGCAGGCAACGACACAAAGTCCGGCTTCCCAAAAAATACGATTTACAGGCCTCCTGAAAACTCATCGATATTTTTCCAATACGGACATTAATTTCACCTTATCCACCGGCTTCACGAGATAGTCATTACACCCGGCCTCCAAAGCGGCGAGCTTATCCGACTCAAAAGCATTGGCGGACAGGGCGATAATCGGGATTGTGGCATTGAATTTACGGATTTCCTTCGTTGCCGTCAAGCCGTCCATCTCAGGCATCTTCATATCCATCAGCAGTAAATCCACCGGATGGGTTTTGAGCAGCTCCAACGCTTCCCGTCCATTCACCGCATGCAGCAAATGATACTGTTTACCCAGCATGGCCGATACCAATAAATAATTACTCGAAATATCCTCCGCCACCAAAATGGTCTGCCGTCTCTCCTTATCCCCTTCTTTCCCGGCAACCGGACGCACCACATCATTTTCCGGCACAAGCGTTTCCGTCTCTTTCGCAGGAAGCCCGGCTTCCTCTACCTTACAAGGCATAAAAGCCCAGAAAAGAGACCCCTCGTTATACCGGGACTCAAATCCCACGCTTCCTCCCATCGATTCGGTGATTGCCTTACAAATAGACAAGCCGAGCCCCGTCCCCTGTGCAAATTCATCCAGTTTTTCAAACCGATGGAATACCTTATTTTTCTTCGCATCCTGAATGCCGATCCCGCTATCCTTCACATAAAGCCGGATTCCGCCCTCCACAAGCTCGTAGCCCATCTCGATAAACCCTTTCGGCGTATATTTGATCGCATTGGTCACATAGTTCGTCATCACCTGGGCAATCCGGTTCTTATCCAGATAAACCCGGCACCTGTCATAAGGATTCTCCACGAAGAATCTTACATTGGGATTCGTCACCCGCTGCTTCATAGACACGGCCATATTATTGAAATATTCCGAGAAATCGAATTCCTCGTATTTCAGCTCCATAGCCCCTGCCTCGTATTTCGATAAATCCAGAATATCGTTAATCAACTTCAACAACAATTCGTTATTGGTCTTGATGATCTGCATATACTCCTCCCGGTCGGCACGTTCTTCCGAATTCACCAGCAAACCGGAAAATCCGACAATCGCATTCAGGGGCGTGCGGATTTCGTGGCTCATATTGGCAAGGAACGACGATTTCAGCTTGTCGGATTGTTCGGCCCGCAACTTCGCCTGCCGCAACTCCTCGATCATCCGTTCCCGGTCTGAAATATCGTCCACCCGGATCACAATCCCGTCGAGCTCCCCGTCGTCTTTAAAAACAGGAGTTGCAAAAACCTCCACAGCACGCCGGTCGTCGAGAAAAAATTTCACCCGTTCCATCTGGCGGGATTTCATCGCCCGCTGCAACACACATTCCCCACAGGGCGACGTGCGGTTGTAAGCACTTTTATAGCAAAGTTCCCCTTGCCGGTACGCTCCATGAGGAAGACCGACAGAAACGACAGAAATATTCTCCCATTGCACGACATAATCCGGGGTGATGTAGGCCAATCCGGAGTTCGTATTATTCAGAACAAGCTCGTTCTGCCGCACCAACTGATTCAATTCCTCCTTATTTTTCAGCAACGTCAGCTCGGTCTGTTTGTGAGATTCGATATTGATCGCCATCCCGCAAACATACTTATAAGAAGTATCGTTGAGTACCGATGTTTCCAAAACACCACGGGTTTCCCACCACTCATAAACCCCGTCCTCTTTCAAAGCGATCCGGTACTGTACACATGCTTCCGGATCATCTTCCTGCAAAATCGCATGAGCAAAACCGATAAAGACCTGCCGGTCGTCCGGATGGATATAACTGACAAACTTTTCGAGCGAATCGACCTCCGAAGGGTCACGGCCTATCTTATCGAAACCTTCCCCAAAACTCACCTTATCTTTGGACGGCTCATAAAACCAGGAATAAGCATTCATCACCTCCATCGAAATAGAGAGTACCCTGGCACGGCGTTTCAGGTCGTTTTGCAGGCTCTGATCCCAACGGACATTCAGCAGCAACCGTTTACTCCCGTCATAAATAACCGTTTTACGAACAATCATATCGTAGCTACGCCCGTCTTTGAGAACGATTCTTTCCACTCCGAAATAAGGTTCCCCGGTCGTAAAAACTTTCAGGTCGCTTTTTTGCATCCGCCGCGCCTGCTTTTCGTCCAGAATACTATAAATCGTTTCCCCTTCACGGGTACCGAACAGCCGCTGGCTTTCCGCATTACAGAATACATAACGGAAATCGTCCTCCACATCCTCGATGTGAATGGGCAACGGTATGTTGTTCAGGATATTTTCCTGCAACATCTTCCTTCTCTGCAAACCGGTATTGTTCTTGCAAAAGCCGACATATTTAACGACTTTGCCATTTTCGTCCTTTTCATAAGGCGAAGCATTGATCGTGCAATATTGCCATTCCGGATAACCGGTCAGCTTCATCCGGATATTGAACCAATGATTTTTATCCAGCCCCTCGAGCTGTTCCGCATAAATCCCCTGGGTTGTTTCCCAATCGTCCGGATGGATGAAATTCTTATAGTATTCCATCGTACAATGCTCAGGCTGTTCTCCACTTTCCATCATATTATTCTCGGAAAAGAACAATCCGGAACGGGTATCGAGTTCCCAAAGCATAATCTCGGCCGCCTGCATCGCCAACTCCGTCTTTTTCTTGCTTTGCCGCAACATCTCCTCTGCATGCACCGCTTCGGTCACATCCTCCAGGATAAAAACATATCCCTCCATCTCTCCGGAGGCATTCAGAACGGGAGCCCCGTTACAGGCAACATGGCAAACGGATTTAGACAGCGAAGTTTCGTAATAACCGCTGGCCCTCACCAGATCGAAACTATATTCTATCTGCGCCTGAACTTTTTCCCGGTTACGTATCGCATCCCTGACCTTTATCGGTAAATTGGGATTTTCAAAAATATTTATCCTTTTCCGGATATAAGCCTCTTTATCCATGCCGAAAATCCGGCTGGTGGCATCGTTCATAAAAATCATATTTCCGGCGGCATCGTACAACTCTACCCCCACCGGCAACGCCTCCAGCAAAGTTTCCTTCTGATTGTAGAGCTTTTCATACCGATTCTGCAACAACGTGCGTTCCGTCATATCCTGGGCGATAAAAAGATATTTATCGATCCCGCCCTCTTCATTCCGCACCACCGATACGGCAATCTCGAAATAACGCACACCCGAAAAAGCGGTAGGATAATACCGCTCTTTCGCCAAATCGAAATCGTAGGCAATAGTAAAACGGACATGCTCGCCCGCCTGCAACCGTTCTTTCATGGCATCGGGCATATTCGGGTTTTCGAAAATATTAAGACCCAGAATATCGCTTTTCTTCCGTACCCCCATCATCTTCATGCCAACCTCGTTGATTTCGATAAGAGAGCCGGAACGATCGTACAATTCCATGCCTACGGGAAGATTCCCATAAATAGTTTGAAAAAGGGCATGAGATTCCCGATCGACCGCAACGGTCCGATCCACTTCCCGCGAACGGAGCAGATCGTCTTCATTCACTTCCATCACCTGCAAATAGACCGACTTTTCATCCCCACAGGCGGCATGTCCCGTAACACGCACTTTTTCCAACGTAGGGAGAGTAGAAGTGTATTCCAGGTAAACACTCCGTTTTTCCTGCCGGGCACGGCGAAGGCTGTCGATAATAAAATGGATCTGCTTCTCGTTTTTATCGTCTGCTTCAGCCAAAAGTGCCGAAACCGGCTTCCCGCTTATGTTTTCTATTTCAATTCCAAAAAAAAGCCGCTTATCGAAACCGCTAAAACCGATCGGCTGTAATTCCCGATCGAATTCAACAGTCGTCCAACCCATATTCCTAATATTCTTCATCATCATTGTGGCTAATACTCATTTCGATAATAATCGCATACATTCAAAAAATAAGTAAAATGTAAAGTCTTTGGCTATCTGCCGGAACAACCGACAGAAATCAGTCGCCGTACATATAATTTTTCCTAAAAATCTATCCTCAGCATTGTAAATACTATTTTCAACACCATTTACTCTATTGATTTCAGACAAAAAAAGAATAATAATTTTGAATCGATACCCGATCGGTTTATACCAAACTTTCCCTTCTAAAGGTCAGTGATCTATAACATCTATCAAAAATATAACAAATATCAGCAAATTCCAATCTTTAACAAAACCGGAACAAAGTTAACAGGAGATGTCCCCGCCTGAAAGCCTTATTCTATGGACTTTCCGGAGGATTTCAAAAAAAATGTCCCCGGAAGTTAAAAAAACTTCAGAGGACATTTTAACACAAAAAAAGACTTTTTTCATACTGCGCAGGCCACGATCGCCCCGGCATAAAAAAAATCGTTTTTTTTAAATTTGTTTCAGTAAATCGACCATTTCAATGGCAGAAGTCATGGCATCGAAACCCTTATTTCCGGCTTTCGTTCCAGCTCTTTCCACAGCCTGCTCGATAGAATCGGTGGTCAGGATGCCGAAAATCACAGGCACTCCGGTCTGTAAGCCGACGTGAGCCCCCCCTTTGGTCGCTTCGTTAGCCACCATATCGAAATGAGGCGTTGCCCCCCGGATCACGGCTCCCAGACAAATCACCGCATCGAACTTACCGCTTTCCACCATCTTTTTAGCCACCAGGGGTATCTCGAAAGCTCCCGGAACCCAGGCTAAAGTCAGGTTATTTTCGTCCCCGCCGTGGCGGACAAACGCATCCACGGCGCCGCCGATCAGCTTTGAGGTGATAAACTCGTTAAAACGTCCGGCCACAATGCCTACACGCTGTCCCTGTGCCAATAATTTTCCTTCCAGTAAATTCATAATATTCGGTTTTTGCATAACTGATAAAACAATAGATCACTTTCCTGCTTCGGCCTCTCCCGACGGGGTATGCACATGATTACACTCGTGCAGCAGATGCCCCATTTTCTTATATTTGGTGTACATATAAAATTCGTTCTTCTCATTACAGGTCATTTCGATCGGCTCACGCCCCACGATTTCCAGCCCATAACCTTCCAGCCCTTTCAATTTCAAAGGATTATTCGTCATTAAAATCATTTTCTTCACCCCCAGATCCGCCAGAATTTCCGCTCCGATCCCGTAATCCCGCAAATCCGCCTTAAAACCCAGCGCCAGATTAGCCTCTACGGTATCCATCCCGCCGTCCTGCAAATGATAAGCCCGGAGCTTATTGATCAGGCCGATGCCCCGGCCTTCCTGTCGCAGATAAAGCAACACGCCCCGCCCGGCCTTCTCGATACGGCGCAAAGCCTCCTGCAATTGCTCCCCGCAATCACAGCGCAACGATCCGAACGCATCCCCGGTAAGACATTCCGAATGTACGCGGCACAACACCGGATCGCCGTCGGTCACATCTCCCTTCACCAAAGCCACATGATGCTCGCCGTTGATCTTATTCACATACCCGTAAGCCTTGAAAATACCGTATTTCGTAGGCATTTCCGCCACGGTCACCCGTTCCACGAGCATTTCCGTACGGCGGCGGAAAGCGATCAGATCGGCGATCGTAATCATTTTCAAACCATATTGCCGGGCGAAATCCACCAACTCTTTGGTACGCATCATCGTACCGTCCTCCCGCATGATCTCGCAACACAATCCGCATTCCTTCAACCCTGCAATCCGCATCAAATCCACCGTGGCTTCCGTATGCCCCGAACGCTCCAGCACCCCGCCCGGCTTCGATTCCAGCGGGAACATATGCCCCGGACGGCGAAAATCTGCCGGCCTGGCATCGTCCTCCACACACTTCATCGCCGTAACGGAACGTTCCAGCGCAGAAATACCGGTCGTGGTAGAGACATGATCGATCGACACCGTAAAAGCCGTGGCGTGATTATCCGTATTATTCGCCACCATCTGCTCCAGCCCCAGCTTTCCGGTCAGTTCCCGGCTCATCGGCATACAAATCAGCCCTTTGGCATAACAAGCCATAAAATTCACATTTTCCAAAGTGGCGAATTCTGCGGCACAAATCAGATCCCCCTCGTTTTCCCGGTCGGGATCGTCCGTCACCACAATCAGCTTTCCTGCTTTCAGGTCGGCAATCGCCTCTTCAATCGTATTAAATTTAAATTCTTCCATAATATCTTTTATTTTTACCTATCGTTCAAAACCCGTTCGCCTGCAAAAATTCAAGGCTCAGCCCCTTTTGAGGCTGCTTCATCAGCTTCTCTACATACTTCACGATCATATCGTTTTCCAGATTCACCACCTCTCCGGCAGGCTTGCCCGTCAAAGTGGTCTCCTCCTGCGTATGGGGAATGACCGACACCTTAAACACGGCCTCGTCCACATAAGCCACCGTCAGGCTCACCCCGTCGATCGCCACCGATCCCTTCTCCACCACATACCGCAAAATCTCCGGTGCAGCCTTTATCGTCAGCCATATTGCATTTTCGTCCTTCACGCGGGCGGAAATCCGTCCCGTTCCGTCGATATGCCCCGCCACCAGATGTCCTCCCAACCGGGCATTCAGGCACAAAGCACGTTCCAGGTTCACCCGGTCGCCCGGCTTCAGGCCGCCTAAATTGGAACGCTCCATCGTTTCGGGCATCACATCGGCAGTAAAACCGCTGTTTCCTAAAGCCGTCACCGTCAGGCAAACCCCGTTCGTCGCAATACTGTCGCCCACTTTCGTATCTTCCAGCACTTTTTCCGCCCCGATCTCCAGCACCACACTGCGGTTTCCCCGCCGGATACCTCTGACCGTCCCTATTTCTTCTATAATTCCTGTAAACATAGCAATATCTGAATTCACAAATTTTCAATCCGTCATCTCTGCAAAAAACCGGAAAACAAAAAATCCGTCCCGACCTGTTCCATCCGGCAATCCGTAAATTCCAGCGCATCCGGCATCCGGGCAAAGCCCCTGCCTTCCACCGGAGTTTTGGCATCGCGTCCCCCGACGATCTTGGGAGCGATAAAAGCCCTGACCTCATCCACCAGCCTTTCCTCCATAAACGAAGCATTCAGCTCTCCCCCGCCTTCCAGCAGAACAGAGTCGATCCCCCTTTTTCCGATCTCCTCCAGCAGGCCGGAAACATCCACCCGTCCTTCCTTCGCCCGGCAAGCCAGCAACTCCACCCCCGCATCCTCCAAAGCCTGCAAGCGTCCGGCATCGGCATCGGCAGTATGTGCCACGATCGTCCGGTAAAGCCCGGCTGTCCGCACCAACTGTGTTTCCAATCCTATCGAAGCCCGGCTATCCACCACGATCCGCACCGGCTGCCGCACGCCTCCCTCCAGCCTGCAATTCAGCAACCCGCACCGTGCCTATCCCCGCCATGATCGCCATACACTCACAACGCATCTCCTGCACCCTGCGGCGTGCCTCCTCCCCGGTCACCCACTTCGAATCGCCTGTATAAGCGGCAATCTTCCCATCCAGCGTCATAGCCGTTTTCAACACCACCCAGGGACGTCCCGTCGTGATGTATTTCAGGAACACCCGGTTTAACTCCCGGATAGCCTCTTCTTCCACCCCTGCCACCACCTCGATCCCCGCTTCCCGCAAACGGGCGACACCTTTACCCGCCACCAGCGGATTGGGATCCGTCAGCCCCACGACTACCCTCGCAATGCGGTTCTCGATCACCGCCTCCGTACAAGGCGGGGTTTTCCCGTAATGACAGCAAGGCTCCAAAGTCACATACAAAGTCGCTCCCTCCGCACTCTCCCGGCAATGCCGGAAAGCATTCCGCTCGGCATGCGGTCCGCCGAAATGCTCGTGCCAGCCTTCCCCGATAATCCGGTCGTCTTTCACGATCACAGCCCCCACCAGCGGATTGGGATTCACCCGTCCGGTTCCTTGCTTAGCCAGGGCGATCGCCCGCTTCATATAGCCTGTATCCTTCGTTTCCATATACAAAAAATGCCCTGAATATCACTTCAGGGCATATCTATATCACAAATAAACAGTACATTCAAATCACTGTCCTATTTCTTCTACCATCCGGACTGTCACCGTCGGTACCGGAATTCCACCGATTCAGTCCCCGGAAAAGGGGAGTCGCGGACTGTCACCGCCGGTAGGGAATCACACCCTGCCCTGAAGAAATATCGATTACGGTTACAAAAATAACGATTATCCCGTAAAAAACAATAACCGCATCCGATTATTACAAATTCCACCTCATTTTCCGCCGATCAATTCCAGTAAATCGGCTTTTATCGCCTTCGCTTCCTGCCAGCCGTTATACTGAGGGTCTGTCACTTTTCCCGTCTTGTCCACCAAAACATAATGCGGAATGCCCGTAACCCGAAACTGATTGCCGACATATTTCCATTGATCTCCCGACAGGCGGTAGTGTTCCCCCGGAATATCCGGGATCATATTCTCGTAGGTCTTCATCGGAGACGAAGGCCCGGTGAGATAAACAAAAACAATATCCTCTCCCTTCAACTCTTCCTTCACAGACTTCATCCGCCTGATCCCGTCCCGGCAGGGACCGCACCAGGTAGCCCAGAAATCCACGAACACCGCCTTCCCGCGGTAAGGGGCGAGTATCGCCTCGAACAGCTTCTCGTTTTCCACCGCCGGCACTTCGTTCAAACGATACCCCTTCTTCTGCTTATTTTCCTCGATCCGGGCTTTCAGGCGGTCGTTATACCGTTGCAGGCAATCGGCAATAAAAGGCACTTTGTATTCTTTTTTCAATTTAAACAACTCTTCATCGCCCAGCGGGTCGAACGAAGATTCCATTCTCGATACCCGGTCTTGTAAATCCATAATTTCCGTAATAAGCCCCGGTTTTATTCCAAAATAAACATCCAGCACCTCCTGCCGCTTCTTCTGCTCATACCCCTTTTGTATGGCCGTGAACTGTTCCCCGTATTTCTCGGAAAAGTTAACATTGTCTTCCTTATACTCGGTGGCCAGCAAGCCCGTCAAAAGGGTATCCTGTCCCCGGCTCTCCTGCAATTTCAGCAACAACCCGATAAACTCCTTCTCCCGCTCGTTAAAAATAACGCCTCCGCGAAGCATATCCGTAATAATCGTCGCAATATCGCTCTCCACCGCCACCGAACGAACGACGTCGGCATATTTGATCCGGTTCATGAGCTGCCCGAAACTGCTTCCGGCCACCACCACCTCCGGCCTGTCCAGATTCATTTTCCGTACAAAATCATAATACCCGATCCCCAGATCCGGTTTCTGGAAAGGCACGATCTCCGCCCTGCTCTTTCCCTTATTCGCCTCCTCCCAGTTTTGCCGTAATAAATAATCGTAATCGAACAACACGCCTCCCGCAGCCAGCTCGATCCCGTCGGTCAGCAGCTCCCGGCCTTTCCTGCTCAATCCGTTCGTCGCGGCATATTCGTTCAGTTGCTTCAAAGCCACACTTTTCAAATCGTTCACATGCTGTTTGAATTGCTGGGCGGTCACCACCTTCACCACTCCCTGCAATCTACGGTAATCGGGAGAGAAAAAGCCGCCGCAATCCTGATACTCGAAATTCAGCAACGCATTGTCCCCCATAAACAAAGAAGTCTTCGGACGCATACGCACATCCTCTTTCTCCCGCCAGGGATCGATGTATTGCGCCATGTCCAGGCACATCGTCGTCTCTTTTCCCGGCTCTAAAAAAACCGAAAAATTCATCCGGTAGGGAAAACGGCAAATAACAAGCTCAGGATTATTCATCGTCACTTCCACCCGGAAAATCCCGTTCTCGTCTATATCCACATCGTACATATCCTGATTGCCCGAAAAAATATCGTCCACATACAAGATTCCCTGCTGCTTTCCCATTTTCGGGACATATCCTTTGATAAACCCTTGCAGCACCGCTTTCCCGCTGGTAAGCACCGTAGAATCGAAACCCACCGAATCCGCAGCGATGGCTTCCGGGCTGGTTTTCCTCACCGGAGCATAGGCTTTCAGAGCTTTTTTACTTTCTCCCAGCCATAAACGGCCGTCCTTATCCCGGCGGGCATACACCACCTTTTTCCCCTTATCGTTTTTCAAAGAAAATTCCGCCTGGTCGCCTTTGGCTTTCACCCTGGCATACTCCCAAAACTCACCGTCCGCAACGGCAAAACGCTTCTCGAAACTATAATCCCATACCCCGCTGCCATCCGTCCTGATCCAATTTCCCCGCATTCCGGCAGGAATCGTTTCCTTCTCCCGCTCTTCCCCCAGCTCGATATCGAAAATCCCGTCGCCGTCCTTATCGATCATATCGATACGCTCCACGCCCTTGGGCAAAGGCGGAAACACCAATTTAAAAAGATGTCTGCCCGATTCCGGCATAAAAAACTGCTTCCCCACCGGAATCCCCTCGGCATACCTTAATTTCAGCCGCTCGCCACCGTCGGACGGACAAATAAAGGTGGAAGAATCCACCATAACCCACCAATTCGGGCGATAAACCGCCTCCATTTGAAACACCGTGGCGGTATCGCTCAGCTCCACACGTATCATATTCCGGGTTTCCGTAGTCCGTCCGTCGAATGCCGGATGTTCCACAACCCGCTGTCCTGCAACCTGAAAACCTGCCAAAAGCAGCAGACATATACATAAATTCCTGATATACATATTACTTTTACATTAAAAAATTGTTCTAAAAGTAAAACTTAAAACAGGAAATACAAAACAAAAAGAATAGTTTTTATATTTTACACTTTCTTAATTTTTTTACTTTCATTTGATTGCTCGTCTTTATTTTTTTTATAATTTTGAACATCAAACAAAAAGTAATCTTACAGCTATGTACGGAAAATTTCAAGATTTCTTAAAGACTGAAATCCAGTCAATAAAAGAAGCTGGTTTGTATAAAACCGAAAGACTGATTGCTACACCGCAGGATGCAGAAATCAAATTAACGACAGGTGAAACCGTGTTGAACTTTTGTGCGAACAACTATCTGGGACTTTCTTCCCATCCGGTAGTGATCGAAGGTGCTAAAAAAGCATTGGATGCAAGAGGCTATGGAATGTCTTCCGTACGCTTTATCTGCGGCACACAGGACATCCACAAAGAACTGGAAGCTAAAATCTCCAAATTCTTCGGAACAGAAGACACCATATTGTATGCTGCCTGTTTCGATGCCAACGGAGGTGTATTCGAACCCTTGTTCGGCGCAGAAGATGCAATCATCTCCGACGAACTGAACCACGCTTCTATTATCGACGGGGTACGTCTGTGTAAAGCCGTGCGCTACCGCTACAAGCACGCCAATATGGAAGACCTGGAAGAACAACTGAAAATTTCCCAGGCTCAGCGCTTCCGCATCATCGTGACCGACGGTGTGTTCTCGATGGACGGCGACATCGCTAAATTGAAAGAAATTTGCGACCTGGCTGATAAATATAACGCTTTAGTGATGGTGGACGACAGCCACGCTGCCGGATTCATCGGAAAAACCGGACGGGGATCTGCCGAATACAACGGCGTAATGGACCGTATCGATATCTTTACCGGAACTCTGGGGAAAGCCCTCGGCGGAGCTATGGGCGGTTATACCACCGGAAAGAAAGAGATCGTCGAAATGCTTCGCCAGCGTTCAAGACCTTATTTATTCTCCAACTCTCTATCTCCGGCAATCTGCGGCGCTTCTATCGCAGTGTTCGATATGCTGTCGGCCAGCACCGAACTGAGAGATAAAGTAATGGCTAACGCTGAATATTTCCGGGGAAAACTGACCGAAGCGGGATTCGACATCAAACCGTCGGAATCGGCTATCGCCGCCTTGATGCTTTACGATGCAGTGCTTTCACAGCAATTTGCCGCTGAACTGCAAAAAGAAAACATCTATGTGACCGGTTTCTATTATCCGGTTGTGCCGAAAGGACAAGCCCGTATCCGTATCCAGCTCTCCGCTGCACATACCCGCGAACAGCTCGACCGCGCAATCGCAGCATTCATTAAGATCGGTAAAAAACTGAACGTAATTCAATAAACGTTCTTCCGACCCGTATATAAAGCCTTCCGGAAATAAATTCCGGAAGGCTTATTTTTTACCTTCTATGCCCTGCCTCCGAAGCTGACAAGCCCAAAAGATTCTCCGGCATTTTTCCGCAATAGGATAAAGCCTTCCCCGCACAATAAGCCACCGCCACCGGATTGCCCCCACCTACGTGAACGACGGAGCACAGTTTTTTTCACTTATAATCAAGGCTTCCCGCTCCCTCCTTCCGGATGCCACCGATAAGCCCGGCACGACTTTTGCTAAAGAATAATAAAAGTCGTCCGGACACGACTAAAAACGCCAAACTCCCGGATTCGTAAATAAACCCTAAAAGATGTAAGAAATATTTGCAAATATCCCGGAGAAGAACGACCTTTGAGATACGAATAAAGCATTCGAAAAAATACATAGATCACCCGGAAACACAACCGACAACATGATAAAAAATCTTTATATATTGTTATTTTCTTTATTGACCTGCTCCTTCTTCACCTCTTGCGACGGAGACGACAACACCCTTCAGGATACGATCCTCGGCAGATGGTATGTAAATGCGGTCAGCCACGCCGGATACAATATGTATTCCGGATACGATCCCATTGCGGAGGACTATTTCATCAACTTTTTCTATGGCGACTACATGCCCTTTCTGAAAGGCGACCAGCTCGAATTCGGAAATTTCAATATGAGAAGGGCGGGATTCAACGGAACAGGCGACCAATACACCTACAACATTTATCGTTCGACACTCGAACTCAACAACAGTTACAGGGTATCATACAATATACTCGCCTGGAGCCATGAACAGATTATCCTCTGTTTCGATAAAAACTCCCTGCTCGATTACATCACCTCGGAAATGAACTATGCCCAGACGGCTGAGCATTACCAGCAATTAGCCTACATACGCGATCAGGTGATACACTATGTCAGCGATTTTTATATAGAATACGTCCTGACCCGGAACATTCCCACCGTATCCCAGATCATCAGCGGGAATTATTACGGTAAACTCAGCGACGGCAGCGGCCCGCTGTTCAACAACGACTGGGTATCCGCTTCCCTCTACCGACAAGGCCCTGAAAGCTTCAATTTCGTTCTCAACGACCAGATCAGCCTCAGCAACGGCCCGGTACAAGGCCCGCCTTTTACCCTGCAAGTGCCCGCAACCTGGGTCGGCTATGGTAACCTTGCGGGACAGATCGTCTTTGAGGGCAGCAGTATCACCGACCACTATGCTTACGGACGAATCGAGGTATTTATCACAGGCCAGTCCCTCGACAGCCAAACCCTCGATATAGACATTGAAATCCGTAACAACGGACTGATTTACACGCTCTATTTCCGCCAGGGCATTCGTTACCTGCTCGAACCTCAAATCCTCTACCGTTCCCGCGGCCAGAGCCAGGCACAGGAAAGACAGGTCATCCCTTTGAAACCGTCTGCCTCGCAGGAAACCTCACGTCCCGCACAGAAAAAATAAATTTTCAAAACAAATCATACCTTACTCCCTTTGGAAAAATATATCCGAAGGGAGTTTTTTATATTAATATTTATATCATATTTATATAAACAATATTTTTTAATTACATATATTTCATTAATATTGTACAACATTATGTATATAGCTATCGATTAAAATTTAAAAATCACAAAAAAGAAATGAATCAAAGCAGGTATTCTTATTGCATTTGTTGCTTTAGGAATCATTGGACTTAACAAAGATTTCGGTAAAAACGAAATCTCTTTAGCTACCTTATTGGAAAATGTAGAGGCTTTAGCCAACGATAGTGAATCGGGGAATACAGGAGTTGTTATCGGTAAATGTGCCGACGAGCAAAACGATTGTCTGGCGGCTTGTCCGCACTGTAATGCGCTTTATTACGCTGACGGCAAGAAAGGTCCTTCTTCAAACGTAAAAGGAACTTGCACAAAATGCAAAGGAAAATTTTAATAACAACAGCAACGACAATGGTATCTATTTACGTAGATACCGTTTTGTAAAATACAGATCACATGAATAAACTCTTCTTTTACATTCCAATCCTCTGCTTATTTATATTGCCGGGCTGCCGGCAGCAAGACAAAGAACTGACGTTTACCCCGCCGGAATTCCGGCAAACCAGGCATCTGGAAGGCAAAGTATTGGTCGATACGTTTGTCATGGGCTTATGCTATGATATAGACTTTTATAAAGACTATCTTCTGGTGAGTGCCTACCGGAGCGACAGGGAACTACTCAACTTTTTCGATAAAAACAGCGGCCTATATATAAAAAGTATATTACCGAAAGGCAGAGGGGCAGGCGAAGCCCTTTCTTTAAAAGACTTCGACCTCGACCAAGCCACGGGAAAAGTGGTGTTCTATGATCTTATAGGAAATAAACTGACAAATTTCATTGTCGATTCGGTTATCTCCCACGAGAAGGCCGGCGCTTACATTCACTCCCGGAATTATCCGATCTATATGTACAGGGTACTCCAGGGCAACAATTCTTATATCGCGGAAGGCGGATACAAAGAAGACGACAAAAGACTGAGATTATCGATCGTTGAAAACGACTCCGCGATCTATAAATATTATACATTCCCTAATGTAAAAATTCCCGGCACAGACGCGCAAGGGATAGAGCCTGCATATACCTACGGTTCGCGTATCGCCATTTCTCCCGATAAAAAACGCCTGGCTTACTCCACAAACTACGGGGCGATCCTTGAAATATTCGACCTCACTCCGGAGCAGATAAAATTAAATACGATCAAAGGATTTTATCGTCCGGTATATTCCCTCGAAAAAAACAGCATACAATCGATCCCCGGAGAAACGGTATGGGGATTTATAGACCTGTATGCCACCGATAAATACATATATACCATATTTTCAGGAAGCAAGAATCCGAAAGACACGAAAAACATTGCAGTATTCGACTGGCAAGGTAATTGCCTCGACCTGTACACGACCGACTACCGGTTAGAAAAAATATGCGTAGATGAAGCTAACCGTAAAATCTATGCCAATGGTTTAGACTCGAATCTCGAAACGGTAATCGTGATGTTTGAAATATAACGACATAGCCAAATCCCTATGTTGTACAATTCCCTCTCCATACCCTGTATTTCATTTTATGGAGAGGGAATCATAAAAATTTAACACCCCGGTAACTTACTTCTTCTTCCCGACCAAATCATCCACCAATTTTTCAAAAAAACTCTTATACGAGGAAATATGGACTTTTCCGCTTTTGCGTTCCTTCTGTTCCATTTCCATAGCGGCAAAAGCAAACCAGCGGGCGGCCTTAAAGCGAATCGCCTCATCCCGGCATTCCTGATTGATCTTCACTCCCCAGCTATAAAGCTCTGCATCCGAAATATCTTCCTCGTTCCACTTCTCCTCGGCCAGTTCTACATAAACTTTCCAATTTCCCGTACGTTCCGCCGCCAGCATCCGGGTATTGCGGACAATAGCCCTCCAATCTTTCACCTTCGCCTTTTTCATCCGCTTGATATACCCCTTCAATCCGTTTTCATCCAACTCATACCCCGTTTCTCCCCGCACCACAAAACGGTCGGCTCCGGCAGCCCATATCTCGCCGATCTTCCGGTCCACCGCCTCTTGTCCGTAAAGCGAATAAAACTGCTCCCGGCCGGTAAGCAACTCCTCGAAAAGCGGGCTATCGGCATCGGTCACATAAGCATCGAACAATTCCCAATTTTTCCGATCTTTCAAACAATCTTTTCCCAACCCGGAAAGATAGACTGAAATGACTTCCCCGGCTTCATCCTTCAGGTCGGCACGCCCCAGGGCAACACCATAAGCCTCCATAAATTCGGGTTGCCGGTTTCCTGCCCGGTAAGCCTCGCCCAAAGCGGCGAGCCCCTTACCCTCTAAAGCCCGGCGCACCTCTTTCAACAAACCCGTGGTATCGGTATTCCCGGTAAAGCGATGTATCTCTTTTCCCTCGGCATCCATAATGATAAAGGCCGGAAGCGTATTCACCCGGAACTCTTCCCGCAAATCTTTCTGCAACACACTTTCCCACCCTACATTCACAAAATGTGCGGTCAGCAAATCCATCACTTCCGGAGCGGTGAACACATTTTTCTGCATCTCTTTATATCCCCGGTCGGCAGCATCGAAAACGCTGATAAACACCAGTTTTTTCTGTTCCCTGGCCACCTTTTCCGCCTCTTCCGGGCGAAGCAGGCTAAATTCGACGCCTTTCGCCCTTTTCAAGGCCTGCTCTCCATAGCCGATAAACTGTTCGGCAGGACTGTATCCCCCGGCTTTATAAACTAATTTCCCTTCACCGTTCAGAAAAAGATAGGAGGGATAACCCACGATCTTATATTTCTCCGCCAAATCCTTCAATTTACCGAAATGCAACTTCACATTGATAAAATTCCGGTTATAAAAATCGGCCACGCTATCCAGCGTAAATACATTCCGTTCCATAAGCAGGCAAGGCTGGCAATAATCCGTGTAAGCATCCACAAATACCATCTTTCCCGTCTGCCGCGACAGTTCCAACGCCTGCTCCAGCGTCTTATCCTCAAAACGGATCGAACGGCTGTTGCTCCGTTTCACCCGGGCCACCTGCAACGCCTTTTCGCCCGCATCCACCAGGGCCGGAGGATTTCCCATAACCGCAAAAGGACTGGCGGTAGCGAGCAGATCGCCGTAAGGCATGAAAAAAGCATATACCGGATACATATTCATCATCAGGCGGGGCGCAAAAGCCATCCCTTCGGGAGTGCTCATATCCATCCGAATCATAACGGCGTTCCTTTTCAGAAAATGTGCCACACCCGGATGGGTAAACAACGCCTTTTCCTTGGCTGACTCCTGTTTCATGCCGGGCGACGACACATCCACGAACACCAGCTTATTTTCCCTCGCCGCTAAAATACTCGCCTGTTCCCAGGTCAGTGGTAAAAAACCATTCGCATCGGCTTTCTGTGCCCGTCCCGGCAAAACTCCCACCAGTAAGCACAGCCATACTACCATTCCAAATTTCATCATATCTATCATAAATTATTGTATTCTCTTTTCTGCCCGCTCTCTCCTCAACGGCATATCAATTCACAAAATCCCTTCAATTCCTTTTCGATCTCATATACCACCTCCGGCATATTCTCTCCGCTACCCCGGTCGATGGCAACCCCGTCGATAATATGATTCAATTGCCGGGCGACGGAAGCCAGATTCAATCCGCTGCGTAGCTCTCCGGCGCTAAAACTGTTCAGCAAAGCGGTTTTCCAGGCAGCGGCCCGGTTTTCACGGATAGCCCTATAATGCCCGGCAAACTCCCGGTTATGACGCATCACCTCGAAAAAAAGCATCTCCACATCCGCCAGCACCACGCCTTGTCCGAAACAATCGGCGATCTCCTGTCCCACCCGGTTATATTTTTCCAGAGTGAACACAATCAACTCGCCCACGGTTTTAGCCCGCACCTCCTCTTTATCCACCCGAAACCAATCGTTCAGGTATTTTTCGGCAGCTTCATTGAAAAGAGCCTCCTGTCCGCCGAAATAATGATATAACAATCCTCTCGCCATGCCCGTATTTTGCTGGATATCGGAAACGGAAACACCATCGTATCCCTTTGCCAGCAGCAAGCCGAAAGTCTTTTGAAGAATTAAATCCCGTGTTTTCATAAACGAAAGATAATTTAAGCCCGAATCTCTCTGTTCAATCATTCAACCATTTCCGAACAAAAGAGAAACATGCAACTTGAACATTTGTTCATCAAAAATACAAATTCCAAATTATATTACAATACATCCGACATTTTTATTTCTTTTGCGTATATGAAAAAACAAACCGGAAGCCGGACGATTCCGGCTTATTCCCACATGAAACGAATACGATATGGAAACGCTGAATAACTGGATCATCATCCTGAACGACTGGGTATGGACATTTCTTTTAATAATCCCCTTAATTATATTGGGATTGTATTTCACGTTCAAAAGCCATTTCGTACAATTCCGTAATTTCCGGGAAATGTTCCGCCTATTGGGGGAAGGCGTGTCGAGCGGACGAGGCAAGAACTCCGTATCCTCGTTTCAGGCATTCTGCATCGCCACCGCTTCGCGGGTCGGCACGGGCAATTTAGCAGGAGTGGCGACGGCCATCGCCTTAGGCGGGCCGGGAGCTATTTTCTGGATGTGGCTGCTGGCATTCATCGGCTCTGCATCGGCATTCGTCGAATCGACTTTAGCACAGATATATAAGGAGAAAGGTGAAAGATCGTTTATCGGAGGCCCCGCTTTCTATATGAAAAAAGGACTGAAAAAGAAATGGATGGGCAGCCTGTTCGCCGTAATCATAATGGTCACCTTTGGACTGGTGTTCAATTCCGTTCAGGCAAACACCATCACATTGGCCTTCGGAGAGCTGTTCGGGGCAAGCCGCCTCTTACCCGCCATCATCCTGTCAGTCCTTACCTTAATGACGATTTTCGGCGGGATACACCGCGTCGCCAAGGTATCGAGTATTTTAGTCCCGGTCATGGCAGTCGCCTACATTTTGGTTGCCTTATTCATTCTCGTCACCCATGTCGCCTCCATTCCCTCCCTGATCGGTCATATTTTTGCCAATGCTTTCGGCTGGGAACAACTCGTCGGGGGAGGATTGGGCGCAACGATCATGCAAGGCATCCGGCGCGGATTGTTTTCGAATGAAGCCGGAATGGGATCGGCCCCCAACGCGGCGGCCACAGCCACCGTTTCTCATCCGGTGAAACAAGGATTGATTCAGGCATTAAGCGTATTCACCGACACCATTATTATATGTAGCTGTACCGCTTTTATCATCCTGTTGTCGGGAATCCCTATCGATGGATCGGTAAAAGGCATACAACTGACCCAGGCAGCCCTCGATAACGAACTGGGCAGCTTCGGCAGTTATTTCGTCGCCTTCAGTATCCTGCTGTTTGCTTTCAGCTCGATCGTGGGAAACTATTCCTATTGCGAAACCAACCTGTTTTTTATTTCCCGCCGCCCGCTTTATCTTCAACTTTATCGTCTGGCGGTAGGAGCTATGGTCTTTTTCGGAGCCATTGCAGGCTTAGACCTGGTGTGGAATTTAGCCGACCTGTTTATGGCGGTAATGACCATCACCAACCTTATCGCCATTGCCCTGCTGGGACATATTGCGATGAAAGTGCTGGCGGATTACACCCGGCAAAAGCAAGCAGGTATAAAAAGCCCGACTTTCAAAGCCTCGGAAATACTGGGGAAAGACAACGGCACAACCGAATGGAACTGACAGCTTCCCCGAAAATAAAATAATACCGCCGTTGCTTTCCTTTTGTGAAGCGAATTTCTATTTTTGCAAACAGGAATAAAAAAAACATCGATATTCATCCGCCTGCAAACCGGAAATGACCGGACTGCTTAAAATCGATTTTAAATATTTAAATTCAGACGATATGAAAAAAATCATCCATTCACCGAAAGCCCCGAAAGCGATCGGCCCTTACAGCCAGGCAGTAGAAGCCAACGGCACACTCTATATCAGCGGACAAATCCCCGTGGACGTAAACACCGGAAAATTTGTAGAAGGCGGTATCAAGGAACAAACGGAGCAAGTGTTGAAAAACGTGGGATATATTCTGGAAGCCGCCGGATATACCTATGACAATGTGGTGAAAACCACCTGCCTGCTGAGCGACATTGCCGATTTCGCAGCCATGAACGAAGTATATGCGCAATTCTATAAAACAGAATGCCCGGCGCGGGCGGCTTTTGCCGTAAAATCGCTGCCGATGGGTGCATTGGTCGAAATCGAAACCATTGCGGTAAAATAAGGAAACAGAATCGATAAAAAATGCGATGCCTATTCCGGCATCGCATTTTTTTATAACGGTCACTTCGGTCTTAATTTCCGGAAAGCCCCCGGATTGCGGCATCCAAGGTCTGGATTCTACTATGATATGTTTGCCGTAAACGCTTCACGGCATCGTCGAAACTCAAAGCCTCGTCACCATTTACAGCCTGTCCGATAGGCCACATCCGGCTATTCACCTCCGCCGATTCTTTTATCATCCCTGCCTGCATATCTATAAATTGCAGGATACCTTCAAACTTCGGTTTCAATGCCGTCCATCGCTGCTGCACCTCGGCAACGAAAGCAGGGTCTTGAAACAAACGGCCATACCAGATTGCATCTTTATTACGCAGCCCATCGTTTTTAGCGGGAGTGAAAGTTCCCCAGTCGAAATCCCATACCGGACCGGCTTTCAACTTTCCGGACCGGTCTTTGTGCATATAACTGCTTTTCGGATGATTCGGTTCGCTGTTCTGTGTCAGCTCGTGCACCAGCCACCAATCGATAAAACTATTCACATCCAGCAATTCCGTATAAGAACGGCTTGAAGCGAAATCACTCCCGTAAAGAACCTGCTCCACCCGATTCATATAATTACGAATGTAATTTAATTGAGCCGGAACAAGCACATCCTCGTCCGGTTCTTTTATATTGACCGGCAAATTACAAACAGATGTTCTGAATTTATTCACTTCGTCGTAATAAGTGTCCAATTCCATCAAATATCCGCCCGTTACGGCTTCCCCTTCCACATCCGGCGATTCCATCTCGGCAATATTCACCCTGTTTTTATCGACCTTGATCTGCTCACACAGATAATAATTCCCCAGATGCCGTCCGTTCAAATACACCTCGACAAATGTCCCTCTCGGAGTCCATTCCAGCCCTGTCTGACGTGCAATTTCAAACGCCACACTATTACGGAGCAGGGTACGATCCATCCAATTCGCCAGCAACACCCACCGCTTATGCTTAGGCATTCCCAACACGGCAGCCTTGGAATCCAATTTTATTGCGTAAGGTTTTTTAGGATACCCCCAGGTTGAATTACCCCGCCCTTTAAAACTGGCACCGGCAGCCAAATCTTCCGAGCCATCGGGATTGACAATACGCAAATAGCAGTCTTTTACCCAATCGTCCTTACTGGTAATTCCAACCCCGTTCGGAGTCGTCAAATAAACCGCCGGCAACTGATCGTAAAAAGAAAACTTCAACACGGCAGAAGAAAGCTGAACCGGATTCCCTTCCCCGTCCTTTGCAAAAAGTACCAACACGACATTTTCACGGTAAGATTGCGACACATTCAGGTCCTGAACATAAGCCTTGTACTGCCCCTGCTTCACTTCGCCTTTATCGTCCTTAGCTTGCTCTATCTTAATCAGCTTATAATTCACCGGAGGAGTGACGTATGAAGCAGCGGCACGTGTAGTCCCGACCAAATCCAATTCGACAGAGGAATTTCCGCCTTCCACATCGAAATCGAACACGGCATTCGACGGATTGACCCGGAATTCAAAAGTAGTAACGGCATTTTTAAACAAGTAAATCTCATTCGCCAGCACGACGATACCCGTTGGATAAGTTACATCGAGATTAAACGAAAAAGACGATCCGTCCGCCAGGGTCAGAGTAACGACACGGGAATCCTCATCCTCCACCACTCCGGTAATAATACCCCCACTCCCTCCGTCGGCTCCATTTACCACCCGGATAGCGGAACCGTCCGAAAACCGGATATTCCACCCGCCGGAGGACACATCCGTCAGCGGCTCGACGGATTTCACCAGTTTCCCGGCCTGAAACGCCGTTTGCAACTGTGTCACGAGATCATGTAAACCGGACACTTCTTCCTGTAAATCCCTGACATCGCTTTTGACATCATCTAAATCCGAACAGGCTGTCAATCCTGAAAAGAGAAAAAACATTCCCCAAAAAAGGACACGCCAAAAAGACATTTTACACATAAGCCATTTATTAAAATTATTATAGACACCACCTATATCCTATCGAAAAGCACACACATCAAAGACTCCTGAAAATCACTCCCATCCGTCAAAAAAGATTTCAGGCACAATCGACATTGCCTATACGATTCCAAAACGGTAATCAGGCAAATTTTATGAACAGCACCTCTTTCCTCATCCACACCATAGAAAGCAGTCCGCATTGTTCATATCGTAAACATCGAATATTTCGACGTTTAAAAATTCATATAAATATATGATTTTTTTTGATTATTAACCAAATAATATCATATTTTTCATATTTCCTCCCCTTACAATTCCCTCCCATTCCACCCGACAAATACAATACGGGCAAATATCATAGCGAACCGCCGGGCAATCGGAACCACCCCGCATTACGGGTATAAAAAATACAAGCTGCCTATCCGAATCCACCTGCAAAAAATTCTCAACCCCAAAAAGTAGGGAAAACTTTTATAAACAGGCCTGCCTCCCATCCGGGTTCTTTATAAAGCCGAACTCAAAAACGATTTCACCCTAAAATAAAATCGGCTTCAGAATAAAAAAGCGGAGAATAAATCCTCCGCTTTTCATTGTATTATAACATTTATATATGAGAAGTCGCGCCCAGCCAAACCCCGATGCTATAAGGGATCAGCCAGATAAACCATACCACTACGCTAAAACGGCTAAAATTCTTTTTGGCTTTTGCCGATCCTTTCCAAAAGGTCCACAAAGCCCATAAAGCATGTATTCCCATAAGGAATACGGCTATCGTTCCGGTCACCGCATGCAGGCGATTGTCTTCTCCGGTCAGCCTCACCAGCTCGGCCATAAAAGTAGTGCCGACAATATCGCACACAAACCCCAATCCGAAAGCCGCGACATGCCATCCCCTCAATCCCTTCTGTGCCTGTTCGCTCCACACACCTATCGTGTAGAACACCAAAGCCATAGAAATAATCAGAATAGCAGCGACTAAAAATTCAAAATCATATTGTGTCAGGTTCATATCCGTTTATTTTTACGGATTTACGCAAAAAACGAAAAGAAGTTAAGAATTCAGTAACTTTTTTAATTCTTCCGCACGATTCGCCCGTTCGATAGAAAATTCCATGCTCCGGACATCGATAAAGTCATACAACTCGATGATTTTCCGGAACATCACCCCCTGCACCTCTGCATCCGTCAAACGGCGGGCATCCTGATACAGCAATTCCGTCAGCATCTCTAATTTCGCAATCGGGTCATCCGCCAGCAAAGCTGTGATTTCTTTCACTTCTGCCTTGAAAAACCACTCCCTCTCCTGATGAAAATAAGGCATATACAATCCCGCAAAAGGATTGGCCACATTTTCCTGCCGCCTGCCGTCGCGGACATCGCTCAGCTCCTCGAAAAAAGTCTTAATGACACTTGCCGTTAAATCTCTTGAAAGCATACTCGATCATTTTATCTTGTAAAGATAATGCTTTTTCAAAAAATCCGAACGGCAAATACCCTATTTTATCTCCCTGCCGTCAGGCGGAATGTTCCGTCCCGGAACGGATATTTACCTTTTCCCTTTGTCGGGCAGTTCCAAAGAACCGTTCAAACTGAAAATACCTGAAAAACGATAAACCCACCCCGAAGCGATCCCCAAATTTTAAAGATGGCTCCATTCACAAAATTCACTGATAATCAATGCCGATAAATAGAATTTATAATTTTATAAAAAATAAGAATTTGTTTGCTATCTTTATTCCTATTATACTTGCAATACAAAAGCGATGTGGTATATAACTTAATCAATAAAACAAAGGCTATGAGTATTAAAGGAACTAAAACAGAGCAAAACCTGTTAAAATCATTTGCAGGCGAATCACAGGCAAGAAGCCGTTACACATTTTTTGCCAGTGTGGCTAAAAAAGAAGGCTACGAACAGATTGCCGGTGTTTTCATGGAAACAGCCGAACAAGAAAAAGAGCACGCTAAAAAATTCTTCAAATATCTGGAAGGCGGTATGGTGGAAATCACAGCTTCTTACCCTGCCGGAGTGATCGCAACCACGGCAGAAAACCTGGCAGCAGCAGCAGCAGGGGAAAACGAAGAGTGGGCCGAACTATATCCTGAATTTGCTAAAATAGCCGACGAAGAAGGTTTCCCGCAAATCGCCAACACCTTCCGCCAGATTGCAAAAGTTGAGGCCGAGCACGAAGCCCGTTACCGTACACTGCTCGGACGGGTTGAAGCAGGCAAAGTATTTGAGCGCGAAGAAGAGATAGAATGGCAATGCCGTAACTGCGGATTCGTCATCAAGAGTAAAAAAGCACCGATGAAATGCCCGGCATGCGAGCATCCGCAAGCCTATTTCGAGCCAAAGAAAAATAACTATTAAACATTCTTTTTTATCTTATCTTGAAAATAGCCGGAGACTACCACCTCCGGCTGTTTTTATACCATTCCTATTTTCCGGGACGACTGTTTCCACAAAGCAAAAAAGACCGATAAATATATCCTATGCTATCCCCTGTCCCTAAACCGTCTATCCCACATCCGGCAGTTCCGATGAATAAATATTCATCGGACAGCACTAAAATTTCTTTCACAATCCGCCACATTTCCCTCTGGGCACAAATCAGAGAAAAATTCTTTTTTTTAATCCGGAATAAATCCGATCATTTCCTGCTTTTACGCTCCGTTTTTCCCATGAGCACCGAAATTTCGGGTTTGGTAAAAAAACGCCGCTACCTTCCAAAACCCCCTTTGCAATCCTTTGAGTTATGATATATTTCCTTTAACTTTGGCGCCATTGTGCGGAAAATCAATCAATCTAAATAACAAAAAAATGGTCGAAAAAATTCATCAAACGTTACGGGACTCAAAAACAGCCCGCTGGACTGCACTTGTCGTCGTATCGTTTACAATGCTGTGCGGTTATTTCATGACCGATGTCATGGCTCCCCTCGAAGACATATTAATGAAAAGTACCGCAGAAGGCGGTTTAGGCTGGACAGGAACGGAATACGGCGTTTTTACCGGCGCTTACGGTTGGTTCAACGTCTTTGCATTCATGCTGATCTTCGGCGGTATTATCCTCGATAAAATGGGTGTGCGCTTTACGGGTGTGGGTGCCTGCCTGCTCATGTTCACCGGAGCGATGCTTAAGTTCTATGCCATTTCAAGATTTTTTCCGATGGGGGGAACTATCTTCGGATTCAATTCACAGGTCGTCATGGCCGGGCTTGGATTCGCCATCTTCGGCATGGGTGTGGAAATCGCAGGAATCACCGTTTCCAAAATTATCGTAAAATGGTTTACAGGTTACGAACTCGCCCTGGCCTTAGGCTTACAGGTCGCCGTTGCCCGTATCGGTACGGCTATCGCCCTGAGCATGAGTTTGCCGATTTCCAAAGCGATGGGACATATTTCCTACCCGATCCTGTTGGGAGCGATCCTGCTTTGCATCGGAACGATCGCTTTCCTGGTATATAATGTGATGGATTTCCGCCTCGACAAATCGATGCCGGCGGCAGAAGTGCAGGAAGAAGAAAGCTTCAAGCTCAGCGACATCAAGATGGTCATCACCAACAAAGGCTTCTGGCTAATAGCTATCCTTTGCGTGCTTTTCTATTCAGGCGTATTTCCGTTCCTGAAATTTGCGACCAAATTGATGATCTATAAATACGATGTCACTCCGGAGGTTGCCGGAAACATTCCGGCGCTTTTGCCTTTCGGGACGATCCTGCTGACACCGCTTTTCGGTTCCTTGTACGACCGCATCGGCAAGGGAGCCACTTTAATGGTCATCGGCTCTTTTATGCTGATTGTCGTACATTTACTGTTTGCGTTGCCGTTCTTCAACGTTTGGTGGTTTGCCATGCTGGTCATGATCGTGCTGGGAGTGGCTTTCTCTTTGGTGCCCTCTGCCATGTGGCCGTCCGTACCGAAAATCATCCCGCAAAAACAGCTCGGCTCCGCCTATGCACTTATCTTCTGGGTTCAGAACATCGGTTTAATGGGAGTGCCTATGCTGATCGGCTGGGTAATCGAACACTACGCCAAAATCGTTCTGCCCGATGGGACAATCACCTATGATTACACGGTTCCCATGAGCATTTTCACCGGATTCGGCATCCTTGCCGTGCTGGTGGCTTTCATGCTGAAACGCGAAGACAGGAAAAAAGGCTACGGGCTGGAACAGCCCAATATGCAAAAGGCATCTTAAGTCTCCCTGGCTCGAAATATCGGAGATAGCGGAAATTACTACGGTAGTTCCGCTATTTTTTTATAGATTTGTTGAACGATTGATCGTGTGTATCGTCAAAAAACGCGATAGCGGACAAAACAAAAAACGAAAGCAATGAACAGAATTAAAGAATTATTTCATATACAATACCCCATCGTTCAGGGAGGCATGGTGTGGTGCAGCGGCTGGAAATTAGCGTCTGCCGTCAGTAACAACGGTGGTTTGGGATTATTGGGTGCAGGCTCTATGCATCCGGAAACCCTGACAGAACATATCCGCAAAATGCAAGCCGCCACCGACAAACCCTGGGGAGTAAACGTCCCCCTGCTTTACCCTGAAATCGAACATCTCATGGAGATCATTGTGGAGGAAGGAGTTAAAATCGTATTCACCTCTGCCGGAAGTCCGAAGAAATGGACTCCTTACCTCAAATCGCACGGGATCACGGTGGTACATGTGGTGAGCAGCGCTCTTTTCGCTCAAAAATGCGAAGAGGCCGGATGCGATGCCATCGTAGCGGAAGGCTTTGAGGCAGGCGGGCATAACGGCAGGGAAGAAACCACCACCCTCACCCTGATCCCTCATGTGGCCGAACAATGCTCATTGCCATTGATCGCCGCCGGAGGCATCGCTTCCGGGAAAGCCATGTGCGCCGTAATGGCGTTGGGAGCGGAGGGAATACAGGTAGGTAGCCGTTTTGCCGTTGCCGCCGAATCGTCCGCCCATCCCTCATTCAAACAAAAAGTATGGGACACTCCCGAAGGAGGCACGCTGCTATCCCTAAAGAAATTAGCTCCTACCCGCCTGATCAAGAACGAATTTTTCGAACAGGTAAAAGCCGCAGAAGACGGCGGAGCTCCTGCCGATACCCTGAAAGAGCTCCTGGGCAAAGGTAGGGCGAAAAAAGGAATGTTCGAGGGCGATCTCCGGGAAGGCGAACTGGAAATCGGGCAAATCGCCTCCATGCTCAACGGGCCGGAAAGCGTCGCCGATATCATCGGCGACATCATAACCGAATACAACCGCTGCATCGAAAAAGGATTTACCCGGCTGTAAGCCCCGTCCGGACAAGTCAATCAGGAAAACACAGAAATACAACGATATGATCAATTTTTCACGGACAATACTGCAAAACGGGCTGACCGTTATTTGCAACACGGACAAAAGCACCCCTTTCGTTTCCGTCAATGTCCTCTATAAAGTCGGTTCCCGTAACGAACGCGACGACAAAACCGGATTCGCCCATTTATTCGAACACCTGATGTTCGGCGGCTCCGTGCACATTGAAGATTACGATCGCCACGTACAATTGGCGGGAGGCGACAGCAATGCTTTCACGACCAACGATTACACGAATTATTACATCACGATCCCGGCAACCAACATCGAAACCGCCCTTTGGCTGGAATCCGACCGGATGGCCGGGTTAAACTTTTCCCAACATGCGCTGGATGTTCAAAAACAGGTGGTCATCGAAGAATTCAAACAACGTTACCTGAACAATCCGTATGGCGATATCTGGCTGAAATTACGTCCCCTGGCTTATAAGGTACATCCTTATCGCTGGGCGACCATCGGAAAATCACCGGAACAAATCGAACAGGCGACCCTCGACGATGTGAAGGATTTTTTCCACCGTTTCTATGCCCCGGACAACGCCATTGTCAGCCTTAGCGGGAACATCGACAGCGATAAGGCGCTGCAACTGGTGGAAAAATGGTTCGGCGACATTCCGCCGGCACAGGCTCCGCAGCAAATAATCCCGGCAGAGCCGGAACAAACCGGGGAACGCCGTCTGGAAGTTCCGGGCAATGCAGTGCCTGCCGATGCGATCTACAAAGTATATCACATGGGAGCGCGCAATTCCGACAACTTCTATATCTGCGACATCATTTCGGATATTTTATCCAACGGGCAATCTTCACGCCTCTACGTAAATCTGATCAAAAACAGCAACCTGTTTTCCGGAATCGACGCTTACGTATCGGGCGACACCGATCCCGGCCTGTTCATCTTTAGCGGTAAACTTTCGGAAGGGACGGACATCCGCGAGGCAGAAAAAGCGATTCTGAACGAAATCGATAAATTTATCCGGGACGAAATTACGGAACGCGACGTACAAAAAGTGATTAACAAAACGGAAGCACGTATTTCATACAGCGAGATCAACTACCAGTCGAAAGCCAGCAATCTGGCATTTTTCGAATTTTTGGGCAACATCGACCTGATCAATGCGGAAGGCTCCCGCTATGCGGAAGTAACCACCGCCAAAATTAAAGAAACGGCAAGCCGGCTTTTCCGTCCGGAAAATTGTTCTACCCTATGCTATCTGAAATAATCCTTTTTCATTGAAAGACTAAACAATAACAACTTATGACGCTGAATCGTTCCATAGCCCCTGATATAGCCCCCTTATCCGTCCCGGCCCTGTTGCCGTATTCCCGCACTTCTCTGCCTAACGGAATCGAAATAATATACATTCACGACCCCGCACAGGAAGTTTTCAAAATAGACGTACAATTCGAAGCCGGAATATACTATCAGCCGCAACCTCTGATCTCCTCCACGACGGTCAATATGCTGAACGAAGGAACCACCCGGCACGATGCGGAAGCCATTGCCGAAATATTCGACTATTACGGAGCTTACGTGGACTACAACTGCGGATTGAACAAAGTGGAGCTGAGCCTCATCTCCCTGAATAAATATGCCGCAGAAACCATTGCCATGCTGGCGGAAATGATCGCCGACAGCGTTGTGCCGGAAAAGGAACTGGAAATATTCCTCAGAAACAAACGGCAGGAATTCTTAGTGGGACTGGAAAAAACAGCTTATCTCGCCCGGAAAGAATTTTCCAAACTGCTGTTCGGGGAACGGCATCCCTATGCCAACCTGATTTCAGAAAAAGATTATAGCCGTGTCACGGCTTCTTCAGTGCGGGACTTCTATCACCGGTACATCAATGCCCATAACTGCCGGATCATGGTATGCGGCAATGTCAGCGAGGAAGTATTGTCCCTGCTCGAAACCCATTTCTCCCGCTTACAGGCTCCCGGAACACCTCCCCCCGCTGTCTCCCATTCATTCTCTCCCGCTCCGGCCGGACGCTATAAGGTGGTGAAAGAAAACGCCGTACAGGCAAGCCTCCGGATGGGTAAAAAAGGAGTCAGGATCACCGAGGCGGATTATGCCGGATTCCAATTGCTCAACACCGTATTAGGCGGTTATTTCGGTTCCCGGCTGATGTCGAACATCCGGGAAGAAAAAGGCTACACCTACGGCATACAATCTTTCAACGTTTCCATACCGGAAGGCAGCTATTGGTGTATCGCCGCCGACGTAAACAGCGACTACACCGAAGCCACGATCGACGAAACCCTGAAAGAGATCGGAAAATTGCAAACGGAACCGATCCCGGAAGACGAACTGACTTTAGTGAAAAATTACTTCCACGGCGATTTATTACGCGAAATCGACGGAGTTTTTTCGCAATCGGACGCTTTAAAGCATAAACTCAACTATGGGCTTACAAACGAGATTTATCTTTCGATCATCGACAAAATAAAACATTGCCGGGCAGAAGATTTATTGGAATTAGCCCAAAAATACTGGAACCCGGACGACATGTATATCGTAACTGCCGGAAAATAAAACTGGTATATTTTTTGTAACAGTTTTAGAAACGACAAAATCTAAAAACGATGAAAACACAGGCAATCATTCTAATGGCTTTTATGCTTCTCCTTACCGGAGGGCTGCAGGCACAACGGAAAAATAAGGCAGAACAGGATGCCAAAATTGAACAACAGTTCAAAGACCTGAAAACGCTGATCCGGGCAAACCGTTTTCAGGTGACGATCGACCGGGTTTATCCCCTGAACGGAGCCGATCTCACCCGTTTCAATCCGGAAGGCACGATCACCGTCGCCGACAGCACGGCTAAAGGAAAACTCCCCTATTTCGGAAGAGCTTATTCCCTGCCTTACGGCGAAGGGGGCGGAATCGAATTCGACAACACGATAAAAGCATTACAGGTAAAAACCATCGAAAAGAAAAGGAAAAGCTCGGTACTCTATCAATTTAACGTTGCCGGACAAAACGACGTTTACCGGATTACGATCGAAGCCTTTCCCGGCGGCTCCTGCTCGGTAAGCATAAACAGCAACAACCGCAGAAACATTTCCTATTCCGGAAAAATAGAAAACCTGCCGGATCCGGCAAACTCAACAGACAAAAAATAATGCCTTTACCGGATAAATAAGGAGAATCCCAAAAACATATCTCTAAACAACCAACGGCCCCCGGCAAACCGATGTTTTGCAGAGATTATTGGTAACGTATTTACATTATATCGGAAACCGGCAGAGTACAAACAAAATGCCGCGAAGAAAAAACATGCACATAAGCCCGCCGGGAAACCGGCGATAAAAACGAACGATGATCACTATCAGGGAATACGAGCCAACCGATAAGAGCGCAGTAATAAATTTAATCAGGTTAAATACGCCCCGATACTTTGCCCCGGAGGAAGAAGCAGACCTAAGCAGGTATCTGGACAGCGAAAGAGAGCTCTATTATGTCCTGCTTTTTAACGAAAAGATTGTAGGTTGCGGCGGAATAAACTTTGCAGACCATAAGACGACAGGAAGAATCAGCTGGGACATCTTCCATCCGCAATACCAAGGTAAATCCTTAGGAACACAATTACTTAAATATAGAATCGGAAAACTTAAGTCTTTCGGCGGTATTCAAAAGATAACTGTCAGAACTTCACAGGTAGCTTACAAATTTTATGAGAAACAAGGATTTGAACTGATTGAAATAAAAAAAGATTACTGGGCTAAGGGATTCGACATGTATCGTATGGAATATAAAGCCCTGGACTAATTCCAGCACCCCCGGATCAGAACAACCCGCCGGATACTCCCCTTAGCACTTAAACCTCCGGCTTCCGTCGGTCTTCCTTCTATCCCGCATTTTCACCTCTGTGGACAGTTCCGGGGCAGCGGCGGCTACCGACGGTCAATATCCGAAAATATCTTCCGTCTTCAGCCGGATTATCGTTCCATATTTCGACAGCGCTTTCATATCCAGTTCTTTTTCGTCCCCTAAAACACAATATACATATTTTCGTCCCTTTACCCACTTTTCCTGAAAAGCTTTCACATCGTCGAGCGTCAATTTCTGTACCCCCTCGAACAACGCCCGGTTCCGGTCTTCCGTCAGTCCCAAATCTTCCAGGGCGACATAACTCCACAGCACATCGGCTTTCGTCGTTCGCGTCGTACGGATACGGGTAAGCAAAGCCTCTTTCGCTAACTGGAAAGCATTTTCCGATAAGGGCATATCATTGATAATCTGATCGAAAGCAGCGAGAGCATCCTTTACCTTATCGTTTTGCGTGGCGATAAACGTGGTAAAGAGATAAGGCCTGTTCCATTTCGACGGTTCGTTCAGCCCGGCATCGGCATCATAAGCCAATCCCCTGACCTCACGCATTTCCTGAAAAACGATAGAATTCATCCCACCCCCGAAATATTCATTATAAAGCGCAATAACCGGATCAAACGTCACATCGAACTTTTCTCCCCGGTTAGAAACAGCCGTCATATAAATCTGCCGGGCATCATACGGGGCAAGCAACACCTTGTTTTCCGGAGTTTCCGCATACTGGAAAGCAGCCTTCTTCACAACAGGTGTCAGTTTCTCCGGCGTACGATGCAAAGCATTTACCTCTGTTATCACCTGTTTCAGGGAAGCCGGACCGTAATACATCACCCGGTGTTCATAGCTGTTCAGTTTACGCAAACGTCCCAGCAAATCTTCCGGCTGCAATTCGTCCAACTCGGAATCCGACAACACGGCGGTAGCAGGCGAATAAGGGCCATACAAACCGTATTGCCTCAAACGGCTGAAATTAGCCCCCTGATTACTTTTGGCATCGACACGCGCTTTACGGATATCCCCTTTCATATTTTCCAAAACCTCGGCATTCGGCTGGGCATCCGCCAGCAACGACTCGAACAGCTCCATCGCCTTTACCCGGTTTTCTTCCAACCCGGTCAATCCGACAGAAACCCGGTCCTCTCCGGCTCTGATCCAATAATTGCAAGCCAAACGGTAAAACTCCCGGCGGAGCTGCTCGGCATCCATTTGATCCGTACCCAAATACTTAATATACCGGGCAGCCGTTCCCAGGACTTTATCGTTATTTCTGCCTATCTCGAACACATAAGTCAGGGTGAACAGCCCATTCGTATTATTATACTTGTACAGCACCGGAATATCCGCCTTTGCCATCCCTTTCTCCATATCCTTACTATAATCCACAAAGACAGGCTCTATCGGTTTCACCCGGTTGCTCTGCACCTCTTTCAAAAAACGGCTCGAAGTGTCCCGGTTCGTAAAAATCGGAGTGATTTCAGGCTTATCGATTTTCTTTTCATTCGGGTCTTTTCCCTGCCGCTTATAAACAACGGCATAATTATCGTTTTTCAGATTCGCGTTAGCAAAATCCACAATTTGCTGCTTGGTGATCTTGCTCAGCCTTCCGATTCCTTCCACTTCATCTTTCCAGGAAGAGCCGTTGATGAACGACTCCGCCAGCCAATCGGCCCGTGCCTCATTACTTTCCAGCTTTGCCTGTAAACCGAGCTTAAAATTATTGACAGCAGCCTCCAGCAAATTTTCATCGAAATCCCCTCTTTTCAATTTATCGACTTCACCCAGCAAAATGTCTCTTGCTTCCTCCAAGCTCTGGCCTTCTTTGGGATTTGCCGCCATTAAAAGAAAACTGTAATCTGCCATAAGTCCGGCATAAACCCCGGCCTCCAGCAAACGCTGCTGCTGGCTCACATTCAAATCGATCAATCCGGCCGTTCCGTTACAAAGCACCTGCTCCGTCAATTGCAACAATTCCGATTCACGACTCGCCGCTCCGGGAAAACGCCACCCGATCAGGATCTGTTCAGCCTCCACTCCTAAAACCTCTTCTACAACCGGAGCCGTTATCGGCTTCTCCGGCTCGAACTGCAACTTCGGTAATTCCGGGTTCGGCTGCAATCTGCCGAAATACTTATCCAAAATCACGATCACCGAATCCGGATTCAGGTCTCCGGACATACAAATCGCCATGTTGTTAGGCACATACCATTGCTTATAATAATTTTTTATATTGGTGATCGAAGGATTTTTTAAATGTTCCTGCGATCCCAACACCGTTTGTGTACCGTAAGGATGGTGCGGAAACAAGGCTGCCATCAACCGTTCGAGGGCTTTGTTGCCATCCTGCGTCAGCGACATATTCTTTTCTTCATATACCGCTTCCAGCTCCGTATGAAATCCCCGGATCACCGCATTCTCAAAACGCTCGGCCTGTATCTTCGCCCAATTATCCACTTCATTCGAAGGAATATTCTCCACATATACCGTCATATCCTCCCCCGTATATGCATTCGATTCGTCCGAACCGATTGCAGCCATCAGCTTATCGTACTCGTTCGGAATAGCCAGCCTGGAAGCTTCATAGGATATACTGTCGATTTTATGATAAAGGGCAGCGCGCTCAGCCTCTCCGGTGGTTTTCCGATACACTTCGAACAATCGTTCAATTTCATCGAGCATCGGTTTTTCCTGCTCGTAATTCTGAGTTCCGAACTTATCCGTCCCCTTAAACATCAGATGTTCGAAATAATGCGCCAATCCGGTAGTCTCCGCCGGATCGTTCTTACCTCCCACCTTCACCGCGATATTGGCCTGTATCTTCGGTTCTTCGGGATTCACGGTCAGATACACCTTTAATCCGTTGTGCAGGGTATATATCCTCGTTTTCATCGGATCGCCCTGCACATACTTATATTTATAAGCAGACTGATCGGAGCAGGCCACAACCAGCACCGTCAGAAATACCGACAACAAAATTCTAAACATTTTTATCATAATCATCAATATATATACTCTCTGTATTACCCGGCCAAAAAAGCACAAGGCTGTCAAAATTAATTAAAATACAACAAAAGCAGGAAAAGGCAATGCAAATAATTCCATTCTTCTATCGATTTCTATATATAAAAGTACGTCGGATACACCGCCCGAAAAGTTACAATCACAGCGATTCTTTTATCATTTAAAAATATTTTTATTTCAAAATTGAAATTTTATCCAATAAAGTTGGATTTTATCAAAATATACATTATTTTTACATCGTCATTTAGAATGAACAAGTTCATCACCATAAACAAAATTGAATTAGAAAAAAATTCCAAGATAAAAATTAAGTGTTGGCAATCTCCCGTGAATAGGATTTGAGGGGAAGAGGCTACCGGATTTATTTTCGGTAGCCTCTGTTTTTATCCGTTTGAATTTTCCGGCAAAAATTGTATTTTTGATACCGATAGAAATAAAGACATGATAAAAATCGCATTTTCCGGTATCGGAGGGGTAGGCGGCTACTATGGCGGCATGCTCGCAGCACATTACCGAAATTCGGATACCGTGGGTATATACTTCATTTCCAGAGGTAAAAATCTGGAAGAGATCCGGCAAAACGGCTTACGAATCCAAACCAAAGACGCTGTCACCGAAGCCTGCCCGGCAATAGTAACCGACCGTCCGGCGGACATCGGTGTGGTGGATTATTTGTTTTGTACCACCAAAAGCTACGATCTGGAAGCAAATATCGGGCAGCTTTCGCCCCTGATCGGCACACAGACTGTCGTCATCCCTCTATTGAACGGAGCCGATATCACCGAGCGTTTACGCCGCATTCTTCCGCACAACACGGTTTGGTATGGTTGTGTGTACATCGGGGCACGGCTTGCCGCACCGGGACTGGTCACCAAATTCACAGATCGAAGCCGCCTTTGGTTCGGCGATCCGGAAGGCGACCGCAACAGGCAACAGGCTTTGCTGCGACTTCTGACGGCTGCCGGGATAGACGCCCTCAACCCCGAAGATATCATCACCCGGATATGGCAAAAATTTTTCCTGATCTCCGTAGGAGCGACTCTCACGTCCTATTACAACCAAAGCATAGGCGAAATACTGCAACACCATCGTGAAGACTATCGTCTGCTGGGGGACGAACTGATGCAGGTAGCCCGGGCAAAAGGAATCGTTTTACCGGACGATATGGTGGAGAAAGTCGTGGCAGACCAGCAAAAAATGCCTTACGACGCAACGACCTCCATGCACACGGATTTCAGGAACGGGAAACAAACGGAACTCGATACGCTCACCGGATATGTGGTGCGTGCCGGACAAGAATACGGCATTCCCACTCCGGCTTACCACAAAATGTATGAAAAATTAAAACAACGCTCATGACCCGCTTAGTTATTTTCGACCTCGACGGTACATTGCTCGATACGATCGACGATCTCGCGATCAGCACCAATTATGCACTTCGCCAATTCGGATTCCCGGAGCATGCCCTCTCGGAATATCCGTATTTTGTGGGTAACGGTATCACGAAACTCATTGAACGGGCTCTGCCCCAGGACCGGCGGGACGAAGCCACGATAAACCGGATAAAACAAGAATTTGTGAAATATTACCAGCAGCACAAAACCGACCGGACTCGTCCTTACCAGGGGATTCCGTCGGTGCTGGAAGTACTTAACGAAAAAGGGATTCTGCTGGCCGTCGCTTCCAACAAATATCATCAGGGAACCGATGAACTGGTCCGCCATTATTTCGGCTCATCGCTGTTCAAAGTAATAGCCGGGCAAAAAGAAGGGATTCCGGTAAAACCCGATCCCGCTGTGATTCGGTATATTTTATCGCAAACAGGCGTATCCAACACCGAAACCCTTTATGTCGGCGATTCCGGGGTAGATATGCAAACGGCAATCCATAGCGGTGTCACTTCCATAGGTGTGACCTGGGGCTTCCGCCCCCGCCGGGAACTGGAAGAAAACGGAGCCAACCACATCGCCGAACGTCCGTACGATATATTGAATTTCATTCAAACACGTTAATCCTTATTCCCATGAAACTTTTTTTGCTGGCAACTGCCATACTCTTCTGTTCCTGCTTCACTTTCGGCCAGCAGGAAAACCGTTCCATACAAGGACAAAAACTCACCTTTTCGATAACCGATACCCTGATGGACGATGTACAACAACGGATATTATCCATTTACGCATCGGGAAAAGAAAAGCCGCTTTTCACAGCAAATTTGGAAAACATACAGAAAGAGTGTAACAGCGAAACGGTCATGATCGGCGATTACGAGGCGACGGACAGCACGCTCATATTATACCGCTATTGGGCAAAGGCAGGCTATGCCCCCTCTTTTCCTTATGGAGCCGGACAGCAAACCTATAAGATCGGCGCAAACGGACAACTGTCCCTGTCCGAGAACCTGTTATTTCTTGAATTCGAACAATCCGACGAAGAACTGTGGAAAAATTATCTCACAGGCATACCCAACGAGCATCTGCTAAAAGGGAAAGAAGGCGAGGCATTCATGGACAAAGTGCGTAACCGCCTGTTCGACGATTGGTATTCCCTGACCTCCGACTGGAACGAACGTTTCGGAAATAGCGGATTTGGATTTAAGAAATAAGCAATCTTATTTCCCGGTGGATTTATAACGACTTTCCACCTTCCCCCAATCGATAATGCTCCAAAGTTGTTTCAGGTGGTCGGCTCGCCGGTTCCGGTAATCCAGATAATAAGCATGTTCCCAGACATCCACTCCCAGCAGGGGTATATATCCTTTGGTCAGCGGATTCCCCGCATTGCTCTCCGCCATAATCACCAGCCCGCCCTGCGGAGTTTGAGCCAGCCATGCCCAACCCGATCCGAAAATTCCGTTAGCCGCTTTTTCAAACGCCTGCTTAAAAGCATCCGGCGATCCCCATTCCTTCTCTATCGCTTTCAATAAAGCCCCGGAAGGCTGCCGCTTCGCCCGGGAAGAAAATGTATTGAAATAAATATCGTGATTCAGGGCCTGAGCGGCATTATTGAACACCGCCCCGGAAGAATAAGCGACAATATCGGGCAAAGAGGCCTGCTCGAACGGAGTGCCGGCAATCAGCCTGTTCAGGTTATCGATATATCCCTGAAAATGTTTACCATAATGCAAATTCATCGTTTCCGCCCCGATAACAGGAGCGAGCGCATCGGCCGGATAGGGCATAGGCGGCAGTACAAACATCCCTTCGGCATTCCGTTTCACGGTCGTTTCTATCGTTTGGGCATTTGCGCTCCAAACCATTCCCAGCAATAACAATCCGGCAAATAATATTTCTTTGTATTTCATGATTTTTCTATTTTATGTTCTATCATGGGATACGAAAAATCCTGCCGGAAAGTTCCGGCCCGGCAAACCTTCATCCCACCGTTGGCCCGCCCCTCCGTCTCCGGAATAAAAACAGTACCGTCAATGAGTCAAAACCTCCGTTCCGGTCTCTGTGATCAAAACCGTATATTCCCATTGTGCCGAGAGCTGTCCGTCGTCTGTAAGGACAGTCCAACCGTTCTCTTCGTCGATATAAATTCTTCGTTTTCCCAAATTGATCATCGGTTCTATCGTAAAAACCATACCGGGCACCAGCAGTATCCCCGTTCCGGGACGTCCCACATGGCTTACAAAAGGCTCTTCGTGAAACTTCAGCCCCACACCATGTCCTCCGAACTCCCTTACCACCGAATAACCGTTTTTTTCGGCATGCGCCTGCACCGCAGCTCCCACATCCCCCAGGCAACCCCAGGGTTTTGCCGCCTTCAGGCCCAAATCCAGACATTCGTGTGCCACTTCCACCAACCGTTTGGCTTCAGGGGCGACCTCTCCGATCATAAACATCCGGGAAGCGTCCGAAAAATAACCGTCCAATATTGTAGATACATCCACATTCACAATATCTCCCCGGCGAAGCACTGTCTGCTCGCTGGGAATGCCGTGGCACACCTCGTCATTGACCGAAGTGCAGACACTCTTAGGAAACCCCTCGAAATTCAGGGGAGCGGGAATAGCACCGTGAGCCACCGTATAATTATAAACCAGCTTATCGATCTCCTCTGTCGTCATCCCTTCGTGAATATGACCGGCCACCAGATCGAGCACCGCCGTATTGATGGCAGAACTGCGCCGGATCCCCTCGATTTGCTCCGGTGTCTTGAGCAATTTACGCGAAGGCACATGAAAACCTCTCGACTTAAAAGATTGCATCTTTTGTTCGATAGCCGACAGCTCCCCGCCTGTTCCCTCCTGCCCGCTCTTGTCTTTTTTAATCCATTTCATTACACAAAAATTAAAGACCGGGAAAACTACATTCCCGGTTAAACAGTCGAAAGTTACACATTATATCAATTTAGAAATAGATTTTTCCACAAATAATCTATATTTTCGCATAGAAATATAGTTGTGTTAAAATATTCAAACGTTATAAATGAATCTATACCCAAAAATCAGCTGGAAAAAACTTCAAGAACTTCATAAATTAGCACAATGGGGTTGGTGGAAAGCAAATTTTCATACCCAAACTTATCTATTTTCCGACGATATCACCGAATTGCTTAACTTAGATTCAGATACCATAGGATTCGAGGATTTTGCACAACTTATTCCGGAACATTTCCGGGACCGGATTTATTCAAAATCCCCGATTTCCCATACGCAGGACATTTACGAACAGATCTATCCCATCCAGACCATATATGGAGAAATATGGGTACATTCCCGGTTAGGACAAAAAGAACAGGATGAAAACGGGCACCTGATCGGCTGGGGCTATTTACAGGCAATCAATCATACCCAGCAATTTTCTCAGGAAAAACAACAACAGCAACTCAACGAATTGCTCGCCCGGCAAAATAGCATTTCGCGCTCTTTGCTTTCATTTCTAAAAACGGAAGACCCCAGCCGGGAAATCAATAACATCTTAAAAGATATCCTGCTTCAATTCAACGGTAGCCGCGCCTATATTTTCGAATATGATTTCGAACAGCAACTGCAAACCTGCACATACGAAGTATTGGCTCAAGGCGTATCCGCCGAAAAAGATAACTTACAGCGTTTCCCCATCGACAGTACCCCCTGGTGGACGCTCCAGATACAAACTTACACTCCTATCGTATTGTTCAACCTCGACGAACTTCCTCCGGAAGCCGCCATCGAAAAAGAGGTTTTAGGCAGGCAAGGGATCAAATCGATCCTGGTTGTCCCTATGATCGCAAAAGACCGGGTGGGAGGTTATCTCGGTGTCGATATCACCGATGAACATCACACCTGGACAAACGAAGATTATCAGTGGCTCTCTGCAATGAGCAACATCACCAGCATTTGCATCGAACTACAAAAATCGGAACAGATTGCCCGCAAGGAAAGGGAATATTTCAAAAATCTTTACCAGCACATGCCCTTAGGCTATGTCCGGTTAAAGCTTCTTTACGATCAGGAAAGACAGCCCTACGATTATATCTTTCTGGATATCAACCCTGCTTTCGAGCAAATCACCGGCTTCCCCCTCGCCGATTTCATCAATAAAACAGCGAGGGAAATGAACATTCCTCTGGATATGCTGCAAAAACAACTGCAGGATATGTGGACGGTGCAATCCGAACAAACCACATCGCAGGCTACTTACAAATTGCCCACACAGCAAAAATACCTGCGAATGATCACCTACAGCCTCGACCCGAACGAAATAACG
Source organism: uncultured Odoribacter sp. (assembly GCA_900544025.1). Lineage (GTDB taxonomy): Bacteria > Bacteroidota > Bacteroidia > Bacteroidales > Marinifilaceae > Odoribacter. Next base: position 49,818 of record UQTM01000006.1, read on the forward strand.
GTTATTTTCTCGGACATGACCGACATCGTAAAGGCACACGAAGCATTAGACCGCAGTGAAAAAACGCTAAGGAACATCTATAAAAATATTCCCGTCGGGATCGAGATTTACGATAAAGAGGGATACCTGCGGGATATGAACGACAAAGACGTTGAAATCTTCGGCTTACAGGATAAAAGTTGGGGACTGGGAGTCAATATTTTCGACAATCCCAACATTCCCAACGAAATAAAACAGAAAATCAAGAACAGGGAAAATGTCGATTTTGAATTAAAGTACGATTTTTCCGATATTCAAGGGTATTACCGCACCCAGGAAAAAGGAGTGAAAGATCTGATCGTCAAACTGACCGCTCTCTACGATTCCAATAACGAACTGGAAAATTACCTGCTGTTACTGATCGACAACACGGAAACCACCACGGCATATAGTAAGATCAAAGAGTTTGAAAGCTTTTTTTCAGTTATTTCCGAATTTGCCAAAGTCGGTTATTTCAAATGGAACATAGGTACAAAAACCGGATTCGCCCTCGAACAATGGTATAAAAACTGGGGAGAAACCGAAAATACCTCTTTAGAGGAAATCATAAACCATCATCCCCACATACACCCTGACGACCGTTATAAAATCGATGAATATTACGGCAACTTGTCGAAAGGAATACTGGATAACTTCAAGGAAGAAGTGCGGATAGACAACGGACGGGGCGGCTGGAATTGGATCCGGTGCTATGTCGCCGTAAAGGAATACGATCCCAAAACCCGGAACATCGAAATCATCGGGGTAAACATCGACATCACCGAGTTGAAAGAAGTGGAAGCCCAATTGATCGAAGCCAAAGAAAAAGCAGAAACGCTCGACAAACTAAAATCGGCATTCCTCGCCAATATGAGCCACGAAATCCGTACCCCGCTGAATGCAATAGTCGGATTTTCGAACTTATTGTCGGAAACCGAAAATCAGGAAGAGAAAAAACAATACATCACGATCATTGAAAAAAACAGCGACCTGTTGCTGCAATTGATCTCCGATGTGCTCGACCTCTCGAAGATAGAAGCCGGAACGCTGGATATCATATACAGCGATGTCGATGTAAACGGGCTTTGCCGGGAAATCGTCCGTTCGCTGGAAATGAAACCGGCAAAAGGGGTCACGCTGGAATTTGAAAACCATTTACCGGAATGTAAAATGAGAGGCGACCGCAACCGGTTATTACAGATCATCACCAATTTCATCAACAACGCAATAAAATTCACCTCGTCGGGCTTTATCCGGCTCGGCTACAACCTGCAAGGCAATACGATCGAATTTTACGTCAGCGATACCGGAATAGGCATTTCCCCGAAGCATGCAGAGCAAATATTCGACCGTTTTGTAAAACTGAACAGCTTTATCCACGGCACCGGACTGGGACTATCTATCTGTAAAAGCATGGTCGAGCAAATGGGAGGGAAAATCGGCGTAGAATCGGAAGAAGGCAAAGGCTCCCGGTTTTGGTTCGAACTGCCTTTCACTCCGGTCAGCGGAAAAGAAAAAACATCCCCTGTTCCGGCACATTTAAGCCAGGGCACATTAAAAAATACAAACAAACCGGTTATTTTGGTAGCCGAAGACACAGAAAGCAATTTTATCCTGACCTCCACCATTCTCAGACAGGACTACACGATCCTTTGGGCACATAACGGAAAAGAAGCGATAGAATTATTCCGGGCAAACCATCCTGCTTTAATCCTCATGGACATTCGTATGCCGGAAATGGACGGACTGGAAGCTACCCGCAATATCCGAAAAGCCGATCCGGACATTCCGATTGTCGCCCTGACCGCTTTTGCATTCGACAGCGACAAACACAAAGCCCTCGAAGCCGGATGCAACGATTATCTTTCAAAACCGATCCAGGCGGCAACCCTAAAAGAAAAAATCAGGGAACTGTTAGCCCAAAGCCCCGGCTTATAAGCTCAAAAGCTCGGGCGGACATACAGCAAGCCCTTTTTCCAGCAAACGCACAGGGCGATAAGACATTTTGGCCTTGCGCAAACCGGGCAAGCCTAAATCTTCTTCCCGGTTCAGATATACGAATTTTTCAGGAAGATATTGGGCAAACTCCTGATTAATGGCATTATAAGCTCCTTCAAATTCCCCAAGAGCCTTTTCGGCATGCACGCAAAATGTGTCGTAATTCACCGGAGCACCGAAAGTGAAAGCCACCATCCTACCCTCCACCCACAAAGACCCGCCGGTTACATCCAATTCCCGAAATCGCTCCAAAGCATAAGTCAGCGCCTGCCGTTCCTGCTTCAATCCCTCGTCTTCCCCACAACGCCTTTCTCCGCACCATTCATCATAAAGCCTCAAACAATCCGGCACCATTTCCGCCGTCAGCGGAATAAAACGAAAATCATAACGCTTTTTAAACTTGTTCACGTGATTCCGTTTGGTCTGGTAATCCTTTCCTTTCAACTCTGCCAAATCCTTTCGCAGATACAAATAATCGAAATGATCCCGGTTTTCCTTGTATTCGAACACCTCCGGAAAGACCTTATCCAACAATTCCCTCAATTCGGGCACAATTCCATAGAAATACAAAGGCAAACCTTCTTCCACAGCCTGACGGGCAAGCTGCCGGACGACTTCCTCCGCCCGAACCCCTCCGCCCGGTATCGTATATACGGTACGGGCACTGTCAAAACAAAAACGCAGCACCGGCAATCCATCGACGACGGCAAAACTACTGCAAGTCAGAAACTGCCAGCTACACAAATTAACAATGGAAAGATTGGCATCCCGCCGTTCGCCGGGAAAGAAATAAGAGGTCAAAAGTTCCTTATCCCGAGGCGTTACCGGTTTAAATTCGATCATAATCTGAAAATTTAATTCTTGACTTATCTACGAAAACTCAGGGAAAAAGATTTCTCCCCACGCTACGCTTTTCACGCTATATTTCTAAAGATTCTTATTCACAAGCACCGCCTGGTCGTTTTTTCTCATCTTTCTAACATACCACCTCAAAGTAAAAGCGGCAGCGACAAAAGCAATGAGATCCGCAGCCGGCATACTGCTCCACACCCCGGTGATCCCGAAATGGCGGGGCAAAATGAACAACAGCGGAATCAGGAACAACAACTGCCGTGCCAGCGAAAGGAAAATAGAGATCTGTGCCTTTCCGATCGACTGGAAAAAGTTGGTAATCACAATCTGTGCCCCGACCAGCGGAAACATCAGGCAGGAAATACGGATACCGAACCGTGCCAGCTCATTCAATTCCGCATCATCGGAAAACATCGCCACGATATAATTCGGGAAAATCTCGTTCACCAGCCACCCGACAGTCATAATCGACACCCCTGCAATCAACGCCTTCCTCAATGCCAGCCGGACCCGGTCGTAGCGGCGTGCCCCGAAATTATATCCTACGATAGGCTGCATCCCCTGCGTCAACCCCACCACAACCATAGCGAACAAAATCAAAATCCGGTTTACAATCCCGTAAGCCCCGATCGCCAGATCGCCGCCATAAGTCTTAAAACTGTGATTCAGGATAATAACCACGGCGCTTGCACACACATTCAGCAAAAACGGAGCCATACCGATCGAAAAAATAGCCCGGACGATATGCCCGCTCAAACGATAATATCCTTTTTGAAAATGCACATAGCTCGACTTGTTGAAAAAATGATTCAATATCCACACCAATCCGCCACACTGCGCAATCACCGTAGCGGTAGCGGCCCCTTTGATCCCCCAGTCCAATCCGAAAATAAAAATCGGAGCCAAAATCACATTCACTCCCACGGTCAGCAAAGACGACAACATCGCTTTTTTCGGATAACCCGTCGCCCGCATCACGTTGTTCAACCCGATAAACACAAAAGAAACCGGATTCCCCATCAAAAGCACATGCATAAAATCCCGTGCATAAGGTAAAGTGTGCTCACTCGCTCCGAAAAACAACAAAATCGGATCTAAAAAATACAACGTCAATCCACCGAAGCAAACTCCGGCGATCAAACACAGCAACAATACATTGTGCAACACCTCCGTCGCCTTACGATCGTCCTTTTGTCCCAAATAGATGGAACTTACCGCAGCACCCCCCACCCCGATCAGGGTACAAAAAGCGATCACCAGATTCATCAGCGGGAAAGTGAGCGCCAGTCCCGAAATAGCCAAAGGACCTACGCCGTGTCCGATAAAAATACTGTCGATAATATTATAAAGCGAAGTTACCGTCATCCCGATAATTGCCGGAATAGAATACTGCAACAGTAACTTACCGATAGACTCTGTCTCTAATACATGCGGATTCTTAACCTGTGTCATAATAACCTTTTACAAACAACCCCTCTTTTAAAATTTCATTTTTCGTTCCATCTCCCCCGTCACCCGGTAATACTTCCAGGTTCCCGTTCGTTTTCCTTTCCGGTATTTCCCTTCTCCCTGCAAATGTCCGGTCGAATAATAAAACTTCACATCTCCGTGCCTCATTCCCTTATTATACTCCACTTCCATTTTTAAAGTTCCGTCGGGGAAAAACTCCCGGTAGGATATAATTTTATCCTTTTCATATAAAAGCCGCGCCCGGGCTGCTCCTCCCGGATAAAAGAAACAGGCATCTCCCTGCCTTATCCCGTTCCGGTAAGCGATCTGTCCCACCGGCCGGCGTTCCGTGTCGCGGATATTCCAAATCCCGTCAGGATTCCCGTTACTCAGCATTCCGTCCAATGCCAGCTCCCCGGTGCGGTAACTGTATTGTCCGCGCGTACTCACAGCCACGCTATCCGGGATCACCGGATAATAATACCCCGATTCGATCCGGTCGGCCAGGTCTTCCAGACGGCTGTTCAACTCCCGTACCCGATATTCCTCCGAAGCGTTCACATTATGGCAAGCCACAATCCGGGTTTCAAAGCCGCTGCCGGCATTCGACAGCACAAAACCGACACGCTCGAAACTCTCGAAAGCCCCTTTGTTGTCTGCCAGTTCTTTCCGTTCTACAGGCTTGAGGTAATTATACAAATATTCATACGTACCCGGCGAATTAATATAACCGTACACACTGTTCCCGTTTCCGAAACGGTTCATCAGCGCATTGTATTTCTCATCATTCGCCAAAGTATTCCCCAAAGAATATTCCTTGATCATCGTAGCCAGTGTTGCCGAAGAATTGCTGAACACCACATAATCGCCTAAAAACGTATAGTAAGGCCTGTCCAGTTTCTTAAACCAGCCCCCCAGAAATACATTGAAAAAACCTTTCAGGCTTAAGAAATTGATCGTATGCCCGTTATACTGAATCGCTTTAAAACGTACCGGAGTTTTCCGTTCGATCTGCTCTGTGAGGTAAGCCATCTGGTCTTTCGCCAAATCTATATCTTTACTATGAATGGCGACCACCACATTATCCAGCCGTTTCTCCTGCTCCACTTCGGGCTTGATAAAAACAATTTCATCCCCAATCCACGAAGTGAACAACTCCACCACGTTTACCCCCAAAAACTTATTCAAACGATTTACAGAACGTTCGTATTCCGAATATTCCTTCAAATTATCGGCCTTATAATTCTCCAGCAAAATAGCTTCTAATTCCGGGAAAGAGCCGAAACACAGCGAAACATAAGCCGCCGTATGTGTTCCGGCAATATTCTTCACCTGCGAACGTGCCCCGCTCATCAGATTCAAGGCACCGAGTAAAGAAAATTTCTTACGATTCGGCAAAGTTTCGCCCTTAAACACCAGCGCTTCATCTGTCAGGTTTAAAACCAGCCCCGTCGTCTGCAAAACCGAACTGTCTCCGGTCTGTCCGGATACTCCCGACAAACTTTCAAACAGCCTCTCCAACCGATGGTGATCCAGATACAGTACCAGATCGCCGCTACCCGCCCGATAATCCATTTCAGTCCTGTTTCCACAATCCGCCACCGCTTTCTCCACCAGCTTCTCCGAAAAAGACGCCAGCAACAGATTTGCCCGGATAGCATAAAACACACTTAAACTATCCGTTTTTATTTCGGTGATATCCCCTTTACGCCGCATACTCATACTGCCGTCGTTCAACCAGGCGGCCAAAGCCCTGTCCAGCGTCTGAATCACATTCAGTTTACCCAGATCGCAAACATACAGAAAATCATATTCCGAAGCCGTAACCCGGTGATACGACACCGCAAAAGGACGGTCAATCAGCAATTTCTTCAGCACCGGATGAGCGTCACAAATGGAATCGGCTGCATTCAGCGTAGCCTGATAGGCCTCGAAAGAAGGATACTCTTTCAACGATTTCCAAATACGGTTCCGGCGTAAATTCTCGTGGATACTGTTAAAGGAAGGCGTTTTCACCACAAAAACAGCATCGGCGGGCACACCTTGCCCCAGTTCATAACGCCCCGCTTTCCGAAACATCCAAAACCATACAGCGACTCCCAGCACCACCAGTATCGCAATTGTAAGCAGCAGGCCTTTCCTCATAGGATTCCACGATTTTAATATGACAAAATTAACTTTTTCCTCCATACTGTTCTATCATTCCGCAGGAAAACTCCCCGCAACTTTACCGGCCTTTATATATATTTTCACAAATGCAGCAAAACACACTGATTTACAACATAATAAATACTAAATTTATATAAAGTCCTCCTGAAATGAAGAATGTTTTTTTGAAATAGTCGTATATTTGTATCCGGATACAAAGAGTTGCATCCATCATCATGAAGACGATGTATAAAGTTTAATCCTTTCTAACTAAAGTCCGCAAAACTTTGTAAAACAATATGAAATAAAAGGCTTAAACTGGTTGTATCACGTATAACCTATACGTGTTCCATTCAGTTACCCTTATTTCAGGCTGTTTTTGCGGACGCCCGGTTAGATCAGTAAATGAATGGGCACGTTTTTTTTATACCCTTTTTCAAAATAAAGCCATGGAAACTATTAAAGTTACAGACATTAAAACCATCTGTAAAGCACTGGAAACAGAACTACCGGAAAAAGCCGATCCGCAGGCATATATTTTCGATCAGGAAGAATACGACAAAATATTTATCGAACTATTCGTATATAACACACTATATTACAATTAATAAACCACACGACACAAGACCGCTTTTCGCCAGCTGTCGCCGGGAAAGCAAAACGACAGAGAGACCTGCTTTTCGTTTTGTAGTGTTTTTTTATTTTTATCTTATGGGAAATATCGTTCTCCGGCTTCACCCGGACACCGCATTTCTGTCTATATCACCACTCCTTCGCATATAGATATATTTCCGCACCCCGCTACACACCCAAGGGCATACAGAATCAATTCCTGCGTTTCTGCACAAACATACTGCGGATTAACTTCCATCCGGCGCCTGCCGCCCAGCGGAGTAACAACGGGCGCGCCAGCTGCCAGGCCAGGACCATCAGCTTCTTTCCGCTTCCCCCGCTCTCATGACCGCTTCCGTCCGGCCGTCCCCGGAAAAACACAGATGCAAAACCGGACATCAGCAAACGCCCGGCATTATTTTGTACATATTGCCACTCGGCAGTAATCTGTTGTTCCTGCAACTCACACAAACGTTCCACCTCTTGCTTCTCAAGCAACAGCCGCCCATAAGGGCTACGGGGATTAATCTTCGTCGTCTTCATCCTCATCCGCCCATAGGGCATCGACCATGATATTGATAATTTTTCCCTGAATTATACGCCTCCCCCACAAAAAAGCGACTACCAGAATCAGATAAATCCCTCCTACAATAAGAAAACCCAAAGCTGTACTGCCCAGACAATCGCCCAGAAAAAAACCCAAAGCTAAAAACAGGAATAAAATCGTGAAAAAAAACAGTAGAATTAGAATAACGCCATGCGAAAGAATCGCTATCAATTTAGCGACTCTTTCGGTGGCATTTATTTTTAAGAGCCTATATTTCAACTGAGCATAAGTCGAAATATCCTCTCTCAATGCATAGAAGATCTTTTCAGCCTCCTTTTCCATGCCGTAAAATCAGGCTTTGGCGTTAGTGTTACCCCTGCCCTTCACCTCTTCTGCATCCTTATCGAAATCATCGGCATAAGCCCGGTGTTTCTCTGCATCCATCTCGGCCTTATTATCCATTCTCCGGCGGACATCATTAGCTCTTTGAGAAATATCGTCTGCCGCTTCGCTGGTACGTTCGTTAGCTCTCTCTGCCCACTCTCCGGCCTTATCCTTCATCTTCTCTGTCATATTCTCCATTCGGTCGGCAACCCGTGATCCGGCATACTCCGCTTTCGATTTCACTTTGGAAAAAGCAGATTTCACTCCGTCTTTCACCCCATGTCCCATTTCGTGCAACTCTTCACTCAATTTCTTCCGGTTATCCCCTGTAAGCAGGTAACCGACAGCGATTCCGACTACTGCACCGAGTCCTAATCCTAATAATAATTTTGAATTTTCGTTTTTCATAACCTCTTCATTTATGTTTGTACATTAACATTATGTTTGTACAATCACAACGAAATAAAGAGGGGAAAAGTTTGTTTTTTAATCTTAATTGACAAAGTACGACAATACTTTATCCCTGTCGGTAAAATCGGGAATCACAGCATCGGCTTTTTCGGCAATTTTTTCCGCCGGATTGGTTGTGGATAAGCCGATCACCCGCATCCCGGCTCTTTTTCCCGCCTCGATTCCAAAAAAAGAATCCTCGAATACAACACATTCATCGGGCGACACCTTCAGATCGGCAGCCGCCAAACGGTAACACATCGGATCGGGCTTTCCCCGTACAATCCGATCGGCAGACACAATCGTATCGAAAGCATCCGACAAATGCAACCGTTCCAAAGCAAACTCCAATTTGGAATCGGGCGAACTGGTCACCAGCCCCACCCGGTAATCCCGATCTTTCATCCATTGGATAAAGCCGGTGGCTCCGGGCACTTCCCGAAATTCCATCCGATATTCATAATCCATACATTCCTCTATGATTCGCCGCTTTTCCGCTTCCGGATAGCCGGGAAAAAATTTCTCGAAAATCGCACCCATCGTCATCCCCTTCACCTGCAAAGTAAAATCAGGAATATTCAACCGGTAACGTTCTGCAATATTTCCCCAGAACACCGCATACAAACCCTCTGTATCCGCCACTACCCCGTCGAAATCAAAAAGAACTGCCGTAATCTTTCCCATATATAAAATATCTTCCCTCGAACGCTTATCTCACCGTACCTCCGGCAATATCCAGCAGTTCGGAAGTAATACCCTGCTGACGTAACTTATTATATTCCAAATGCAGATTTCCCAATAATTTATTGGCATTATCGTTCGCCATCTGCATCGCCAAAATCCGGGCTGCCTGTTCCGATGTCCGGCTTTCCATTAGTGCCTGGTACATCTGGGCATGCAAGATCAAAGGATAAAGCGTTTGCAATATAGCGGCGCAATCCGGCTCGTAAATATACCAGGTTCTCTCCTGCTCGGCGGTCACCTCCTTTTTCTCCTCCTGCCGCACAGGCAGGAAACGCTGGTTCATCACAAGCTGCGTACCGATACTTTTATAATGCGTATAGATAATATCCGCCCGGTCTATCTTCCCGGTCAGGAACTGATTCACCAACTGTTCTGCCACGACCTTCGTAGCCTGGGAAAAATCTTTTTTCCCCTCGAACAGCGGATTCACTTCCTCTATCGCAACACCGGGCATACGGTGTACATCATACTGAATTTTCTTTCCCACAGGCCATACTGTGATCTCCCTTACCCCTTTCTGACGATATTCCCGGACGACTTCCCTCAACTCCTTATACACATTGATATTGAATGCCCCGCACAACCCCTCGTCGGAAGCGAAAATAACCACAGCCACCCGTTTCACCTCACGGGCCCGGGTTAAAAGCGAATCGTATTCACAACCCGCCCCCATGATATGGTGGTATATTTCCCACAACTTCTCTCGGTAAGGCTGGGAATGAGCCAATCGGGATTCCGCCTTCCGTAACCGGGCCGAAGAAATCATCTTCATAGCCCCGGTAATCTTTTGGGAAGAGTGCACCGAATCGATCCTTCCCTTCAATTCACGCATTGTCGCCATGACACTAATCGTTTATTTCATTTTCAACCTCTGCCGTCTCTTTCTTCTTCTCTATAAATTTATCAGCCACTTCCGCAGCAGCCTGGTCGAGCAAAGCAGCCACTTTATCGTCCAGATTTCCGGCACGCAATTCGTCCAGAACCTCTTTCCGGTAACGTACCCGCAGCAAATCGAGAAAATACTTCTCGAACAAGGTCACGTCTTTCAAAGGCACCCGCTGCAACAATCCCTGCGTTCCGCAATAGATCACAGCGATCTCTTCCTCCACAGGCATAGGCGAGTATTGCGGCTGTATCAGCAAACGGGCGTTCTTTTGTCCCTTGTCGATCACCATCTGGGTTACAGGATCGAGGTCGCCGCCAAACTTAGAGAACGACTCCAATTCCCGGTATTGGGCCTGATCGATCTTCAAGGTTCCCGCAATCTTCTTCATAGATTTCAATTGGGCGTTTCCTCCCACACGGGAAACCGAAATACCCACATTGATCGCGGGGCGTACTCCCTCGTTAAACAATCCCGTTTCCAGGAATATCTGCCCGTCGGTGATCGAGATCACATTCGTAGGAATATAAGCCGACACGTCCCCCGCCTGTGTCTCGATAATCGGCAAAGCCGTCAGCGAGCCTCCGCCCTTAACTAAAGGCTTCAGGGGATCGGGCAAATCGTTCATTGTTGCCGCCATCTCGTCATTGGAAATAATCTTAGCCGCACGTTCCAGCAAACGGGAATGTAAATAAAAAATATCTCCCGGATATGCCTCACGTCCCGACGGACGGCGCAATATCAATGAAATTTCGCGGTAAGCCACCGCCTGTTTGGATAAATCGTCGTAAACCACCAAAGCATGCCGCCCGCTATCCCGGAAATACTCTCCGATCGTAGCTCCGGCAAATGGAGCATAATAACGCATCGCCGCCGAATCCGACGCACTTGCCGACAACACGACCGTATATTCCAACGCTCCCCTGGCACGCAACACATTCACCAAAGCAGCCACCGAAGCCGCTTTCTGTCCGATAGCCACATAAATGCAATAAACCGGCTGACCGTTCCGGTAATTATCCAACTGATTCAGAATCGTATCGATGGCGATCGCCGTTTTTCCGGTCTGGCGGTCACCGATAATCAGCTCCCGCTGCCCCCGTCCGATCGGCACCATTGAGTCGATCGCCTTAATCCCCGTTTGCAACGGCTCTTTCACAGGCTGGCGATAAATCACCCCCGGTGCTTTTCGTTCCAGCGGCAACGACACCAGATCGCCCTGAATAGGACCTGCTCCGTCAATCGGTTCACCCAGCGTATTGATAACACGCCCCAGCAACCCTTCGCCCACATCGATCGAAGCAATGTGCCTCGTCCGCTTTGCGGTGAAATTCTCCCGCACCCGGTCGGCAGAGTTCAGCAACACCACTCCCACATGATCTTCTTCCAGATTCATCGCCACTCCCCTCACGCCGTTCTCAAACTCGATCAGCTCGCCGGAAGTCACATTATCCAATCCGAAAATATTCGCCACTCCGTCACCCACTTCCAGCACCGTCCCGATTTCCTCCAGCTCAGCCTTCATATCAACACTTTCCAGTTGCTTCTGAAGTATATCCGATATTTCACTTGCTTTAATCATAATTTTTACCTGTTAATCCGGGTATCAAATCAGGCTATCCTTAAAATTCGCCTGCCTTTCTACCCGTTATTTCAACTTCATCTTAAATTCCCGTAATCCCCGGCACACAGAGAGGTCTAATTGCTTCGAATTGACCCGCAGAATAAAGCCCCCGACGATAGAAGGATCTACCCGTTCCACAAACTCTATCGTGTTGGAAGTTCTGTCGGTCACCAGCTTCTTGATCCTGTCGATAACCTCCTTGCTCAAGGGTGTAGCCGTGATAATCTTCACTCGTCCGATATGATAAGCCTGGCGGTATAACCGCTGGTACATCAATGCAATCTGACGGATATACATCTCCCGGTGATTATGGATCAGCAAACGGATGCCCCGGACATAAAACATCCCCGGTTCGATACCGATAGCGGTGGTCAGCAAATTTTCCTTATCTGCCGGGGACAACACCGGATTCATCAAAGCCTTCTGAAGATCGGGATGAGCAATATAGTTCTGTTCGAACAATTTCATTTTCTCATACACCTCCTCGGCAGCCCCGTGAGCCTGAGCCACCTTCAGTATAGCGGTAGCATACCTCCGTGCAATTAATCCTTCATTCATAGTTATGATTTCATCTCATCCAGTATCCTGTTCACCAAAGCTTCCTGCTCTCCATCGCCTTCCAGGTCCTTGCGCAACAATTTCCCGGCCACTTCCAACGCCAGGCGTCCCACCTGCTTCTGCAACTGCAACTCGGCTTCCCGCTTCGTTTGTTCGATCGAAGCGTGGGCTTCGTCCAGCACCTTCTGTGCCTCTCCTCTGGCAGCCTCTTTCGCCTCTTCGATCATTTTCTGCCGCATCCGTTCCGTTTCCTGCAAAGTATTCACCTGTTGTTTATGGGCTTCTTCTATCAGCAAACGTGCCTGCTCTTTTGCTTCATCCAGCTTTCGCACAGCATCCTGCGTATATTTCACTCCACTGTCGATAAAATCAGCTCTCTCCTCTATACTGCGGATAATGACCGGCCAGGCAAATTTGGCAAGGATCCCTAAAATAATCAGAAAGACAATCAGCATCCAGAACACCAAACCAAACTCAGGTTTAAATAGTTCCATAGCCTTTCAGATTATAAGAACAATGCCAGCAGGCAAACGATAATAGCAAACAAGGCAACCCCTTCGATCAGGGCCGCAATCACAATCATATTGGTACGGATATTATTCGTCTGTTCCGGTTGCCGGGCGATAGCGTCCATAGCATTCGCACCGATCTTACCGATCCCGATTCCGGCGCCGATAGCTGCAATACCCGCACCGATAGCTGCACCAACTTTAGCCAGACCTGCCCCGGCTGCCACCTGTAATAAAATCATACTTAACATAGCATCTAAATTTAAATTTTTATTTGATCTTTAATTACTCTCTATTAATCGGAAACCTCGTTTCCTTTCGCTCTTGCCAATGAAATAAATATCGTTGAAAGCATCATAAACACATAAGCCTGTATGAAACAAATCAACAAGTCGATAATGGTCATAAATACAGCGAACGCCACCGCTACAACGGTCGTCACTCCCGTCACCACAGCCCCCATGGCTCCGAACAGGAAGATCAGGGAGATCAACACCAAAGTGATCAGGTGCCCGCCCAGCATATTCGCAAACAAACGGATCATCAAAGCCACAGGCTTTGTGAAAACCCCGAAAATCTCGATCACCGGCATCATGGGAACAGGAACTTTCAACCAGGCCGGAACTTCCGGCCAGAATACTTCCTTCCAATAATGCTTCGTTCCGGAAACATTCACCACCACAAAAGTGCATACGGCAAGCACCATCGTCACGGCCATATTTCCCATCACATTCGCCCCTCCGGGAAATATGACGATCAATCCCAATAAATTGGAAAACAGGATAAAGAAAAACAAAGTCAGCAAATAAGGTGCAAACTTTCGGGCATCTTTTCCCAAAATTCCCACGATCAGCTCTCTGTAAAGCATGTCCACCACCACCTCCATCATTCCCGGCACTTTCCGGGGAGCACCGAGAGGTTTCCGCTTATAGAAACGTACCAGCGGGAAAATAGCCCAAAACATCACCAATCCGCAAATAATAATCGCCAAAACATTTTTTGTAATGGACAAATCCCACGGGCGATATTCGTTTCCCTGCGCATCGACCTCTACCACTTTTCCCGAATAATCACCGCCTTCGGCAATACGGAATCCCTCGTACGTCGCCCCGTCCTGCAAACGGGTGGAACTGAACAAATGCCACTTTCCATCCTGTCCGGCAACGATCACAGGCAACGGAATTTCCAGATTCCAGACCTTCCAGCCGTACTCGTCGCCCAAATGTTCGAAAATAATTTTCTGAGGATTAAATGCCGCTTCCGCCTCTTTCTCGCTCTCTGCCATCACCTGCCCCAATGAAAACAGCATCACCAACGATGTCAATATATATTTCAATTTCTTCATGATAACCGACTTTCAAAAGTCCTGTCCGAAGCCCGGTCATAACCGGGCTTTAGACTTAATGTACACAAACCACCACTTTATTGTCGAGCACCTCTACGACACCCGAATCGATGGTCAATTGCTTCTGTGTCTCCCCCGCATCATATACCACATCTCCATGCGTCAATGTGGAAATCAGCGGAGCATGATGTTCCAGTACGGTAAATGTTCCCAAAGATCCCGGCAAAGTCACCCGCTTCACATTTCCCTTGAACAACACCTTTTCTGCTGATATAATCTCCAATCTCATAAAACAAAAAATTAAAATTACAATTTACGATCCGCCTTTCGCTTTCGCTATCATTTCCTTCCCCTTCTTGATCGCCTCATCGATCGTACCGACGTTCATAAACGCCTGTTCGGGATATTCGTCCATCTCTCCGTTCAGGATCATCTTAAAACCCCGGATGGTTTCCTCCAACGGCACCATCACTCCCGGAATACCCGTATATTGCTCTGCCACATGGAACGGCTGCGAGAAAAAACGCTGTGCACGCCGCGCACGGTTCACCACCAGCTTATCGCTGTCGGACAACTCATCGACTCCCAATATAGCGATAATATCCTGCAATTCCCGGTAATGCTGCAACAATTCCACCACCTGCTGCGCCGTGTTGTAATGTTCTTCACCCACAATATTCGGATCGAGGATACGGGAAGACGATTCCAGCGGATCGACCGCCGGATAAATTCCCAGCTCCGTGATCTTACGGCTCAGCACGGTCGTAGCATCGAGGAAATTAAACGTAGTGGCCGGAGCGGGGTCGGTCAAGTCGTCCGCAGGCACATAAATAGCCTGTACGGAAGTAATGGACCCGTATTTCGTCGAAGCGATACGCTCCTGCAACTTACCCATTTCGGACGCCAAAGTCGGCTGATACCCCACCGCCGAAGGCATACGCCCCAGCAAGGCCGAAACTTCCGAGCCGGCCTGGGTAAAACGGAAAATATTATCGATAAAAAACAGAATCTCTTTCCCACCGTCATTGGAATCACGAAACGACTCTGCAACGGTCAGTCCCGACAAAGCCACCCGCAAACGTGCTCCGGGCGGTTCGTTCATCTGTCCGAACACCAAAGTCGCCTGCGATTGCTCCACCTGCGACATGTCCACACTGTTCACATTCCATTTTCCCTCTTCCATTTCCTTCAAAAAAGAATCGCCATACTTGATCACCCCCGATTCGATCATCTCTCTCAATAAATCGTTTCCTTCCCGGGTACGCTCTCCCACTCCGGCAAATACGGAATATCCGTTATGCCCTTTCGCGATATTATTGATCAGCTCCATGATCAACACCGTTTTCCCTACTCCCGCACCACCGAAAAGACCGATTTTTCCTCCCTTGGAATAAGGTTCGAGCAAATCGATCACCTTGATTCCAGTCAATAGCAACTCCTGTGTTGTGGTCAAGTCTTCAAACTTAGGCGGCTCCCGGTGAATAGACAATGTCTTGGAATAATTCAACTTCCCCAGCTTGTCGATAGCATCCCCGGTCACATTCAGCAAACGCCCCTTGATCTGGTCTCCGGTCGGCATCGTCAGCGTACGCCCCAAATCCAGAGCCTTCATTCCACGGTGCAACCCGTCGGTCGTATCCATAGCCACGCACCGCACCGTATCTTCTCCGATGTGCTGTTCGACCTCCACAACCAACTTTTCGCCATTGTCGCGCACAATCTCCAGCGCCTCGTATATCCGGGGCAAATCTTCTCCGCCATTTTCAAAAATGACATCCACTACAGGTCCGATCACCTGAGTCACATATCCGAATTTCTCTGCCATAATCCTGATTAAAAAATTTATAATTCCGCAACCTGATTTTTCCGTAATCTTTCCGGCACTCCGATTACAAAACCGTCACAATATAATACAATTATTCAACTCTTCTGCAACTGCAGAACAGATACCGATAATAGATAACGGAAAAGTTAAATGATAAGTTTCTCTAAAGAATAAATATAAAACCCGTTAATATGCCGGGCAGACAATAAACGCATGAACTTCCGGGAAGAAAGCATCTGTATGCAGGCAGTCGAAGCCTGGCGGTGATTTCCCGCAAGCACCTTAGCGCTCGCATGAAAGCCATGACCGTGGTCTTCCGGCATATCCAGCTGTTTCCCCGGTAAAAATAAATTCCGCAGCAATACGGCAGGTTGCGACGAACTTCTAAGCTCCGCCCGAACCATGTCCGGAAACAACATTTCCGATGATTCCGAAGAAGCGTCTGCTATCACGGCATTGACTTTTCCATCCAGGCTCATACTCGAACCCAAAAGCAAAAAGCAAACAAATAATATAAAAATAAATAGCAGTCTCATTCTGTTCACAACATCTATGCTCAAAGATAAAAACAAAATTTTATCAATCCAACAAAACAACAAAAATGATGCCAAAACTTATTTCATGGCAGCTCATTTTTACCTCTTCCCTCATTTCCCAACCCGCCGGTACAAACCGATTTTCGTGCAATCGTTATTCAAAAAAAACACCTTGCTTTGTGAAAAACAACAAACCTGGCGACAATTTCCGAAAAAAGCACGAAATCACTCAAAGCAACCGTACAAAACCCGAAAAACCCGGCATTGAATATCAGGCAGACACTACATTTTTAACACCAACAAAAATTAAACCGGTAAAAATATGTATATTTGAGACAAATTTTTGAGAAGAAAAAAATGAGATTTGACGAACTGGATTTAGACGATGATGTATTAGACGGGATAGACGCGATGAATTTCGTGGAAATGACCCCGGTACAGGAACAAACCATTCCTATTATATTAGAAGGCAGGGACATAATCGGCTGTGCACAGACCGGAACAGGAAAAACCGCCGCTTACACTTTACCTTTATTGAGCAGACTGGCACGGGAAGGAAACCCGGACAATATCATCCGCTCCGTAATCATGGTACCCACCCGCGAACTGGCACAACAGATCGGTATGCAGCTGGAAGGCTTTTCCTATTATCTGCCTTTATCACACACCGTAGTGTACGGCGGAGGCGACGGTGCCGGCTGGGACCAGCAAAAGAAAGGATTGCTCATGGGGGCGGACATTGTGGTCGCCACTCCGGGAAGATTGTTATCGCACATCGCAAACAGCGGGATCGACCTCTCGCATGTCGGCTATTTCATTCTGGACGAAGCCGACCGGATGCTGGACATGGGATTTCTCGACGATATTATGCAAATCGCCAAAAATATGCCGGAAGAACGCCAGACGATTCTGTTTTCGGCTACCCTGCCACCTAAAATCAGGCAGCTTGCCAAGCAGCTCCTCCGCGACCCGGCAGAAGTCAATATCGCCATATCCAAACCCAACGAAGCTATCGTACAATCGGCATACATCTGCTATGAAAACCAGAAAATGGCTATCATAAAAGAATTATTCAGTAAGCCGGCAACCACCAAAACAATCATTTTTTCCTCATCCAAACAAAAAGTGAAAGACCTGGCATATTCACTGAAACGGATGAAACTGAACGTTGCGGCGATGCACTCCGACCTGGAACAAGACCAGCGGGAAGCCGTGATGCTGGATTTCAAAAATAATAAAATCAATATCCTGGTGGCGACCGATATCGTGGCACGGGGAATCGACATCGACGACATCGGCTTAGTGATCAACTACGATGTCCCTCACGATCCGGAAGACTATATCCACCGGATCGGACGTACCGCCCGTGCCAATGCCGACGGAGTAGCGATCACTTTTGTGAACGAAGCGGAACAGGGAAAATTCCACCGGATAGAAGAATTTATCGAGAAAGACATATTCAAAATCCCTCTTCCTCCGGAAATCGGAACCGCCCCGGAATATAACCCCAAAGCTTTCGAGCGCCGCCGTCCTCAGGGAAAATCGCGTAACAACTCCTCCTTTAAAGGAAAACGCCCTTTCCACCGGAAGAAACAACAAAGCAAACCGAAAGCGGAATAGGCACGGGCCTTCTTCGTGAAATCTAACGGAAACTTAAATAAAATCCCCTTACCGTATTGAACCGGTAAGGGGATTTTATATGGCATAACCTCTCTCATTTAGAAACATCCTTTTGCTTTACTTCCTTTTGTTAAAAAATATGACTATCATTGCATAAAGGTTGTGTCTCATTGCACTTGCGACCACAATACCCCCTATAAAGCCTGGATTTTACTGATCTTTACAAACTAAATTTTCCAACATGAAAAAAATATTTCCACACTTTTGGAGCTATATGCTGGTATTTATTCTTTTCTCTTGTCAACCCCCGGACACCGATAGTATCGACCTGAGCAGGCCTGCCGGAACAATTATTCAGAAACTCAGCGATATGGCCGACAATTTACGTGCAATCCCGCTCGAAACCAACGATTCATGCCTTTTATCCGACTATATAAAAATATGGGTAGGCAACAAATACATCGTTACTGCAGACAAAAATGCTATGCACCTGTTCGGCAAAGATGGAAAGCACATCAGGCAACTAGCCAGCCAGGGCAAAGGGCCGGGAGAATTTAGCTCCATTGCCACCTTCACCGTAAACGAAAGCAACGAACGCCTTTACTACCGTGATTGGAACCAAAGAACTTCCCTGGGAGTAATCCATCTGAAAACCGGGGAAAATACGGAAAAAATTCAGGGTATCTCCAACGACATCTCAAGCCTGTTGCTTACCGGCAACCATACATTGTTATGCAGCACATCCTCCGGCATAGGAAAAACGGCAGGAAAAAAATATGATTTTGTTATCATCTCGGAAAACGGGCAAAAGCTTTCTCACATCGTTGCCGACACAATAAATATAGACAAAGCCAAAAATATTTTCAACGATTACCTATCCAGGATCGACGACCGGATTTCCTACTGGAGTCCCAACACAGACCACATTCTGTTTCAAATAGAAGACTCCCTAAAAATGCCACTATTAGTTTTTCAAATAAAAGATCCTTTCAATTATAAAAAAAGACGGGGTAACTTTCTCAGGATAAAGGCAGAAACAGCAGAAGAACTGATGATTCAGATGCAGGAGTATGAGATTTTCACGGAAGAAGAAGGAATGTTCGGCGTCAGAAGTGTCCCTAACTCAAAAACATTCGATTACCGGATCAACAAAAACGACCGGTCCGTATATCTGATCGACCACTTTTACGATGACCTGCTGGGAGAAAAATATCCTTCCTTCCCCCAAATAACCGTCACGAACGGAAACCACATCTTTATACAAAAAAACACCCAACAAATCAAGCAACTTACTGAAGAGCAATTGAAAGCAGGCAAAGAACTTACCCCGGCATTAAAGGCGCTGAATGCCCGGCTGAATGAAGACGACAACCCTGTAATCATTACAGGAACTTTGAAGAAACCCATTTAAGAATTTCCCTATCCGCAGTTTTGAGAAACAACGACTGAAACCGATAGCCTCGTTCATAAAACAATGACAAATATGAATTTAGGGAAAACGTTTCTATCCTGCCTCCGTTTTTCCGGCAGAATGTTACTACCCGAAATGCTGTCTATATTCATATAACACCTGAAAAACGGTACCGGCCGTACAAGACAATAAGAAAAAATGATCGTTGCTTCTTCCTTACAAAGCAACGATCATCTCCTTATAGCTGTTCGCCTTCTTTAATACTGCTTTTATTTTACCTGAAACTCAGCGATCACCCCTTTATGGTCGGTCGGCCATATTCCAAGCGGTTCGACAAATACATCAGTCGTATTTTCCACGATCCTCTCGTTATTGCGGATCGAGCCGCGGGGCCCGAAGATCACGGCATTCGTCAAATTCAGTTTTTCTGCCGGGAAATAATAGATAAAATCGATTCTTTCCCGTTCATCGGATTCCGGAGCCCATGTCAATCGTTTTACATCCACCGTAGGAGCATCTGCCGGATAAGTGTAACCCGGATTTTTCACCGGATCGGAATAGAACACCCGGTAAGCATCCTTAAAACCCGCTTGCTCCAATAAAGTACTGACCGTCCAGGGGATCACTACACCGTGATGATCGGCACTGTCTTTCGTTGCCTCTGTCCAGTCCAAATGAGAAGGCTCGTTAAAATCCCCTCCGATAAACACCAGGCGGTTTTTCGCCAGCTCTTTTTGCGCATCGGCAATAAACAAACGGATTGCATCGTCCCGCTGCGAGGCCACATTATCGGCTAACAGAGAATCCACATTCACCACTGCAGAATCCAAACGCCTCCAGTTCGATCCGCTATAACCGCGCACTAAATAATAAGAGCAATTCAGATAATCGAGATGAGCCGTATAAACAGCGACTTCCTGACCATCCATATCCGCTACCAATTTATAAATACTGCCATGATCCCCCTTTTCCGGGAAAATGGTCGCACTGTCCTTGATCGGATACTTACTCAAAAGACCGGAATCGTAACTATAAAAAGAATAATACGTTTTTCCCCGCTCTTTCAGCGATTCCGTGATACGGTCGCAAAAACGAGTGTTTTTATAATTCCTCACCTCGCTCAACATCACAAAATCGGCATCGACTCTGGCAATTTCATCCGCTAAAGCTTCATACCCGTCCTTAACGGAAGTACCTTCTTGCCAAACATTTAATTGCAAAAATTTCACTTCCTTTTTCCCCTGGCAAGCCACCAGGCCTCCCACCAGACACAATAATAATAACAGTTTCATAATATTAGGTTTAAATACAACGTCAGCCCGACGAATAGCACCTGAACGCCCGCCATTCCTACAAAACCGTAAAATTATAAAAAAAACGGCAAAACCAAGCTGTTTCTACTTTCTTATACCCCGGAATTTTACCACCCACTGTTTTGCAGAAACGGAACCTTCCGTCCCGACATTCATATAAACCGTTAATTCCGAACGACCGTAGATCATTTCTCCTTCAAGCTCCGCATGAGCCTGATGTCCCCCGGCCTCCCCGATCGCTTCCCGTTTCCCGGTCAGACGATTCTGCCCGTCGAGGCTCAACAAAGCCGGAATAACCAAGGTGTCGATCACCCTGTCCGCTAATTTTATATTTATAAATTTTAATTGTAACGCCCGTTCGCCTGTCACGATCATATCCACTTGTCCGTCCGTAAGTTCCGTTTCTTCTCCTGCCGATGCCGACACATTCAATTCTCCCCGGTATGTTCCGGCATACAATTCGGCCAGCGTAGGTTCTTCATCCCAGTGACAAGCAGACAACACAAACAGCAACATACTCCATATCCAGATATTCCTTTGCTTCATTTTATCGTATTTTAAATGAATTTCCGAATTATTCATACGCGATCATAGTAGCAAAAGTTCGACTTTCTCCCTACTCCTCCTTCGTTTTCTTTCCTCCGGCACATCTCCTGTTTTTATCATGAAAAGATACCGACCATAACTTATTGTAAATGAGATACGTATATTTTAAATGTTAAAAAACAGAATTTAGTCCCTTTTTTTAACTTATTTTGCACAGTTTTTGCTGAGAAAACCTTAGCATAAAAAGAATTAACCCTAAAACTGATTTTAAACTTAACTTAACGATTATGCAAAAGAAAATTTTCTATTTATTTTTAGTCGTATGCACAATGAGTTTTTTCAGCTCTTGTAAAGACGACGACAACAAAATCGATGACGGACCTGAAACAGACTGGGCCGAAGAAATCGCAGGTACCTATAAAGGTGATCTGGGAGTAACAGTAGATGGAAACGATTTGGGAACAAGCACCCAATTTATCTACATCTCTCGTGAAAACACGAATGTAACGAAACTGGAATTACGGAATTTTAAAATCAATATCGCAGGAACTGCTTTACAAGTAGGTGATATTACGGTTTCAAACATTCCCGTATCGGCAGCCAATACCACGGTTATGCTGGCAGAGACCTCGACCGTGATCAATCATCAGGGTTTGGGACAGTTGGATGTAACGGTTACAGGAACGATCACCAATGGCAAAGCTGCCCTCCACATCACGGTATTTGCTAAAACTTTAAATCAAAACATTGAAGTAACCTTCGATGGAAACAAGACCGAAGAAGTAGAAGACAATACCGACTATGCCGCAGAAGTTGCAGCCTGGTATGCCCGCGAATCCCTGACGGTTACAGGAGATACGGTAGATTCTAAATGGCCGAGCGACGGAATTTCTGTAGAATATGAAGATTTCAATACTATTTTTATCAAAACATTCTACTTAAGCTTCCCGGCAAATGAAGGCAGCACAACTACGACCAGATCCATCCCGCAACTGGATTCTATCGTACTGGTGAAAGACGGTAGCAAACTGCTTATCGACACGATGAATGTATTGATTCCTCCACGTAGCAAACAAGATACGGCTTATCTGGTATTATCGGGTGATTTCGAAGGTAAAACATTGACCTTGAACATGACTCTTAGCACGAAAGACAAAAAAGCCGACTACGTATTCAAGGGAACCAAAAAACTGACCGGAGCAAGCCTGGAATCGTTCACATTAAGCAGTAGCGTTGTCTCCGTTCAGCCGGAAATTTCCAAAGAGGCGAGCGGAAGTAACTATGCCGTTATGTTCTATGTAAAAGAAGGGACAACGGATGCACAACTCAATTTAGTACCGACCTTTAAAATTTCAGACGGAGCGACCATCACACAGGGCGGCGTAGAATACGTACCGGGAACCCCTGTCGATTTCTCTAAAGAACAAAAATTTACAGTGAATTCACAGAGTGGTAAAACGAAAAACACTTATGTGATCAACTACGAAGTTTTGAACGATAATTTTGATTTCAGTTCAGGATTTGAAGCCTGGGAAATAAAAAATGAAACCACCGACCCTGCAAACATGTACTTAATGTACGATGAACCTGCTAACGGCTGGGCTACTTCAAACGAAGGTGCGAAATGGATCAAAATGATGTACGATAAACTGTATTCTAAAACAGCTCCTTATCCGGTAACACCGAGTACCGACGTAAAATCGGGAACCAAAGCTGCACGCCTTGAAACCCTGAACACCACAGGACAGGCCGGTTTCGGCGGATTTATCCCTGCTATTCCTAAAGTAACTTCAGGAACGGTTTTCTCCGGTGCATTTGTTGTAAACATTTCAAATACCCTGAAAAGTACGAAATTCGGTTATCCTTGTATGAAAAAACCGGTAAGCTTCCAGGGGTCTTACAAATACACTCCGGGCGCAACCTATTATTACTGTGCAGACCCGACCAAAGCCAATGAAGTCAAAGAAGACAATAGCAAAACCGACGCTCCGGCAATCAATGCCGTGCTGTATGAAGTAGATAGCTATGCTTTCGACTTCCTCGACGGAACAAACTTACAGACTTCTGAAAAAGTAGTAGCAAAAGCCTCTTTGAAAGACGAATCTGCAAAAGCTTCTTACACAGATTTTAATATCGATTTTGAGTGGGGAAGCAATAAATTCGATCCGGCTAAGAAATATAAATTAGCTATTGTTTGTTCGTCAAGTAAAGACGGAGATAAATTCAGCGGAGCACCGGGAAGTGTGCTTTATGTTGATGATTTGAAAGTAACTTTCGAATAACCAAACAAACATAACATAAACTGAAACCGGAACTCTTTATGAGTTCCGGTTTTTTATTTCTTGCTCACAGCGACCGGAAAACCAAAATAAGTAATGCTTTTTCATTCTTTTAATTACTTCCCGTCTGCTAAAACCACAACAAACTCCTACCGGAATTACCCGATTAAAACACAGTCGAAAAGAAAAACAAAGGAATAAGAATCTATTACAACAGATGAATAAGAAAAAGAAAATCAATAAAGATATTCCGCAATTTTTCTCTTTAGTTCCCGCCCATTGACAGGTTTGGCAAAATAATCTGAAAAACCGCTCGACAAAATCCGTTCCCGATCTTCCTGAAAAGCATAAGCAGTAACAGCAATTATCGGAATAGAAGAGGATAAAAGACGAA
This sequence comes from uncultured Odoribacter sp., assembly GCA_900544025.1. Taxonomy (GTDB): domain Bacteria; phylum Bacteroidota; class Bacteroidia; order Bacteroidales; family Marinifilaceae; genus Odoribacter. The sequence continues at coordinate 73,863 of UQTM01000006.1, forward strand.
TGGCAGCCGTAGCTTCATACCCGTCCATTTCCGGCATTTTAATATCCATTAGAATCAGGCAGGGACTGTATTCCCGGAATAACCGGACAGCCTCTTTACCATTGTGAGCACGCACTAAGCAATAATCCTGCTTTAGCAACACATGAAAGAGGATATAATTGCTATCGTTATCCTCGGCAATCAGAATAGTTAATTTCTCGGCATTTTCATTTCCGGGATTCTTCATATAAATTTGTGTTAAATACCACAAACTAAAACACTAAAAGGTGGATTCAAAGGTACGTTTAATCAGGAGCATACATGGTTTTATCATCTCTTGGTAAACAATCATATTTTTATATTCAAACAATATGGTTATTAAGTTGTTATAAGAATGCAATAAAATATCAAGATTTACAATTTAACATATCTGATTTTAACAAAAAAAACGTACATTTTTTTTAATAGAAAAGTGCCATACCATCAGCAAGTTCATGACAAACAGCCTACATTATTCACTACCTTAAAATTTTATTCACGATATTATTTACATAATAAAAAACACATAAAATACAATTAAAATCTCATCCTTCTATCTTATATTTCTAAATGGCCCTTCCTACACATAAATTCTACGCCAAATGATCCGGAAAACCGATAAACAACCTTCAGCCATATAACCGGATTCTCTCATAGAAAAATGATCCGTATCGGAAATAATTCTCTTACAAGATAAAACAAACAAGGATAACCGGCATCGATTTTACAAACCGAATCCAGGCGATAAAACACCACATATACCGAGAATAAAACATTTACGATTAAAATACAGGGCTGAAAAACTCCATACTTTATTAAAAACCTGAAGCAATAATACGGTTAAAGAAAGGAAAATATATCATAAAGAAAAAAGAGTTATGCTGTAGCATAACTCTTAAAGCTCAAAGCACGGAAGGAGAGGCTCGAACTCCCGACACCTGGTTTTGGAGACCAGTGCTCTACCGACTGAGCTACTTCCGTAATTCGTGGTGCAAAGGAAAGCATTTTTTCCGAAAAACAAAACCCGTCCCCTCAAAAAAATCTCATTTTTTTATATATCCTCCTCCCAGCAGCAAATCGCCCCGGTAAAAGGCCACTGGCTGTCCCGGAGCTACAGCCCAAGCGGCCTCCGATAATTGTATATGTAAACTCCGGTCTGATTTTTCTTCCACCCGGATATAACCTGCGGGATTCAACCCCAATCCCCGTATTTTAATCGTCACATCTCCGGCAAACAAATCCATAGGGCACACAACACTCACCCGATCTATCTCCAGCGTCATGCGGAAAAGACCGCTTTTTACATCTGCCCGGACAGTATTTGCACAGGCATCGATTTCCGCCACATACAAAGAGTTACCGTCCACCACAGGCATACCTCGCTTCTGTCCTATCGTATAATTCAAAATACCGTCATGTCGCCCGATCACCTTTCCCCCGGCATCTACAATATCTCCTGCCTGCCGTATCTCCCGGGAATTTTCCCACTGCAAGATAAACTCCCGGTAATCCCTGCCTTGTAAAAAGCAAATCCCCATACTCTCCGGTTTACGCGCTACTTCCTCATAGCCATAGGCCGCAGCATAAGACTTCACCTCTGCTTTCAGCATTCCTCCCAACGGAGTCACCGCCCGGCATAAAATTTTCTGTGGCACCCCCCAAAGGAAATAAGACTGGTCTTTGACAGGATCTACCCCTTTACGGATATAATATCTCCCATCCAATTCGGCAATACGCACATAATGCCCCGTAGCGATCCGGTGAATCCCCAAACGATCGGCAGCTGCCGCCAGTAACCGCCATTTGACATCCCGGTTACACTCACAACAAGGACTGGGCGTTTCCCCGGCCACATACCCCTTGACAAAAGGCTCCACGACCCGTTCCCGGAACATCTTACGTCCGTCCCAACACACCAGCTCAACTCCCAGCTTGCGGCATAACTCCCGAACTTCTTCCTGATCTTTCTCTCCCCACATGGCTAAAGTCACTCCCACCACTTCATAACCTTGTTGCTGCAACATCAAAGCCGAAACAAAACTATCGACACCCCCGCTCAACCCTACGACAATTTTTTCCATATCCGTTTAAGCAAAGAAAAGATAAGCCACCACAATCGCCGCAATCACTCCCGCCAAATCGGCAATCAGCCCGCAGGGAATGGCATAACGTGTATTCTTCACACCCACCGCACCGAAATACACGGCGATAATATAAAAAGTCGTATCGGCAGCACCCTGAAAAGTGCACGCAAGCCGCCCGGCAAACGAATCGGCTCCGAACGTTTTCATGGTATCGACCATCATCCCACGGGCACCGCTACCGCTTAAAGGCTTCATCAAAGCCGTAGGCAACGCATCCACCCAATCGGCATTAAAGCCCATGGCCAGCACCATGCGTTCAATGCCCGCCATAACCATCTCCATCGCTCCGGACGCCCGGAACACACCGATAGCCACCAATATGGCGATCAGGTACGGAATGATTTTAATAGCCGTGCCGAATCCTCCTTTCGCCCCGTCGATAAACGCATTATACACATTGATACGCTTCCACGCTGCCATACCGATAAACGAAATAATAATAAAAAACAGAATAATATTACTCGCTAAATTAGAAGCAACGGTCAGCGCTTCTTTATCCAACGAAGAGAAATACCAGATCACCCCGGCGATAATAGCGGAAACACCGCCTAAATAAGCCAGAATAACCTTATCGAACAAATTGATTCGCTGATACAGAGCCACGGAGATCAAACCCGCCATTGTGGAAAAATAAGTGGCTATCAGAATGGGAATAAAAATATCGGTCGGATTGGCAGCCCCCAATTGCGCCCGGTAAACCATAATCGATACCGGAACAATCGTAAGTCCCGATGTATTCAGCACCAAAAACATGATCTGGGCATTCGATGCCGTATCCTTTCGACCGTTCACCTCCTGCATCTGCTGCATAGCCTTCAACCCCATAGGTGTGGCGGCATTATCGAGCCCCAGCATATTCGCCGCCAGATTCATCATAATCGAGCCATGAGCAGGGCTATCTTTCGGTAATCCCGGAAAAAGACGACGAAAAAACGGACTGATCACCCGCGACATAACTCCCACAGCTCCGCCCCGCTCCCCGATCTTCATAATTCCCATCCACAAAGTCAGCACTCCGGTCAAACCGAGCGAAATTTCGAATCCGGTCTTCGACATGTCGAAAGTCGCTTTAATCATTGCCCCGAAAACCTCCGTATCGCCTTCCAGCAACAAACGATACAAAGCCACCAAAAAAGCGACTCCGAAAAAAAATATCCAAATATAATTCAGCACCATACGTCTAAAATTATCGTAATACAAAACCGGTACACCAATGAAAAACATTCCCCATTGATATACCGGTATGTTTAAATATACGGGTACATTATTCCAACCCCTTACATGCTTTCAATGTATTTTGCAACAAAGAAACAATCGTCATCGGTCCTACTCCTCCCGGAACCGGGGTAATGTAAGAACATTTCGGAGCCACATTTTCGAAATCGACATCCCCGATGAGCCGGAACCCCGACTTGGTCTTATCGGAAGGAACGCGGTGAATCCCGACATCCACCACCACGGATCGTGGA
>UQTM01000007.1 GCA_900544025.1 uncultured Odoribacter sp.
CGTCCACGGCAAACGCCATGTGGTGCATGCCACCGCCGTTTTTTTCAACGAATTTTCCGATAGGGCCTTCCGGGTCCGTAGATTCGAGCAATTCGATTTTGGTCTGCCCCACCTGGAAAAAGGCCGTTTTCACTTTTTGGTCTTTTACTTCTTCAATAGCATAACATTTCAGACCTAATACTTTTTCATAGAAAGGAATTGCTTCGTCGAGACTTTTCACAGCAATACCGATGTGTTCAATATGAGTCGGTTTCATCACTTAAAAATGTTTTTGTTAAAAATATACTAAAATTGTTTATTTGTCAATGTTTTTTATACCATTTTGCTCCACATACTTTGAATTTCGTAATCACCGAAAACGTTTTATAACAAAATGCGTTCCAAAATTACAGATTGTTATTGCGAATATCAAGAAAATTGTCACTTTATTTTAATTTTTTAGAAAGTGGTGAGATGCTTTGTGTAATATATTAAAAAATAGTGCTTTATGATTTTTTAATATGCAGTAAATCAGAAAAAATAAAGTAAATTTAACTTTATCGGAAAGTTACCGGAAGGATAAAAAAGGGGAATTTTAAGGTCGGTGAGAGAAAGTATCTGAAAGCATCCGAAAGAGAGAGTTCGGGTTATTGTGGCAAGGGGCATTTTGAGCCGGATTAGAATGAAAACGTAGCCGGGAAGGTAGAGGAAGCGGAAGACAGAAGCCGGCTGGCAGGCAAACTTTTACAGGGAATAAAGCGTATAGATTTACAATTGATAAAAACATTCGAATGTTTGAATAATAAAATTTAAAACTATGAACAGACAAAGATTTGCCGTGCTGATCGTTGCTATTATCGGAATTATAGCAACATTTTTACCCTGGTACAGGATTATGGAAGTGGGAACGATTTCGGGAATGTCGTCTTCGGGGTGGTTTACCATTCTGATGTTTATCGTGACGCTTATTTTAGCTGTGCGGAAGAATCTGCATGAAGATATGACGATGGGAGTTTCATGGTGTATTACGATATGCAGCCTGTTGGCATCGTTTGCCGTGTTGTGGAAAATGATCGACATTTGGTTTGCAAAAGAAGGTATGTTCAGTCTCGGCGGGAATATGTACGGGATAATGGGGAGCCAGGTGAAAGTGGAATACGGGGCATGGCTGGTGGTGATCGCCGGAATTTGTGTACCGCTGGCCGCTTTTATTTTCCGCGACCGCACTTTTCGCCGCGTTTAAGCGAAAGGAGAGATTGCCCGGCTGCCGACGATTCGGTTTGGAGAGGTTTCCCGTCCCTTGTTTCCCGTAGTTTGGAAACCGGACGGGAAATTTTATGTCGCTCGTTTTCTCTTTTTTTTGTTTTTTTCCTATCTTGTGAACTCTTTAGCGATAAGAAAATAGTTACTTTAAAATATAAAGATATGTTTGAAACAAGTGTTTATCAGAACAGACGGAAAAAGCTGATGGAAAAGATGAGCGGAGGTTTGGTGTTGATTTTGGGAAATGGGGAAGCTCCTGCCAATTATACGGACAATACTTATAAATTCCGTCAGGACAGTTCTTTTTCTTATTTTTTCGGATTGAATTTACCGGGATTTGCCGGGGTGCTGGATGTGGATGCAGGGAAGGAATATATTTTCGGGAACGATGTAGATATCGACGATATTATTTGGATGGGGCCTCAGCCTTTGGTGAAAGATCTGGCTGCCCGGGTAGGGGTGGAAACCACGTTTCCTTTCCCGGAGCTTGCGGTTTGCCTGAAAGAAGCGATTTCGAAAGGACGCCGTATTCATTTTTTGCCTCCTTACCGTTTCCGGAATATGGTATTGCTGGAAGACTTGCTGGGAATTCATCATTCCCTGATTAAAACCTATGCTTCGCTGGAACTGATCAAGGCGGTGGTATCCCTGCGTTCGGTGAAAGAGCCTTGCGAGATAGAGGAAATAACAAAAGCCTGTAACATCGGTTACGAGATGCATACGGCAGCCATGCGGCATTGTAAGCCGGGAGTGAAAGAGCAATATATCGCCGGGCTGATCGAAGGGATTGCGGCTTCTTACGGCAGCATGGTGTCGTTCCCGGTGATTATGTCGCAAAACGGGGAAACTTTGCATAATCACGACCATAGCCAGATTTTGCAGCAGGGACGGATGATGCTGACGGATGCCGGAGCGGAAACCGTGATGAATTATTGTTCGGATTTTACCCGTACCGTGCCTGTCGGCGGAAAATTCACTTCCCGCCAGAAGGATGTTTACAACATTGTGCTGGCATGTAACAATGAAGCGATCCGGCTGGCGCGTCCGGGCGTGACTTATCAATATGTGCACCTTGAAGTGTGTAAAGTGCTGGCGCAAGGGCTGAAAGACCTGGGGTTGATGAAAGGGGATGTAAACGAAGCCGTGGCTGCCGGTGCGCATGCCTTGTTTATGCCTCATGGTTTGGGACACATGATGGGACTGGATGTGCACGATATGGAAGATTTAGGACAGATATATGTGGGATATGACGACGAAGTCCGTCCGATTCAGCAGTTCGGAACCTCTTCTTTGCGTATGGGACGCCGTTTGCAGGAAGGTTTCGTCATTACCGACGAGCCGGGTTGTTATTTTATTCCGGCTTTGATCGACCAATGGAAGCAGCAGGGAATGCATAAAGATTTCCTGGTGTACGATAAGATCGAAAGCTTTAAGGATTTCGGGGGAATCCGTTTAGAAGACGATATTTTGATAACGGCCGGAGGTTCGCGTTTTCTGGGCGATAAACGTACTCCGATCACGGTGGAGGAAGTCGAAGAAATAATGTCATAATTTGTTTTTTATGTGAAAAAAACATTGTACACTTGTAAAGTGTATTGAAGGTCTCTTCAATACACTTTATTTTTTTTGTGCAGTTGTGCTATTAGGTTACAAAACAAAGTTTTATGCGTGTGTTGAAATTGTTTTCCATTGTAGGGGGGATATTGATTGCCTGTGTGTGCTTGTCGGTCCGGGCGGATGTTTATGCAGAAAATGCACTTTTGCCTGCCGATGGAGGGCCGGAGGAGATTAAAGAGGTTATTTCAATGGGGGTGGATACCCTGGAGGCATGTATCGACGAGGTCGTGACTTTGAAATGTGCCGACGAGATCGACGACAGGGATGTTCTGGCGTACGAATGGAAGGAAAAAGAATCGGGGACGGTGGTAGGGACGACCCGGAATGTCGTGGTTAAACCTAAAGCTACGATGACTTATCAATTGAATGTAAAATACATCCTCCGGCACGATGAGCGGATAAAGAACGGGGATTTCGAGCTGGGAGAGAGTGATTGCTATGCATCGGGATCCTGGTGGAATGAAGTGTGGAAATGCCATTCCTTTGAATCCGGTTATAGATACGTCAAGGATAATTCTTCTACTTCCATGCATCCGGAGGGAACCTGTAAAATAGTACAGAATACCCGGAAAAATCACATGTATTTTGTAAATATCATCGATCATACGAAAAGGGACGGTACAGGCTATCTGTTGGTGGTGAACGGGGATGATTCCAATGACCGCAAGAAGATTGTATGGAAAACGAATATTCAGCATGTGATTCCCGGTAAGCAATATGCTTTTTCAGTCTGGGCCGCCAATGTAGGAGGCGCTAACCCGCCGATGCTCGATTTTACCATTAACGATAAAGGGTTAGGGGGAATATATGATAGTTATAGTCCTGCTGCCGGAGGAAGATGGGAACAGTTGTATAAGATATGGACAGCGGATAACGATCAGGCGACGATTGCTTTGATCAATAAGGTGAAGGCGACGAGCGGTAACGATTTTGCCCTCGACGATATTTCTTTTGCTCCTGTGGTTTTAGGAGTGGGGGAAGTGAAAGTGAAGATATTGCCTCAGGTCGATCTGGCTAAACTGTCCGATCTGAAAGTGTGTGAAGAGGCGGATTTGAAGATAGATGCGAATGCTATCGGGAGCGGGATTACCGGTTATAAATGGGTGAGAAAGCGTGACGGGGTGACGCTGAGTACCGGAAGTTCAATACAGATCACTTTCGCCGACCGGGAGCGGGATGCCGGAATGTATTCTTGTACGGTGACCGGGGTTTGCGGTGATAAAAGTGTGGATTTTGAATTGAGGGTGACGGAAAAGTTACGTAACACAGGATTGAAAATAGATACCGTTGCTGTTTGCCTGAATGAAGAAGCCCGGCTGAGTGCCGACCGGATCACCGGGGACGGATTGAAGTATTCGTGGCGTGCTCCGGCTTTAGATTGGCTGAAGGCCGGAGACGGCTGGTTGCCCGTTACGGCCGACGAATCGATATATCGTAAGCCCAGTGCCGGACTGAGCGATGCCGGAAAGTATCGTTGTATCGTGACCGGGACTTGCGGAAAAGATACGGTGTATTCTGTCCTGAAAGTGGGAGATACGCCCCGTTTACGGGCTGTGGCCAATGATACGGTTGTTTGTATGGACGAGCCTGTGCATTTGTGGGTGGAAGCCGTGGAAGCGGGAACGGATGTTAGCTGGATATTGCCCGATAATACGGTAAGTCCGGGGAAATACCTGAATGTAAAGGGAGGACGTGAAACAAAGGTTTACCGGTATGTGCTGGAAAAATGTGGCCGCCAGCTTAAAGGAGGGGTGACGGTGAATGTGTTTCCGGCTTTGTCGCAGGTGGGAGTGAGCCATGATACGGCCGTTTGTCCCGGAGGGACTGCCAGATTATGGGTTGCGGCCAAAGGAGAGGGATTGAAATATTCATGGAGCAGACAATATCCGGATGGCAGGGTGCAGGTTGTGGGGCATGCCGCAGAATATATGATTTCGAATGTAAGTGCGGCGGACACCGGTGTTTATGTCGTGACGGTAACAGATGGGTGTGGAAATCTTTCCGGGCAGCAAAGAGTAAGGGTTTCTTTACGGCATGAATACGATGATTTGAGCGTGACGGACGACGGAAAGTATTGTCCGGGGGAAACGGTAGCGTTGGAAGTGACCGGAGGAGAAAGCGGCTTGCGTTATGAATGGACGACTCCGGCAGGTGCTAAACAATACGGTCCCCGGCTCGTGATCCATTCGCTGGGTATTGATACAGAGGGTAGTTATAGCTGTGATGTTTCCGGGATGTGCCCCGGAGTGAAAAAGGAGGTGCAGGTGGGTATGTTGCCCGGATTGAAGGTGAATCCCTCGGAATCGGCTTTCCGGAAATGTGCGGGCGAAGAGGTAAGGTTGCGGGCGGATGCTACCGGTGCAGGGCTGACTTATAGCTGGAAAAAGAACGGGATGCCGACCGGAAACACGGGAAGCGAGTTTGTTCTGACGGGAATTACAGCTAACGATGGCGGGACATACGAATGCCGTTTGCAAACGGCCTGTGGCGATACTACCCTGACTTATCGGGTGGAGTTAAAAGAGCAGACCAGGATCATAGATCATTCTCCCGACCATAAGTATATCGGGCTGACCGATAAATTGGTCTTATACGTCAGTGCCACCGGAGAGAACAATGTTTATGTCTGGGAACAGAATGGCCGGGTAGTGGGAGGAAACAGTAATTATTTGAGTTTACCTTCTGTGGGAAACGGAACGGAGAGCGATTTGCAATTTACTTGCGAAGTGCATGGCGATTGCGGTACAGACCGGATTGTTTTAAATGTGCATGTAAGGGAATTTTCGCAGGTGACTCAAGATACCACGGTAAGAGTGTGCCGGGGGGAAGATTATACCTTTCGGGTTAAAGCCCGGTTGCCGGAGTGTGGAAGGGAAACCGCTACGGAATACCGGGTGAAATATAATGGAACGGTTTATTCCACCGGGGATGTGATGCCTTTCCCTGCCGGAACTCCGGCAGGAGTGTACACCTGGCATATAAAAAATGAATGTGGAGAAGTATCGGTAAGAATGGAGGTTGTGGCCGAAGAGGAGCCTGTTATCGAATACATAGATTGCGAGGGAGGCTATGACCGCCGGAACGATACTTTGTATGTATGTGCGGGCAGTGCTGTCCGTTTGAATGTGCGGGCAAATGGAGGTGAGTTATACGAATGGCAGAAGGACGGGCATACCGTGCAGTTGGGGGCGGATACGGAGCTGGTATTGCCGAACGTTACGCAAGATTTGGCGGGACATTACGCCTGCCGGGTGATCAATGATTGCGGAACAACCGTTAAAGAGGTGGTTATGCTGGTACGCAAGCCATTGAAAATTATGCAGGCCAGTGCGGGCAGTTTGGCTTTGTGTGAAGGAAATGAGGCGGAATTAAGTGTGGAGGTGAATGTGGACGATGCCGTTTTTTATTGGCAGGGCGGAGAGGGTAACTGGAGGGAAAACAGCAGAGGATATATCTCGTATTATCGGAATGCGGGAGTGAATGGCGAAACCGATCCCGGGACTTATGTATGCCGGGTGGAGAGTGTGTGTGGAAAGGAAGAAGCTGTTTTTCAGGTAGATGTTGAAAAGCATTTGACATTGTTGGAAGTTTCTGCCGACGATACGGTTTGCCGGGGAGAACAAGTGGTTTTGCTGGCGAAGACGAATGTTCCGGCGGCGGTTTGTACGTGGATATTGCCTTCGGGACGGCAGGCGCAGGGGAGTGAATTGCAGCTTGCATATATGGCTCCGGCGGATACCGGAGTTTATGAATATCATATCAAAAGCCGTTGTGTGACCGATCTGGGCGGAACGGTGCATTTGGCCTTGTATCCGGAACCCGGAGTTTTAAAAATGCCTTTGGATACGGCGGTTTGTGAAGGACAACCGGTGCGGCTCGTTCCACAGATTGCCGGAACCGGTTTAATTTATAAATGGCGTGGTCCCAACGGTTACACTTTTGGAGGAGAAACGGCGGACATCCCTGTGGTGGCACAGGCGAATACGGGAATATACGAATTGTCCGTAGAAGATATTTGCGGTGTGAAACAGCGGGCAGGGATGAGGGTGTCTTTGCTCGATGAATTGAAACAGGTGCATATCTCTGGGGATACAACGGTTTGCGAGGGTGTGCAGGTGATGTTGAGCGTCACTCACGACAGCCCCGCTACCTATGAATGGCAATTTAAGGGGAGTAAGGTGGCGGAAACCCGGCAACTGATTTTGCCTTCCGTTTCGGCCCGGGATACGGGGACGTATGTTTGTGTTGTAAAAGGAAATTGCAGTAACCGGGAGATGCAGGTACATGTCGGGTTGTATCGTAATTTAGAGGTCGATAGCCGGGATGCCTTATTGCGGGTGTGTCCGGGAGAGCCTGTGGATTTCGGGGTGACGGCTACGGGAGACCGGTTGCAATATATCTGGACAAAGGGAAATGAAGAAATAGGATTCCGGGAAAATAGTTATCATATCGATGAAGCGATTATCCCTGATGCCGGATTTTATACATGCCGGGTTTCTTCGGCCTGCGGAACGCAAGAAATTACCTATGAGTTGCAGCTAAAGGAGAAAACCCATATCGATAGCCATTCTCCCGACCGTTTTGTGTCGGAACACGATTCCGTGCGGCTTGTGGTGAGAGCTGTGGGCGAAAATAACCGGTATGAATGGAGCAGAGAGGGAATGCCTGTTGCGGGAGAGCATGAAACATTGAAGATCGAGGATGTCGGGACGATAGACACTTTACATTATAAGGTTGCGGTGAAAGGGGATTGTGGGGCGGATTCCGTTACAATGGAAATAAAGATCGGTAAGTATAAGCCGTTGCGGGAAACGACGAGCCCCGACACGTTGTGCGAGGGAAGCACTTATACTTATGTCGGCGATTTGATACCACCGACTTGCTACGGTGACGAGAATTTCACTTATGAATGGAGGCACGACGGACAGCTTTTACCGGGAAACGGGCCTTTGTTGCGGATAGAAGAATTGAAACCGGAAGATGCCGGAGTGTATGCCTGCCGGGTTTTGGGCGACTGCGGAGAGGTGATTATGGAGTGGACGGTACATGTTGTCGAATTGCCGGAAATCACCGGATTGACTGCGGATGCTTTTGTGACGGAAGGGGCCGTTCACCGGATCGATGTGGCGGCTACCGGAGAAAGGGTCGGGTATGTGTGGCAGAAGAATGGGGAACCTTATGAGAAAGGAGTGACTTCGCTGCTGTTCGACCCGGTGAAATACGAGGACGGGGGAGTTTACCGGGTGAGTGTAGGAAATATTTGTAGTAGTGTAGCGAGGGAAACAGAATTGAAAGTGTGGAGGAAGACTACGATCATAACCCCAAAGGAACAGGATGTTGAAATATGTGCCGGGAGCGATACCGTGTTCCGGGTAGAGGCTTTGGGGGCTGTGGGATTGATATATAAATGGTATCATGACGGAGAATTGTTGTCTGTGCCTATGGTGAGAGAGCTGGAGCTGAAAGAAGTGACAGCAGCGAATGCCGGGACGTATAAATGCGTTGTCAGCGGAAGGGGCGGAGACGATAGTTGTTTTATTTATCTGAATGTTTTACCGTTGCCCCGGGCTGAATTGGCGGGAGAGTTCGGAATTTGCCGGAATGACCTGGAACAGGAATATCGGGTTGTGACGACCGATCGAAAGTTGCTTTATCGGTGGGAGATTACCGGAGGAATGATTCGCGGACAGATGGATGCGGCGGGAGTACAGGCCGGATGGAGCGGGGAAGGAGAAGGGCGTTTGATGGTGAGTGTATTATCGTCTGAAACCGGATGTTCCCGGCGGATGGAGGGAACCGTCGAATATTATCCATTGCCGGAAGTCGGTCTTTCGTTGCCGGATACCGTAGGATATTGTGCGGATTCTTTGATACTGGATCAGGGATATCCGGCGGGCGGATATTATCTGCTGGAAGGAAAGCTTGTAGATGTGATCCGGTTTACAGATAAAACCAAGGTTTATCCGGTGGAATATCATTATGCGGAACGCTGCGCTTCGTTAGCCAGAGATACGATCCGGATTGCTCCCGATCCTTTTGTGAAGGTGGCGGACGACCGGGTGGTTTCGGGTTGGTGCCGTCCGGTAGAGCTGGGGATCGCCGCACACTCGGCAGGAGGAATTATGTGGACGGGGGACGAGCCGTTGGATGTGACCGATGTATTGCACCCTGTATATACGGCCAGGGGATTTCTGGATCGGGATGTTGTTTTCAGGGTGGAATTGACGGATTCGTATGGATGTAAAGCTACAGACAGTGCGACGGTATCCCTGTTGCCTTCTCCCGGGGTGGAATTGGGACGGGATACGGTGATCGGAATTTGCCAGGATTTGATCCTGAAAGCGAATTATGATACAGAGCATTTTGACCGTATCGTGTGGAGTCCGGCCGATAAATTGCATGCCCTGACAGAGAATTCCGCCGAAGTTTTGGATAAACGGGAAGGGGAAAATTTGTATATAGCCACCGTGTTCGACTTTTATGGTTGCCGGGGGAGCGATACCCTGACCGCAACGGTAATCGGTGAGCCCCGGTTGGCGAGTGTATCGGTTTGTGAAGGGGATTCGATCGTGGTGGATTGCAGTCCGTATCCGTCATATCGCTGGGGAGACGGGTATAAAGAAAGCAGGCGGGTTATACGGGAATCCGGAAGCTATTCGCTGAGTGTAACCGATCGGTTTGGCTGTACGGGCGGGACTGTTTTCGGCATACATTCGCTGCCTGAAATATTTTTACCCGACACGCTGATCTTTGAAGGTCAGTCTATGGAATTTAAGGTCGATCTGGTGCCGGAATTCGAACCTTATCGGATCCGCTGGCAGGACGGTAGTGCGGGAGAAGTGCTGGTAGCGGAAAAAGAGGGAACCTATCGGGTGGAAGTGAAAGATAATATCGGTTGTACGGCTTCCGCTTCCGCTTTCCTTACCGTTCGGAAAAGACACATTGCCGCTCCGGATGCTTTTTTGCCGAAGAGCCGTTCGGAAAACTCCCGCTTCTACCTGAAAGAAGTAAATTTTGTCGGCCGGTTTGAAATGTATATATACGACCGTTGGGGAGAATTGGTGTTTAAGACCGATGAAATCGGATTTAACGGAGGGTGGAACGGTACGTTCAAAGGCATGGATTGCCAGTCGGGCGTGTATGTGTGGGTTGCCTTCGCAGACGGTAAGGAAGTGGGGCGCGGCACGGTGGTGCTGGTTAGATAAAAGAAACAGACCGGATGTAGAAAAAATAAATAAAAAAGAAAGAACCGGAAATCCTGAAAAATTCCCGGAAGATTTGAATCGACCGTAAAAAGGCAGGCAAATTTTCCGGGATTTTTTTGTTTTTTATTTGGAATAGCAATTTAAATAGATATATTTGTGATATCAAAATGATATTACTAAAATCTAAACGCTATGGAAACAAAAGAAAAAAAATTCGATGGGACTTTAATATCCGGTTTTGTTGTTATCGGAATGATGGTGGTGTTGGTCTGTGTGGCATTTTATTTATTTTTGCAGGCAAAAACCTCCGGAATATGGTGTGTGCCTGTCGGGGTACTTTTGGTCGGTGTGGTTTTATTTATGCTTAAGGGATTTATGCAGATCGAGCCGAATAATGCCCGGGTGATGATCTTTTTCGGTAAATATAAAGGGACGGTGAAAGATAACGGTTTCTTTTGGGTGAATCCGTTTTTTAATAAAGTGCCGATTACCTTACGTGCCTGCAATATGGACGTGGAGCCGATCAAGGTGAACGATAAGGCGGGTAATCCGATTATGATCGGGTTAGTGCTGGTGTGGAAAATCAAAGATACCTATAAAGCCAGCTTCGACATTGCAACGGCTCATGACCGTTTTGTCATGGTACAGAGCGATTCTGCTTTGCGCAGGGTGGCGAGCCTTTATAATTATGACGACCACGAGAATAGAGATTCGATCACTTTACGTTCCGGAGGGAACGAAGTGAACGAACATCTGGAACATGAATTGTCCGAACGGCTTGACATTGCCGGGATCGAAATCGTAGAGGCGCGGATCAATTATCTGGCTTATGCTTCGGAAATTGCCGGAGTGATGTTGCGCCGCCAGCAGGCGGACGCGATTATCTCGGCCAGAGAGAAAATTGTCGAGGGGGCTGTAAGCATGGTTCAAATGGCTTTGAAGAAACTAAGCGAGGAAGAAATCGTTGAACTGGATGAGGATAAGAAAGCGGCGATGGTCAGCAATTTGCTGGTGGTGTTGTGTGCTGACGAAGCGGCACAGCCGGTGGTGAATACGGGAACTTTGCATCAATAAAAGAGATATTATTATGGCGAATAAAGAATCCAAAAATAAAAGTTTTATCCTTCGGATCGATCCTGAGGTCATGGAAGCTATTGAAAAATGGGCTGCCGATGAGTTCAGAAGCACGAACGGACAGATACAGTGGATTCTTGATCAGGCTTTGCGTAAGAGCGGGCGCTTGAAGAAAAAAAAATTACGCTCGCAAACAAATGAGCCTGAGGAAGGGGAGGACGTTTCTCAAAATTGAACGGATTGATAATGAACGGAAACAAATGAGGGAGTGGGATATTGGAATTTTTGGTGTCAAAATTTCGGCAAAAAATTTTACCGGACGCGAAAAAAACATTATTTTAGTCGTTCAGTTTATGGGATAAATAATTAATAATAAAATACTGAATCTATGAAGTTTGTTGTATCAAGCAATACGATGCTCACCCGTTTGCAAGCAGTGAGTAAAGTGATCGGTGGAAAACCGGTACAGCCTATCCTGGATAATATATTGTTGATTGCGGCTGACGGCATTTTATATGCAACGGCATCCGACAAGGAGACGACGATGGAGGCTAAGATCGAATTGGAAAGCCTGGAAGAAGAAGGAAAGATCACAATCCCTGCCAAGATATTGCTGGATATATTGAAGGAATTTCCGGAACAACCCCTGACTTTTGAAATCAATACCGATACGAATGAGGTAAAGATTATTTCTGAAAAGGGAGAATTTTCCGTTCCGGGCGAAAGTGCCGAAGATTATCCGTTACAGCAGGCTATCGATGAAAACAATACCGAATTCAATTCTAAATGCGGGCTGATTCTGGAAGGGATCGTGAAGACGATTTTTGCAACGGCAAATGACGATCTGCGTCCGGTGATGAACTGTATTTTGGTGGAGATGAACGAAGAGAACTTTACCTTTGTGGCTTCGGATGCCCATAAGCTGGTGCGTTACAAGAGATTCGACGCAAAGAGCGAAAACGGGCAATATTCTTTGATCCTGCCGAAAAAACCGGCATTGATGCTGAAAAATATTTTGCCGAAAGACGATTCCGAATTGAAAATATCGTTCAACGATAAAATGGCTTGTTTCGTATTCGGGAATTATAAAATGACTTCTACATTGGTGGAAGGGCGTTTCCCGAATTACAATTCGGTGATTCCGCAGAACAATCCGAAAAAGATCATTATCGAGAAAAAAGAGTTGTATAATTCTTTACGCCGGGTGTCTGTGATGGCGAATCAGGCAAGTAACCTGGTGAAATTCGATGTCAGCAACGGTCAGATCGCGATTTCGGCTCAGGATGTGGATTATTCGATGTCGGGACATGAAACATTGACCTGCCAGTATGAAGGCGATAGCATCGCTATCGGTTTCAAATCTCCGTTCGTACTGGAAATCCTGTCGAATATTGCGGCTGAGAATGTGGTGCTGGAACTTTCAGATCCTACACGTCCCGGTTTGTTCCTGCCTTTCGAAAACGAGGATGGGGATGAAGACCTGCTGATGCTGCTCATGCCGATGATGGTGTAAGCTTTGGGGATCACCTGAACATATAAGGGAGTCGTTCGGAGGCCGGACGGCTCTTTTGTGATTAAAAGAAAGAGTTCGTTTTTATCTAAATAACTGTTATGAATTTAAATTTAGCCAATCCGATCGTTTTTTTCGATTTGGAAACTACCGGAATCAACGTAGCCAAAGACCGTATCGTGGAAATCTCTGTACTGAAAGTATTCCCGAACGGCAAAGAAGAACAGAGAACGATGCGGGTAAACCCTGAAATACATATTCCCGAAGAATCGTCCAGAATACATGGGATTTATGATGAAGATGTGAAAGATGCCCCGACCTTTAAGGCTATCGGCAAGGAATTGGCGAAATACATAGAAGGATGCGATTTGGGAGGATATAATTCCAACCGGTTCGATATCCCTTTGCTGGCAGAGGAGTTCTTGCGGGCGGAAATAGATTTCGATATGAGCCACCGGAAATTTGTGGATGTACAGACTATTTTCCACAAAATGGAACAGCGGACATTATCGGCCGCTTACCGTTTTTACTGCGATAAGTCGCTGGAAGATGCCCACACGGCCGCTGCCGATACGCTGGCTACTTACGAGGTGCTGAAAGCACAATTAGACCGTTATGGAGATAAACTGGAAAATAATATCGATTTTCTGAGTAAATTTACAACACAAAACCGGAATGTCGATTTTGTGGGTTTTATCATTTACGATGATAAAGATGTGGAGATTTTTAATTTTGGAAAATATAAAGGAGTTCCGGTGGAAAAAGTATTGAAAGAGCAGCAGGGCTACTATGATTGGATGATGAAAAGTGAATTTCCGCTTTATACTAAAAAAGTATTGACTAAAATCAAATTGCGCAGTAGCGGTATGCTGAAAGGATAAAGAAGGTCCGCCGGGACAGAATGTGTGTGTAAATTCGGGGTATGGGTGAATTGATCAGGAAAGAATTAAAAAGTTTTTTTACTTCGTTGTCGGGGTATGTTATCTTGTCGTTTTTTTTGGTGGCTAACGGCTTATTTTTATGGGTTGTGCCGGGAACGTATAATATTTTCGACAGCGGCATGGCCGATTTGCAGCCCTTTTTTGCTTTAGCTCCGGTATTGTACCTTTTTTTAGTCCCGGTATTGTGCATGCGTTTGTTTGCGGAAGAACGGCGCTCCGGAACGCTGGAGCTGCTCCTGACGCGTCCGGTGTCGGTACTCCGGATCGTGAGCGCGAAATACCTGGCAGGCTTGTTGCTGGTGTTATTGTCTATCTTGCCTACGATCATTTATCCGGTAAGCCTTTGGTTTTTGTCGATGACTGCCGGGCATATAGATACGGGAGGAATCGTCGGCTCGTATATCGGATTGTTTTTCCTGTCGGCTATCTATGTTGCGGCTTGCGTTTGGGCTTCCGCCGTGACCGATAACCAGATTGTGGCTTTTCTTTATGGACTGGTGCTTTCTTTCCTGCTATACACCGGGCTCGATTTTCTGAGCGGCCTTTCTTGGCTGTCGGGTATTCAAAACGAATTGCTTTACCTGGGTTTCGATTACCATTATGAGCCGATGTCGCGCGGAGTGATCGATTTAAGCGATGTGGTTTATTTCCTGTCGGTGGTATTGTTTTTCCTTTGGCTTACCGTACGCCGTTTTCACGGAACCCGTGTGCGCTGGTGGGGAATTCTGCCTGTGTTGGTGGTGGTGAACATGGCTGCTTCATTTTCTTATGTCCGGGCGGATATCACGAATGATAAACGCTATACGCTTTCGGACAATACGAAACATTTGCTGAAAAGCATGGACAGGAGAATGGAAATAGACATTTTTCTGGCGGGTAATTTGCCTCCCGGAATCCAAAAATTGCAGTATGCAACGACCCGTATGCTGGAAGAGTTCAGGAGGCTGACCGGAAATAATTTCCGTTATAATCTGATAGATCCTGCGGAGATACGCGATCAGGAGGAGAAAAAAGCTTTGGTGAAATATCTGGCTGAACGGGGAATTATGCCTTTGAACCTAAACCGTAGGAGTGATGACGAGACCTTGTCGCAGCAGATCATCTATCCGGGTTTGGTGATGTATGACGATAAAACGGAAGTGAGCGTTAATTTATTGCAAAATATGCCGGGCGTAAGCGGCGACGATAATATCAATAATTCCGTAGAGGCTTTGGAGTATGAATTAACCAAAGCAATCCGGCTGATCACCCGCGAGGGGAAAAAATCGGTGGCCTTTCTTACCGGGCACGGCGAGTTGCCTTACGAAGAAGTGATGGACATGGCGAATACGCTGTTACATTATTATCAGGTGGATTTTGTCAGTCCCGATAGCCTGGCGGACGACCTTACCCGTTACGATGCTTTGATTGTGGCGCGCCCCACCGGGGATTTTCCGGAAAAGGATAAATATATTATAGACCAATATGTGATGAACGGAGGACGGGTGATGTGGTGTGTGGATGAAGTGGATATAGACCAGGAAGCTTTAGAAACCCAGGGAACTGCAATGGCTGTTTATCGCCCGCTGAATATAGAAGACCTTTTATTCCGTTACGGGGTACGTATCAACCCGGAGTTGATTCTGGACGGTAACGGCGTGTTGATTCCGGTGATGTCTGCCCATAACGGGGGAAATCCGGAATTTCGTCCGGCCAAATGGTATTATTCTCCTTTGTTGTTGCCTGCCGGGCGGCATCCGCTGACCAATGGAATTGCTCCGGTAAGAGCGGATTATGCCAATAGTATCGATACTGTCGGCGGGAACGACGGTTTAAGGAAAACAATCCTGCTGGCTTCTTCCCAATATACGGCGACGGCGAAAACACCTTGCCTGGTGTCGCTGGCGATTACCGGGGAGAAAATGACCGCGGAGAAGTTCAGGCATAAGCACAAGCCTATTGCCGTGTTGGTGGAAGGAAAATTCCGTTCTTTGTTCCAATATCGTAATATGGGAGATGTGTTAGACCGTCCGTTTAAAGGAGAGAGTGAATATAGCCGTACGATCGTGATTTCGGATGGAGATATGATCCGGAATAAGGTTTACGGAGTGGGGGAAAATGTTCGCCCTGTGCCGTTGGGTTATGACGAGTATAGCGGGCAGATGTACGGTAATCGTGATTTTCTGCTGAACTGCATTAATTGGCTATGCGACGATGATGGGTGGATGCAGTTGCGTGGGCGGAATCTGGCTTTCTATATGCTGGATAAAACCCGCTTGAAATCGGAACGTTCGAAATGGGAGATGATTAATTTGCTGGTTCCGCTGGCTTTTGTCGTAACCGGAGGAGTGGCTTTCGTAGGAGTGAGGAGAAGAAAATATCGAAAAACGGGCGATTGAAATGATATAGGCCGATAAAGCCCGACATGATAAAAAGCTGAAAACAAATCTTCGACGTTTTGTTTTCAGCTTTTTGCTTTTATAAATATCGTATAAACATTTTCATACAAATTTACGTATAGTCAGGCAGTCCGGTGGAGAATATAGTGAAAAAGAAAAGGGAGAAACAATCGAAAATATAATTCGGGGAAGGCTGGATAAATAGCTGTGAATTATTTTCAATATATTGGTTATTAATTTATTAAAATAGTGTAGGTAAATATTTTTCATTTTATGAAAAACAATATATAGTAGTTCGAATATTTTTTAACATTAGCAAACTCTCTTTGGACTGTGATTTCTTATTCCGGAGCATTGATTACTGAAATAGTGTTAAAAAATAAATAAACAGACTCTCATGAAATTGAAGTTATTTGTAATCGTCCTGATTGCTTTTTGGGGAATATCCTGTAATGGAAAAAAAGAAAGCTATCAGAATATAGTTCGTCCGGTCCGGGTGGTAAAAGTGGAATCCCTGGGAGCGGTAAAGAAAATATACACCGGAGTGGTACAGGCGGAAGAATACAGTAAGCTGGCTTTTAAAGTTTCGGGGCCGTTAATCGCCATGAATGTGGAGGCCGGACAGAAAGTGGAAAAGGGTACTGTGGTTGCCGTGGTCGATCCGCTCGATTATAATTTGCAATATGAAGCGAATAAAGCCGCTTATATCACCGCTAAATCGCAGATGGAGCGGAATAAAAAATTGCTGGCCATGCAGGCGATTTCTAAGCAGGATTACGAAATAGCGGAAGCGAATTTCATTAAGGCGAAATCGGCTTACGAAACTTCACAGAACACGCTGGGAGATACGAAGCTGAAAGCTCCGTTCAGTGGGTTTGTAGAGGAAAAATATGTTGAGAACTACCAGAAGGTACAGCCGGGAGAATCCATTATCAAGTTGGTGAATCCCGATAAGCTGGAGGTGGCTTTTATATTGCCCGAAACGGATGTAAGGCTGACCCGGGTGCCGATGAATGTGAGGGTTGAGTTCGATACTTATAAAGGGACCTGGTTTACTGCCGTGGTGAAAGAATTTGTGGATGCTTCCCCGGACGGTAGCGGTATTCCGGTAAAGCTGAAAATCACCGATCCCCGTTTTTCGAGGGATATATACAATATCTATCCGGGTTTTTCGTGTAAGGTGGTGTTGAGCATCGAACACGATGTAGCCGATAATTATATCGTTCCGTTGAGTGCTGTGTTTAAGGATTTGAAGACCAATCAGGTTTCCGTATGGCTTTATGAGGCTGCGACAAACACGGTGAAAAGGCAAAGGGTGGAAACGGAAGAGTTGCTGGGAACCGATAGTGTGATGATTAAATCGGGATTGAAAGACGATGATATGATTGTGGTGGCGGGAGTGTCTTATATCACCGAAGGACAAAAGGTGAAAGTCCTGAATTAATATGGTATTGAAAATCTGAAGATATGAATATAGCAAAGTATTCACTGGATAACCCGAAAGTCATTTATTTCTTTTTGGCGATCATGCTGATTGGCGGGGTGCTCTCATTCGAATCGCTGGGGAAGAAAGAGGATTCCCCGTTTGTCATTAAAACAGCCGTATTGATTACTAAATATCCCGGAGCTTCCCCGCAGGAGGTGGAAGAATTGATTACCGAGCCGATCGAAAGAGAGATTCAGACCATGCGGCGGGTACATAAGATTAAATCGGAATCTTATTACGGCATGTCGAAAATCAATATCGAGCTGAGTCCGGCTACGCCGCCGGACGAGATGCCGCAGATGTGGGACGAGTTGCGCCGTAAAACGTTGAATATACAACCACAATTGCCGCAGGGGGCATCGACGATCACCGTATCGGACGATTTTGGGGATGTGTTCGGAATTTATTTCGGATTGCCGGCAGACGAAGGGTTCAGTTATCACGATCTGCGAGAATGGGGACAAAAAATCAAAACCGATCTGGTGACGATCGAAGGCGTGCAGAAAGTAGCGCTGTTCGGAGAACAGGTGGAGGTGGTGAATGTGTATATTTCCATGTCGAAACTAGCGAATTCCGGCATTAACCTGAATACGGTGATACAGACGATTAAATCGCAGAACTCTTTGATCAACACCGGAGAAAAGAGAGCCGGGAGTATTCAGTTGAAGATTCTGGCAGAAGGAACATATAAGAACCTGAACGATATCCGTAACCAGTTGATCCCGACGGAGACCGGGCAGCAGGTGCGTTTGGGGGATATTACCGTCATTGAAAAGGGATATCTCGAGCCGCCGGGCACGCTGATCCGGGTGAACGGCAAACGGGCTATCGGAGTGGGAGTTTCTACTGCGCCCGATTATGATGTGGTAAAGGCGGGAGAACAGGTGCGTATCAAATTAAGAGAAATCGAAGAACGGATGCCTGTGGGGATCGAGATGGTGACGCTTTATCCGGAAGATCAGATCGCCAGGGAAGCTAACAACGGGTTTATCCTGAATTTGGTGGAATCGGTGGCGATTGTGATTTTTATCATACTGCTTGTGATGGGGGTACGTGCTGGGATATTGATCGGCAGTTCGCTGATTTTTTCAATCGGCGGTACATTACTGATTATGCTGTTTATCGGTGTGGGATTGAACCGTACTTCTTTGGCCGCTTTTATCATCGCTATGGGGATGCTGGTGGATAATGCCATTGTCGTGACCGATAATGCCCAGATTGCCATAAAAAGAGGGGTACGCCGGCGTCAGGCATTGATCGACGGGGCGACTATTCCGCAATGGGGCTTGTTGGGAGCGACCTTAATTGCCATTTTTTCGTTCCTGCCGCTGTATCTGGCTCCCTCATCAGTGGCCGAAATGATCAAGCCGTTGTTTATTGTGCTGGCGGTGTCGTTGGGATTAAGCTGGATATTGGCTTTGACGCAGACCACTGTGTTTGGAAATTTTATTTTGAAAGACCAGAGGGATACTTCCGGGAAAGATCCCTATGATACGAAATGGTATAATAAGTTCGGAAAGATTCTTTGCACGCTGATCCGCTACAAAGTGATTACCTTATTGGTGATGGTCGGATTGTTTGTGTTGTCGCTGGTCGTGATGGGGCTGATGCCCCAGAATTTCTTTCCGAGCATGGACAAGCCTTATTTCCGTGCCGATTGTTTCCTGCCGGAAGCTTATAGTATCCGGGAAACCGAGCGGGATATGGACGAGATACAGAAATTCCTGTCGCAACAGGAAGAGGTGGTGAATGTTTCGGCCACTTACGGTTCGTCCCCTCTGCGTTATTATCTGGCAAGTACCTCGTTCGGGCCGAAATCGAACTTTGCCAATTTGCTGGTGGAAGTGAAGGATAAAAAATATACGGCGGATGTGGAAGACCGTTTGAATGAATATGTCCGGGAGAATTATCCGAATATATTGATCCGTTCCTCTTTGTTTAAACTATCGCCTGCCGTAGAAGCCAATATAGAAATCGGTTTTATCGGGGAAAATATCGATACGCTGACCACTTTGACCGAACGGGCGATGACCATCATGCGGGATTGTGATATGGTGACCGATGTCCGTAGCAGCTGGGGGAATAAAGTGCCGGTGTGGGAACCTGCTTTTTCGCAGGAACGCGGGCAAAGGCTGGGAATCACCCGGCAAGCTGTGGCTTATGCTTTAAAGATTGCAACCAATGGCTTATCGTTGGGGGATTACCGGGAAAAAGACCAGTTTATGCCGATTTTATTGAAAGAGGAGAATTTGGATGTATCGAGTTTGGATAATATGAAGACTTTACCCGTGTTTTCACCTTCGGGATTTGCTGTGCCCTTATCGCAGGTAGTGGATAGTTTTGCCTTTGATTATAACTACAATGTAATTAAACGCTATAACCGGGAAAGGGTGATGATGGCACAATGCGATGCCCGGAGGGGTGCGAACGCTATGGCCGCTTTTTCGCAAGTGTGGACGGCGGTAAAAGACATGGATTTACCTCAGGGATACCGGATAAAAATATTCGGGGAAGACGAGAGCCAGGTGGAATCCAATCAGGCTTTGGGAGAAAATATGCCATTGACTTTCATCTTAATATTTATCGTATTGCTCTTCCTGTTTAAAACCTACCGGAAGCCGACCATCATATTGCTGATGGTGCCCCTGATTTTTATCGGAGTGGTGTTCGGATTGCTGATTACCGGAAAGATGCTTGATTTTTTTGCGATACTGGGTGTGTTGGGATTAGTGGGGATGAACATTAAGAATGCGATTGTCTTGGTGGATCAGATCGGTATAGAGGAGGCCAAAGGATTACCCCGGCTGGAAGCGATCATTCAGGCGACTAAATCGAGAATCGTACCTGTGGCTATGGCTTCGGGAACGACCATATTGGGTATGCTGCCTTTGTTGTTCGATGCCATGTTCGGCGGTATGGCGGCTTGTATCATGGGGGGCTTACTGGTGGCGAGTTTGCTGACAATTTTTGTATTGCCTGTGACTTACAGCTTGTTATTTAAGGTGAAGGCGGACGAAATGCCGGAGCCGGGAAATGAAGAATAAACCGGTTAGAATTGGAAAACATTGGAATAAATAAAAAAATATGAGAAATATATACCTGACTTTGTTCGTAAGCCTATGGGCGGGGCTGGCAAGTGCACAGCCGTTATCGGTGGCAGAATACCGGATGAAAGTATTGAATTACAACCAGGATATAAAGACTTCGCAGGAAGCAGTGAAATCGGCATTGTATTCATTGAAAGGCATAAAAACCGGATTTTTTCCGAAATTGGATGTTACCGGAAATTATTCCTATCAGATAGAGTCATTGGAATTTTTTCCGGGCACCGACCTGAAACACGACAACTACGGGGTAGAGGCCGGATTGGTACAGAATATATATTCCGGCAGTGTTGTCCGTAAGCAATACGATGCGGCGAAATTACAGCATGTCATTGCTCAATTGGGGGTGGAGTACACCGTGGATAACCTGATTTATGCCGCCGATGTAAATTATTGGACGGTGGTGGCGAACCGTGACCTTTATCAGGTATCGCAACGATTTGTGGATATTGTCGGTGAACTGTACGGGATTGTAAACAAGCGATTTGAGGAGGGGGCTATCAGTAAAACCGATGTACTGATGGTGCAAAATCGTTTAAAAGAAGCTGAATTGCAACAGAATACCAATGCCATGAATTATAAAACCGCTATGCAATCCCTGAATATCATGATGGGGGGGGAGGCTACGGCTGAAGTGGCGTTAAGCGATTCCATTCAACAGGAGATACAACTGCCGGAACAACTCGATTTGGAAAAAGCCCTTGAAAAAAGAGCGGACTATCAGACTGCTTTGATGAATATCCAACTGGCTAAATTGCAAACCGGAATGGTAAAATCTAAATATTTGCCCCAACTGGCAGTGGGAATTAAAGAAAAGTACGGGACGACTTTAATCAATATCGACGGATCTGCCAATTTTTCGACAATCGCTTATGCACAATTGAATATTCCGGTATTTCATTGGGGGGAACGCCGGCAGAATGTAAGGGTAAGCCAGACGCAGGAGGAAATCAAAGAACTGGAACGTAGTAAATTACGGGATCGGGTAAACCAGGAGCTGAATAAGGCGTGGACGAATGTCACCGAAATTGCTAAAAAATTGGATATTGTGTACTCTTCATTGGATATTGCCAAAAATACGTTGATATTAAACACTTTTAGCTATAATGAAGGTAGATTGCCGATTTTGGATGTGCTGTCTGCACAGGTGAGCTGGTTACAGGCTTATACGAATGTAGTCTCTGTAAATTACCAATATAAGGTGGCTTTGGCAGAATATGTAAAAGCTTTGGGAGATGCCCGAGTGGAAGGAGAGTAGGGAAAGGAAAATGAATTACCTGATATTTTTATTTAAAGCGCATCTTCTGTTAAAAAGGATGATGCAATTTGTATTTAGAAAATTCCGGCTGTTATAAATATCCGAAAAGCTGTTTTTAATCTTTGTTTATAAGGCAAAAGACGGTGTTGGGATTAGGAGAGAATGGAAAGTGTTTTTATCTATTTTATCTAAAGTGTTGATTTACATATAATTGCCTGTCTGAAAATGACTTTGTTAGGAATATTTCCGGGGATAACGGAACAAGATCGCCAATAAAGCGATGAAACCTAAAAGCATCGGATAGTATAAATATTGAATGATAGACAAAGGAGACAGTGAAGCCAGTCCCGCTGCAATCAGAATCTGTGCCCCATAGGGTATAAGTCCCTGTACAAAACACGAGAACGTGTCGAGAATACTTGCGGATTTACGCAGGTCGATGCCGAAACGTGTTGCTATGTCCTTGGCAATAGGTCCTGTCGTAATGATCGCTATCGTATTGTTGGCCGTACAGAGATTCGCCAGGCACACTAATCCGGCGATACTGAGTTCTCCGGCCCGTTTTGAATTGACATGCCGGGTAAGCCTTTCAATGATATAATCCATTCCGCCGTTATACCGGATCAGTTCGAGCATTCCGCCTGCTAACAACGTGATAATAATTAATTCGCCCATGTCGGTTATACCTGTACCCATTGCAGCGAAATAACCGAAGAAATCGAATCCACTCGTTAAAATACCGATGATTCCCGTGACGACAAGTCCTAAAAAAAGAACCAACATTACATTTATTCCGGCTAAAGCCGTTCCTAAAACGACCAGATAAGGAATGACTTTTACCCATTCGATGGAGCCGATTTGCGAAGGCGCCTGCACTTGTATGCCTGCAAATATATAATATATCAGCATGAGTACGGCAGCGGGCATAACGATCAGACTATTGACTTTAAACTTATCCTGCATTTTACAGCCTTGCGTTTTGGTTGCTGCAATGGTGGTATCGGAAATAAACGACAGATTATCGCCGAAGAACGCTCCTCCGACTACAATGGCAACCATAAAAGGCATGGCTACGGCTGTTTTGTCGGCAATTCCCACGGCGACCGGAGTAAGGGCGACGATCGTCCCCACCGAAGTGCCGATCGATAAAGAGATAAAACAAGCAGCTAAAAACATACCTGCCAGCAAAAGATTGTCGGGAAGAATATGCAGGGTCAGATTCACCGTCGCATCGATAGCTCCCATCGCTTTCGCGGATTGGGCAAAAGCTCCCGCTAAAATGAAAATCCAGATCATCAGCAGGATATTTTTGTTGCCTGCACCACCGGAAAAAAGAGAAACCCGTTTGTTCAGGGAAAGGCCGCGAGTCATGGCAATGGCAGCTACAGAAGAAATGACAAAAGCCACCGTGATAGGCACTTTATAAAAATCATTGACGATGATAGAAGTCACCAGATAAACGCCAAGAAAAATAAATAAAGGGACCAGTGCCCGGATCGAGGGCTTTGTTGTATTTTCCATGCTATTTGCAGATATATTCGGCTTTATATACGGCTTGCAAAGTTAATTGATTTTGTTTAATAATCAATCGACTTTGCTTGTATAGAAAGAATGAGATTTAACGGCAAGCCGGATTATTCAGTTCCAAATTGGTCATTTCAGATGTGATTGCAAACGGATAATCCGGATATTCATAAATGCTAAAGCGGGGTTCGGTAACTCCTGACGAATAGTTCCAGATAGATTGGTACTCCTTAACGTTTTCACCCATCGTTTCCAATTGCCGGAGATAGGCCGCAATGGATTTATTTTCTACGATATAAATCTCTTTCATTTGATCTATGATCGGACTGTGGCGGCGGCTTGCATCATGGTCGAATTTTAATATTCGTTTCCCCTCTGCAGTCATACCGACGGTGGTGAAAGTCATACTTTTCCCGATTGCAGGTAAGTTCAAAACATTCCGGTCAGTAGCGGCAAAAAGCAGATTGTTTTCTTTGAGAAATGATCTTAATTTTTTACCTAAAGGACGTTCATTGCAAATGATTTCGTCGAGTTCTGCTAACTTGTCCGCAGGCACCTGTCCGAATATCTTTTCTTCATACTGCTCTTGCAGGGAACGGCTATTGGGGGTAAAAACCGCATAATTTTCACGGAATCCCTTCACCGAAAAAGTATAATAACAAATAACTCCTACCGAATTTAGGATTTGGCGTAGTTTAGCCGTATGTCCGCGCCGGGAAGCTGCAACCGTATAAACCAGTTGGTTGGTAATAACCCAGCCTGCGGCAATGATGGCCTCGATGGCCTTTTTGGCTTCGGGGGTAACCTCCAAAGGAGATTGGAAATGAGTTTGTATGATAAATTGCTGAATACCGATCGCAGAAGCCTTTTCCTTGAATTCTTTAAGGATGGCCACTAATTCGTCGGTGATACGCATGGGCAGGTAGGCAGGCAGGCGGGAACCCAGGCGCACCCGTTGCAATTCGGCATACTTTTTTCCTTCCGGGCGTTCCGCATTGGCTTTCTGTTTCCGTAAGGCCATTTTATAAACAGCCTCTAAAATTTTTCGCAAGGTCGCGTTTTGGCTCATGAAGGCGTCTCCTCCGGTAATCAATATATCCCGAAGTTGGGAATCTTCTTCAAAATAGCGCATCAGGTTACGTAATTTTTTCTCCCAGGTTTCTTTGGGTTTCAAGGCTTCGAAATCGAAATTCAACCGTTCGCTCTGGAAATCATACATCCGTTGGCAGGATGCACACAGGCCTCCGCAAGCACGTCCCATAGAATCGGGAATTAAAATAGCTACTTCCGGATAACGGCGATGTATATTGTGTCCTTCCGGTAAAAGCCAGCCGGCGGCGTTGGGGTGGCCTGACACAACAATATCCTCCTTTTCCCAGGCTACGATCTGACCGTAGGTGTCTATTAATTCCGGCGAATAAAGAATATAAGAACGAATGGCTGCATCGTCGTAATCGTCCGCTCCGGTATTTAATAACGAAAGGTAATAGGGAGTGATGAAAAAGGGCATCCCTTTTTTCCGGGCTTGCGCCAGTAATTGCATCGTTTCCTCTGAAAGCGTATTCCCCAAAAAGAAATTTAATTCCGTCGGACTTTTTATCGCCATAGCTAAATGAAAGCGGCTACTGTTCCACCACTCGGAAACAAGAGCATATTTCTCTTCCTCTGTAGCCCCTTCCGGGAATAGATACTTGGAAGTCGTCGCTTTTTTACGCTCGATCTTTTGTATCAATCCTATAATAATCCGTTCTTTGTTTTTTTCCCGGATTGCATTGACCGCTTCATCTAATCCGCTGGGCCAGCGAAGCATTTGCCGTTTCAGCAAACTTTTATCCGGACAAGGCCCCATCGGGTCGGTTAATATCTTAAACTGATAAAATAAATCGATAAAAAGATCGGGAGACACTGCTTCCGAAAGTTCTTTCCGAAGAAAAGCCCGGAAAAGACGGATCGTATTTACAGCGAAATTTGTACCCGTGGACAATTCGGACACTTCGACACCGTCGTTTTCAATTAAAAGGTAAAGCCGTTCCTTGGCTTCTTGGGGTGTCGTTTCTGTTCCCGCTTCCGTAATCCATGCGCATAGACTTTTTTTGAAATGTGTTATATCTTGGCTTTCTTTTGCCATTTTCCCTAACAGAGGAAAAAATTGGTTGAATAAATTGTAAAGTTGGGAATTGTCAAATTGTAACACATCTCTTTTGGTCATACGCCTCTCATTTTTAATAAATTAAACTAATATTCTGTCACTTGTTTACAAATATAACATTTTTACGCAAAAAATGAAGAAAAGTAGTTTTAAAACATCTTAATAAGTCCTTATATCGCCTGAAATGGATTCTTTTGAGAATAAGGCATAGACGAGGGGGCTATTAACAAAAGATTTGAAAAATAGGCTATTTTATTGAATCAATTGGGAGAGTTTAGGTATTTTGATTGTCAATAATTAATTAAACAAGGAGGATGTTTTTACGCTTCCCTCTTGATTTTTATATTATGTATATTATTTAACGCGTTGAAGTTCTGAATATAATATTTTTGTTTCTCCTGCTCCAGGGAATTCTTTTATAGTAAATATTAAAGTTGTGTCTGTGAAATGGTATAAAATAGCACCTGCATATGCGATACTTGGTTTTAAGATAATACCTCCTATTTGTGTTCGAATATGAATATCTTTATCTTCTGGGGTATTACCTCCAATTTCAACATAAAAAGTTCCTTTTTCAATTAACTCATCCCTTCCACAATCTCTAATACAAATTAAACTGCTATCCTTGCCGAAAATGGTGTAATTATTTCTTCCACATTCTTCATAAGTGACATTTTCAATCTTTTTAAATTCCGGATCATATCCTAAACGACTGAACTTCCATGTACCGATAACGGCATTAAAAATTTCTTGTTTTGAATACTTTGTACTTAAAGTTGTTGGATCATCTTTTTCGCAAGAGAAAAAAGAAAATAACAGAATTAGAGTTATTAATTGTTTCATTCTTTTAGAAAGATACTATTTTACACGCTTAAGTTCCGAGTACATGTTTGGTATATCACTTTGAGGAGTATGGTAACTAACATTCGAAAATACTAGCGTAGAATCAGTATAATTGTATAATATAGGATTACCATATCGCATGTTTGGGTATAAAATAATTCCACTTCCTTTGGTCGCGATCCAAAGATTATCTTTAGAAGTAGGGTCACCGATTTGAATACAGAAAGAACCTGTTTCAACTAATTCAAGCTCTCCACAATCTCTAATGCAGGTTAAAGTACTGTCTTGTTCGAAAATGGTGTAATTATTTCTTCCACATTCTTCATATGTAATATTCTCAATTTTTTTAAATTCCGGATCATATCCTAAACGACTAAACTTCCAAGTACCAATAACGGCGTTAAAGATTTCTTGCTTTGAATATTTTGCACTTAGGGTGTCAGGTTCGTCTTTATCGCAGGAAAAAAACGATAGCAATAAAATAAAAGAAAGTATTTTTTTCATATTGTTGTTTTTATTTGACACAAAAATATACAAAATGAATTATTAAGCAAGCCACTTTGGACAAACATTGCCACATCTTTCAAATTAGCCTTACTATTTTCGTTGTGTATTAATATTTTAAATAGTTCATATATGACACAATTAAATTTCAAGGGGATCGTGCGTAGCACGTCCCCTCAAAACAACTCCGACGGTACTTGTGAGGAAATCATTAACCTGCGTTTACGTGACGGTTCGTGGCGGGCTGTCGGAAAGAAACAGTCTATTATAGAAGGAGTGGACTATGAAAAGGTTTATGTCCATAAGTATGGAACTTTTGAGAACTTTATCGGGCTAAAGGACGGTAAGGTGTTCTGGTTTGCTTCGCGAGAGGGTAACAAGATTGTTACTAAAAATCAGGAAATCTGTAAGGTTTCAGGGAAGGTTGAGTTTAGCCAACTTAACAACATCTTATTAATTAAAAGTGATGATTTTATCACAAAGGCAGTGTTCGAAGATGAGGCGTATAATATTGCCATTTTTGAATTGCCGGATATTCCTGCCTTGGGGATTTTGTTAGTAGATAATATAATATCCGACAAGAACGAATTCATCCCCCTTGACATCCACACCGACAAATACGAAGAAATGCAAGCCGCCCGTGAAATGATCCGGGGCTTAATCAACAAAGAAAAATCCAAGTATCTCGATTACATGGAAGGGTATGTATTCCTTTGTACTACTTATCAGTTGTTTGACGGTACAGAAACCAAACCCTCTACCCCTATATTGGTAAAGGTTGGTGAATATGTTCCGGGATTGATTGGAGCCGAATCAGAGCCTCAATACGACAGTAGTGATTTAAACATAACTGCTCGCATCCGTGTCCGTAATATGAATTTGTATCAATTGCGGGTAAAGGTGGTAAACGATCTTCCGGAGGAATACCGGGATATGATTACAAAGGTCAATGTTTACGCAACTCCTGCCCATTCCTTCTATGATATGGATAAAATTTACCCGGAACGTGTAAAAGAAGAAGCCATAGCGAAAGACCATGCAGTGGTAATGGAAAAAGAACTAAAGCCGGAAGATGTAGAGAAGCTTTTGTTTTTCAGGGTAGGTAGCGTAGATGCAATGGAGAAATCTTCTGAAATGATAACGGTAAAGAATGAAGCACTCACAACAAACGAAACGATGCCTGTTGATGCAAGTGGGTGGATCAACACTACCGGGAATATGTTTGTGTATAATAATCGCCTGCATCTGTATAATACCTTGCAAAAATTGGTGGAGAGCCGAATGTTAGGCTATTCATGGCAGGTAAGGAAAAGTTTCGATCAAGAGGGAGAGCTCCGCGAAATGACCGCTTTTGTGTATTTGAAAGTGAATGGGAAAAAGTTGGTGATGAGGTATGATTGTATGTGTACCGCCAAAACCAGTTTCATTGTGGAATTCCCTCAGGTATTAACTTTTCCGGATTCCCGGGCTTATCAGATCGACTTTTACGACCGTCACCATGATTCTACCCCTGTTACCGTAAAATTAAAACCTTCGGCTACCTATAATTTTGCTTTTGGTTTTCCGGTAAAGACCGAAGTCCTAATGAATGTCGGAACATCCCAGCCTAAATTTCCTGCTATAATTAATCAAGTCGGAGACACAATGAACCTGATCGTCTCCGAAGCCGCCAATCCTTACAACTTCCCCCCTGAGCACTCTTACCTGATGCCGGGAGAGATTATAAACCTTGCTGTGAATACCGAACAGATTTCAACCTCCCAGGTGGGACAGTTTCCCTTGTATATATTTACGACGGAGGGAATATATGCCTTACAGGTTGGTGACGGGAAGGTATTATATAGTAATGTAATTCCTATTTCAGCAGAGGTGGCAGTGAAAGGTAGTGATGTTCTACCGACTAAATATGGAGTGATATTTGTAACGGATAAAGGTTTGAAATTGATTTCCGGACAAGAAGTTATTGATTTTTCGGAGCCTATAGACGGAGCTATTGATATGAATGTGCGTAATAGTCGGAAATATGTTTCTTATAATAATACACCGGGTTTATATAGCATATTGCCTTACCTTAGTGCGGTTCCATTCTCTGAATACAGTCAGAATGCAGTAATGGGATATGATATTACAGAAAATGAAGTAATAGTATCGAATCCTGATTATAATTATTCCTATGTATTCAGCCTGAAAACAAATACATGGCATAAGATTACCGAAGTATTTTCGGATTTTAACCGTTATTTGGGATTACAGAGCTATGAGGCCGGAGCGGTTTCGGCAAAAGCTTCGATATGGATTAATTGTTCTGTAAGCCCTGGACAGACAGTGAAATTTACCAGTGCTGTCAGTTTGCCGAAACTTAAGTTTGATCCCGGTGTGTTGAAGGTAAGCATTGGAATGCCGGGTGGAAGTTCTGAATTGTTTTCCTTTGAAGTGGATGAAACGATGGATTTGATGAATTTACTTATCGAGCGGATTGATGTGCCGGAACGATACTTTAAAATGGTGG
The DNA here is from genome assembly GCA_900544025.1 of uncultured Odoribacter sp. Classification (GTDB taxonomy): domain Bacteria; phylum Bacteroidota; class Bacteroidia; order Bacteroidales; family Marinifilaceae; genus Odoribacter. The sequence continues at coordinate 29,345 of UQTM01000007.1, forward strand.
TGGATGAGCGTAAGGTTTATACTATAATGCCTTATACTGCTTTGATTTTGGAACATTCTATGTTTCCGGATACCCAATATTATCCCTTTGTTGCAGAAGAAAGAGAGCTTCCTGTGGCATCGGAAGGTGTTGGTGAAACTTTTTCAATCAGCTTGGACGGCCGGGAGTTTTCGCACATAACAGATGGAACGGAAACGATAAGTAGTATCGGGGTCATGATTGGCGATTGGATAAAGAGCCTGAATTTGGGATATGAGGTACAACTGGAAGATGATTCGGTAAGAATTATTGCACAGCCGGGGAGTGAGGGAAATAATGGGAAACTGTCGTGTATTGCGTCTCCTCATGTATCTTTGAATTCTTCGGATTTTAAAGGTGGAGCCGATGTTTCAACTAAACAGAGGGTATGTGATATTCGAAAGGAGCAGGATGAGCCTATCCTTACCTATTTCCAGACACGCCCCATTTCTTTGGGGTCCTATGGATTTACAAAATTACGCCATACTGCAATAAGGGGAGAATTTAAACCGATACCGGGACAAAGTAATAGCTTTTTTATTACGGCTTCTGATAACCTGATAAAGTGGACAGGTGTTTTGAGACAATGTTTTATGTCTTCGGTTTCTCATGTGGTTTTACCGCAGAATCCTTATTCTTTCCGTTATTTTGTGATTGCCGGTGGGGGATATGTCAATCCCGGGCATACACTTAGTTTGGTAGAGTTTGAAGGTGAAAATAAGTTTGATAACAGGTTGAGGTAGTGTGGATATTGTTTTGTTTCTGGAGACTAAAAACAGGTTATAAATCAATCGCCGTTTCTATTTGAGTTTCTATAAAAATAAAAACCGTTGAAGGTCAACGGTTTTTATTATTTTCTGTGTGATTCAGGCGGGATTCGAACCCACGACCTACGGCTTAGAAGGCCGTTGCTCTATCCAGCTGAGCTACTGAACCGAGGTTTGCTGTTTTGCGGTGCAAATATACGGCATAATATTTGTTCGACAAATTTTTGTAAGATTTTTTTCTTAGATTTTTAACAAAGGAGAGGAATATGTAATTAATACATTGGTGTCTTGATTGTTATAAGTGAAAATTGAAGATCGGAATGTATGTTTGTAAAAGAAAAGCAATATTTTTAATAAAAACATGATTTTTAGAAATAAAGTTGTATTTTAGCTTGATAATATAAGCAAATGAGAGATGGGATATGAAGATGTGTTTTGTTGCAGGGAACCAATGTCCTGTCTGAATTATAGGGCTGAATGTCGTGTTTATTTTAAGCAGGAGGTGTTGGGGGCAGGGGAGCGCTTCGAATATCAGGGTACGAGCGATATTTGTATGTTGTTTGTGCTTTCGGGAAGGCTTTCTGTTTTGGAACAAGAGAAAAGACAGGTGTATATTGAAGCAGGAGAAATGGTCGTTCTGTCATCTCTGGCGAAACAAGAGGTTGTGTGTGAACTGAATGCAGAATTCATTTGGTTTATGACCGATTATTTTAAAGATTTTAGTGCGAAGTTGATCCGTGATCTTGAAGAGGATTGTAGTAAAATCAATTATCGTTTCAGTAAATGGCCTATTCGAAAATCTTTAAATTCTTTTCTGGAACTATTGAGGTGTTATCTGAAAAATGGATTGGTTTGTGGGTATTTGTTGGAGGAAAAGCGTGAAGAGTTGTTTATCTTGTTGGATGCTTATTATACGCGGAGTGAATTGGCCTCGTTTTTATATCCGTATGTTGTGATTAAAGATTCGGATTTTAAGAAAATGGTTTTATTGAATTCACTTAAGGCAAAGGGAGTTCCTGAACTTATCGACTTATGTGGATATACGGCAGGTGGGTTTAAGAAGATGTTTAAGGAAGTTTTTGGCGGATCGATCTATCAGTGGATGTTGCAACAAAAGGCAGAAAAACTTTGTTACAGATTGACAGAAGACGATGTGAATCTAAAGGCTTTGATCGATGAGTTCGGATTTTCATCTCCTGCTCATTTTACGAAGTTTTGCAAAAAATGGCTTGGAAAAACTCCTACACAATATATGGAGGAGGTAAAGAGCAAGCGTGGACAAATCAATATATGAATTCAGGTTGCGGTATGAGCTCAGGAGATATAGATAAATCGGATTTAAAGAAAAGGTTTTGTTATATAGAACTGGAGGTAGGGAGTGAGCTCGAGAGAAAAGATTTTAAAGAAAACCATTATATTCTGTTTTTCCTTTCGGGAAAGGTAGAAGTGATTTATTTTGGATCGCGTCCACAGCTTATTGAAGGGGGGAATATGGTGTTTTTGGGGCGTTTGGTAGATTGTGTGATTAAGGCATTGGAGCCTGTGCGTATGATCGTTTTGACGTTTGATGATTTGGCCAATGCTTGCGATAAGATTACTCTTCAAAATTTGGTTCCTATTTCTTCTTTGTTAAAATATGAGTTTGATAAATTGGAAATTCGTCCTCCTTTGGATAAATTTTTAGATTTAACAATGATCTATTTGCAAGATAAAATTTCTGGAGTATATTTGTGGGTAGAGAAGCAAAAGGAGTTGTTTATCTTGTTGCGTACTTATTATACTTCAGAAGAACTTGCAATGTTTTTTTATCCGTTAGTCGGTAAGAATATCGATTTTAAGAAGATGGTATTCGATAGTTATACGAATGTAGGAAGTATAAAAGAATTTGCGGATAAGAGTGGATATAGTCCAGTAGTTTTTCAGCGTCGTTTCAAGGAAGTATTTGGAGAAACGGTGTATCAATGGATGCAAAGACAAAAAGCCGAGCATATCAAGCACCGTTTAATGACGGAGGAGGTGAATCTGAAGGAGCTGGCAGAGGAGTTCGATTTTGCTTCAGCAGCTCACTTAAATAAGTTTTGTAAAATATGGTTTGGCATGTCTCCTTCGGAATTGAGGGAAACTTTATTGCTGAAAAGAAATTTGAAATAAGAATTAAATATATAAGAAATTGTGTTTTTTATATAATTTGGGATTAAATCAGAATTAATATATTTGCAATATCAGAAATGATAAAAAAGAAGGATGATTACCGTTTAGACAATCTTCTCTCAGATATCCGTCCGGATAGTCGTAATAGGAATATACCAATACATACATACACACAACATACACAACACTCCAGTCGAACGGTAGTCTCCTTCTTTTTTTCTTCTTATAAAATCATGCTAAATGTAAGGACAATTTATTGAATAATGAAATAAAATAAATAATATTTTGTTAATCTGTTTTTATATTGTTTTATGAATGTTTTTGGTCTGTGAGTCGGGTGTATGATGTTGATAATTAGTAGTTATTGGATGATGTAATGAGAGAAGTTTATGAAGCATAACTGGAAGCCCGGAACGATGATTTATCCCTTGCCTGCCGTATTGATCAGTTGCGGTGGCATGCCGGAAGAATATAATATTTTTACGGTGGCCTGGACGGGCACAATATGTACAAATCCTCCGATGTGCTATATCTCAATTCGTCCTGAACGATATTCTTACGGTATTATTAAGAAGAATATGGAGTTTGTGATCAATCTTACGACAAAGGATATGGCGTTTGCTACCGATTGGTGCGGAGTGAGGTCGGGGAAGGATTATAATAAGTTCGAAAAAATGAAGCTTACGCCGGGAATGTCTGCTGTTGTGCATGCTCCAATTATAGAAGAGTCGCCGATATGTATCGAATGCCGGGTAAAGGAGATTATTCCTTTGGGATCGCATGATATGTTTATAGCCGAGGTTGTAAATGTGCAGGCTGACGATAAGTATCTGAATCCGGAAACGGGAAAACTGGAATTAGACAAAGCGAATTTGTTGGTATATGCTCATGGGGAATATTTTGATATAGGCCAGTTTATCGGGCATTTTGGCTGGTCGGTAAGAAAAAAGAAAAAATCCTGAAGTATTCTTCAGGATTTTTTTGTTGTTCAACAAGGATTCGAACCTTGACTAACAGGACCAGAATCTGTTGTGCTGCCATTACACCATTGAACAGTGTACGTCGTTTTTTTTGACGGCACAAAAATAATGTTTTTTTTAATTTCAGCAATATATGGAATGAAAAATATATAAGTTTTTTAAAAATGAAGGAATATAGAAGATAAAGGGAATTAGAGAGAGGGAAAAAGAAACAGCCTGGAAGATCTTTCCAGGCTGTGAAGTTAGATATAAACAAAATTAAGCTTGTTTTTGTTTTTCTTTATGAGCTGCTTCTGCTGCTCTTAATTGCTCTTCAGATTCTTTCGTAACTCTTTCGAGACGTCCCATGATGGAGAATATAAAGATTGCAGAGATTGCACAGCAAAAGATCAATATTCCCCAAGTGGTAACAAGGCTATATTTTTTCCAGAATATTCCGATGATACCCACTAAATAATTTCCAATGGCAGTAGCGGCGAACCAGCCTCCCTGCATCAGTCCTTTATATTTTGGGGGAGCTACCTTAGATACGAAGGAGATACCCATGGGGCTAAGGAAAAGTTCAGCACAGGTTAATACCAGATAGGTATTGATCAACCAATAAGGAGACACCATTTGATCGGTAGCCAGCGGAGTGGTTTCCACCACAGAAGGAGCAGGCAGACCAAATGAAGCTGCAAAGAGGATCAGGAATCCAAGAGCGGCAATAATCATCCCGATACCGATCTTACGGGGAGCGGACGGTTCTTTGTGTTTGCTGTTCAGCCAGCTAAAGAAGCCAACAAATACAGGTGTAAGCAGGATGATAAACCAGGGATTGAATTGTTGGAACATTTGCGGAGTGTAGGTTGTTTCCTGGCCTGCAAATTTATTCTGATAAACGAACCAAAGCAGGATGGCAAAGGCAGCTGCCATTACCCCTCCTAAAGGTTTTGTTTTTTTAGTACCTGTAATTAATAGGAAAATTCCATAGAATACAAATATGAAAGGAACGGTTCCTGCTAAAGAGAAAAGTAAGCCGGAAATTCCGGAGGTATGAGCTGTTGTGTAATCACGGGCAAAGAAAGTCATCGTAAGTCCGTTCTGGTGGAACGACATCCAGAAGAAAATCACCACGGCGAATACCAGGCCTAAAGCAATCAGACGTTCTTTGGTCTGTTTGGGAGTCAGTTCGATAATAATTGCATCCTTATCGCCTTTGCCTGCTGCTTTTTCTTTTTCTGTCGCATCGGCAGATTTATAGAATTTGCGGAATCCTGCGAAAATTGCCAATGAAACTACTAAGCTGATACAGGCAACACCGAAACCATATTGATAAGATTGGCAAAGGGTGTCGATATAGGTATGGGCAAATTGGGTAAGGCTTTCCATTCCGGAAATGGTTGCACCTTGTTCGGTAGCGAGAGAGGCAAGCTGGGTATAACCTGCCGAGCCTTCCGGAAGAGTACCATTGATTAATTGATTGGCCAGAGCCGGGATTTGGCTGTTATAGAACATGCCTGCCCCTTTCAGAATATAGTTGGAAATAGCTTCTGCCATGCTGGGGGCGAAGAATGCTCCGATATTGATACACATGTAGAAGATACTGAAAGCAAGGTCACGGTTAGGACTGTATTTAGGGCTATCGTAAAGATTACCTACAAGTACCTGTAAATTCCCCTTGAACAATCCTGTTCCGAGAGCTATCAGCCCTAAAGCGAAGAACATGGAAATGAGTCCATTACCGAAAGGGAATGCAAGCAGAGCGTACCCTAAGAACATGATCACTGTACCGATTGTAATGGTTTTTCCATAACCGAGATATTTGTCGGCTAAGAAACCTCCCAATACAGGTAGAAAATAAACGGCAGCAAGGAAGCCACCAAAAACTTGTCCGGTCAAAGCTGAATCCCAGCCGTAACGGGCCTGCAAATAAAGGGTGAATATTGCCAGCATCGTGTAGTAACCGAAGCGTTCTCCGGTGTTCGTCGCTGCCAGCACAAACAGCCCTTTAGGATGTCCATTTAACATAGTAGCATTTATTTTAAATGATTATTAATTCTGAATGGGAACAAATGTAAGAAATTTTCTTTATTTTTCGTCTTTAAATCGATTGTGTTGAAGAATGAAAAAGTTAAATAAAATTTTCAGAACGTCGGAAATTGCAGGAATAGATCAATATACGATTGAAAATGAGCCTGTCAGTTCGTTGGATTTGATGGAGCGGGCTTCGATGGCATGGACAAAATATTTTCAAGAAAAATTCGCAAACGATAGGGATGTGGCTGTTGTTGCCGGGAGCGGAAATAATGGGGGAGACGGTTTTGCTATTGCCCGTTTATTGAGAGCACTGGGTTGGAAGGTAATGGTTTTTCGGTTGATGACGGGAGGAAAGATGAGCATCGATTGCGAAACGAATTACCGGCGTTTTCTGGAGTGTGGAGGAGTAGTGACGGATGTCTCCGATATCGGCGATTTCAAGCCCGAATACGGATGTATTTTGGTCGATGCGATTTTTGGTTCGGGATTGAACCGGAAGATAACCGGATTGGCTGCAGAGGTTATTCGAAAAATGAATGCTTTGGGGCAGCAGGTGGTGGCGGTCGATATTCCTTCCGGGCTTATGGGGGAAGATAATTCCGATAATGATCCTTCGGTTATTGTGGAGGCGGATTATACTTTTACTTTTCAGTTTCCGAAGCTTGCTTTTATGCTGGCAGAGAACGATCGTTATGTAGGTGAGTGGAGTGTTTTGGATATCGGCCTGCATCCGGCTGTGATTGCAGATCAGCCGACATCCTACTATTATATACAGTTTGAGGATGTTGCCGACCGATTGCCCCGACAACAAAAATTTGCTCATAAGGGTACGAATGGCCGTGGTTTGCTGGTGGCCGGCGGTTATGGGATGATGGGAGCGGCTGTTTTGGCGGCTAAAGCCGCTGTCCGGTCGGGGGTGGGGCTGTTGTATTGCCATGTGCCGGTGGCAGAGAAGAATGTTATCCATATTGCTGTTCCGGAGGCTTTGATCGATCTCGACCAGTCGGATGGTCGTTTTTCAGGAATACATCATACAGAAAAGTATGATGCGGTGGCTATCGGGCCGGCTATCGGAAAAGGACCTGAAATGGTGGAGGGGGTGAAACAATTGCTGACCGATTGGAAGGGGACGACTATTATCGATGCCGATGCTTTAAATATTCTTTCCGAACATAGAGAGTTACTCAGTTTGCTTCATGAAGGATGTATCCTTACGCCCCATGTGAAAGAATTCGAGAGATTGACAGGAAAATGTCGAAATGATTTTGAGAGATTAAATAAATTGAGCACTTTTGCAAGTCAATATAAGGTGTGCGTGATTTTGAAAGGTGCGCATACAGCTATTGCTTCTGCCGAAGGGGACATTTGTTTTAATATGAGCGGTAATCCCGGAATGGCTAAGGGCGGTGCGGGAGATGTGCTGACAGGAGTATTGCTGGGATTGGCTGCCAACGGTTTACCACCGTTGGAGGTGGCTTTGGTCGGGGTTTTTGCTCATGGATTGTCAGGGGACATTGCTGCGAAAGAGTGGGGAATGAGAGGGATTTGTGCAGGTATTCTTGCGGAAGGGATGGGAAAAGCCTGGAAAAAGTTAGAAAATAAAGTATAATTTATAATTTGACCGAAATTATGATGAAGAAAGTTGTTTTGATATTCGGATTGACGGTTTTAGTGGGACTGACTGTCATCGCACAGAAAAAGAGAGAGAATCTCACTACTCCGGTGAATGTAAATTATTGTTTGCCTAAAGTCGCCTATGAAGTGAAAGTGACTTTGGAATGTACGGAATATACTCCGGGGCCTTATCGGAATTATGCAGAGAAGGAACTGGGACAGAAGCCGGAGATTACAGAATATCAGGAGAGATGGAATATTAAAAATATTGAAGTAAAGCCTCAGGCGATTCCTGACGAAAAGGCTGTATATTCTGTTTCAGCCAGCGGGGATTATCAACCTATCCTGTTGCATTTGAGTGCGGAAGGTTTTTTAGCAGGGGTGGCTGCCGGGCAGAGCGGTGTTTTTAACGAATTCGAAAAGGCCAAGTATGTAAGTGAAGCGCAGAAACAAGCTACTGCGATCGATATTATTAAGTTTAACACTTATAATAATTTAAAAGAGGTACTGGATACCAATTATACTTATCAAGAGGTGGATGGTGAGATGAAGAAGATTTGGGACCCGATTATCCGTTATGCCCCTAAGACCGAAAAAGATAATGTAAAAGAGGCTGTCAGTGAAATCTATCGTATCCGTTCCGAACGGGTGAAGTTGCTGGGAGCAGAGAATAATGTGCCCGACGGCAAGTCTCTTGCTATTATATTGAAAGAATTCGACCGGATGGAGCGTGATTATTTATCCTTGTTTTTAGGAAAGAAAGAGACCCGGAAAATAGTGAGGAGTTTTACTGTAGTTCCGGAGAAGAGCGGTGAGCCGGTGGTGGCTTTTCGTTTCACGGAGGAGAAGGGGATTTCCGCTGCTAAAAATGTTACGGCACAGGCTTATGTGCTGAAGGTCGATAATGTGATTGTGCCTGCTTCAAAGCCTGTGTCCGGTGAAAGTTCGGAGGCAGCCATATATTACCGTGTTCCTGCGACTGCCGATTTGTTGTTGATGAAAGGCAATGAGGAGTTACTCCAGATGAAAGCGATTATTCCGCAGTTGGGAGAGATTAAGAAATTTCCCCTCAATGTTATAGCCAATGACGGGTTATTCCTGGAGTTTTATCCGGAATACGGTGCTTTGAAAAATATTGGAAAAAAATAATTAGGGAACTAAAAGATATATTATAATACCAGAGTAATGTCGTGGTGGAGTAACCGGTACGGGGAATTTTTAAGTTGGCGGGTGCGTCACATCAAAGAAAGGACTTTTATATTAATCCTTAGTCTGTTGGTGGGAATTGTAACCGGATTGGCCGGAGTGTTTCTGAAAAATTCAGTACATTATACTCATCAGTTTTTTACTGAGCGTTTACAGGTTGATAGCGGTAGTTTGTTGTTTTTTATCTATCCGTTTATCGGTATCTGGCTGACTTCTTTATTTGTGCGTTATTTTGTACGGGAGGACATCAGCCACGGGGTGACGAAGGTTTTATACGCTATTTCCCGCCAAAATAGTATTATCAAGCCCCATAACAATTACTCGTCCATGATCGCCAGTACCATTACGATCGGTTTCGGTGGATCGGTAGGTACGGAGGCCACTATCGTTTTAACGGGAGCTTCTATCGGTTCCAATCTCGCCCGCTTTTTCCGAATGAATTATAAGGTGATGACCCTGATGATCGGGTGCGGGGCTGCGGGAGCCATTGCCGGTATTTTTAAGGCTCCTATTGCCGGAATCGTGTTTACGCTCGAGGTGCTGATGCTCGACCTGACTATGGCTTCTTTAGTGCCTTTGATGATTTCGGCTATTTCTTCCTATGTGATTGTTTATTTTTTGATGGGAGAAGGCGTTGTTCTGGAATTTGCCGTTCATGAGCATTTTGCGCTGGCTAATGTACCTTATTACATCTTGTTAGGTGTTTTTTGCGGTTTGATCTCCGTTTATTTTATTCGTACTAATATCCGGATCGAGAAGTTTATTACCGGGATCAAGAATCAGTTTAAACGGATTTTGATCGGTGGTGCTTTGTTAGGGTTATTGATTTATATTTTCCCGCCGTTATACGGAGAGGGTTATACTTCGTTAGAGGCGTTATTGACAGATAATGCCGACACTTTACTGAACAATACTTATTTTTTCGATTTCCGAGATTATGCGTGGATTGTTTTGGTTTACGTTGTCGGTCTGGTGTTTATCAAGGTGGTCGCAACAGCTTTGACGAACGGTAGCGGTGGTGTAGGCGGTGTGTTTGCTCCGAGCTTGTTTACCGGAGGGGTTACCGGATTTCTGATAGCTTCCCTTATTAATATGACGGGGATTGTGTCTGTCCCGGTAAGTTATTTTGTATTGGCAGGAATGGCAGGGGTTATGTCGGGGGTTATGAATTCTCCGTTGACGGCTATGTTTTTGATTGCGGAAATTACCGGGGGGTATAGCCTTTTAGTGCCTTTGATGATTACTTCGATTACGTCCCATCTCACAGGGAGAGGGATGGAACCTTATTCTATTTATGCTCGCCGTTTGGCAATGAAAGGAGATTTGATCACTCATAATAAGGATAAAGCAGTGCTTACTTTGATGAAATTGAATAAAGTGATCGAAACCGATCTGAAAACAGTGTCGGTCGATGGAACTTTAGGAGATTTGGTAAAAAAAGTATCCCGTTCCAGTCGTAATATTTTTCCGGTGATCGATCAGAATAATGCTTTGCTGGGGATTGTGTTGCTGGACGATATCCGAAAGATTATGTTTAATCAGGATCTTTATGAAACTACTTTTGTCCGTGATTTTATGACCACCCCTCCTACGGTGGTGGATGTCAATGATCCGATGGATTTAGTTATGAAAAAATTTGAGGATACCGGGGCTTGGAATTTACCTGTGATTCAGGATGGTAAGTATATCGGTTTTGTGTCAAAAGCTAAGATATTCAATACCTATAGGAGGGTATTGCAACATTTTTCCGATGAATAAGTATATCTGTATGAATCGGTTATTATGTCGATAAGCCCAGCTTGAAGGCATTTTCTTTTAATTTGTTTATGGATACAAATTCTAAATTGGGTTACCGGGAAGGGATTGTTTCGGTATTTTTAAATTTATTGCTTTTTGTATTGAAGTATTATGCCGGAGTTGTTTCTGCTTCTGTGGCGTTGATTGCCGATGCCTGGCATACTTTATCCGATTCCCTGACTTCGATCGTCGTGATCTTCGGAATCAAAATGTCTTCCCGTAAGCCGGATAAGGAGCATCCTTTCGGACATGGACGCTGGGAACAGGTTTCGGCGATTATTGTCGCTATTTTGTTATCCGTGGTGGGATTTGAGTTTATCCGTGATTCTATCGATAAACTAAGTGTACGCGAGTCGGCTAATTTTGGGACTTGGGCTTATGTGGCAACTATTGTTTCTATTGTTTTGAAAGAAGGGTTAGCACAATATGCTTTTCATATTGCCCGTATTACAAAAAATTCGTCCGTAAAGGCTGACGGTTGGCATCATCGTAGCGATGCTTTATCGTCGGTGTTAATATTGATCGGTTTGTTTCTGGATTCTTATTTTTGGTGGATCGATAGTGTCTTGGGGATGTTGGTCTCCCTGATGCTTTTTTATGCTGCCTATCATATTATTAAGGGAGCTGTAAATAAAATCTTAGGTGAAGAGCCTTCTGAGGAAATGATCGGCAAGGTAAAAGAGGTTGTAAAACAGGAAATGGGGGAACAGGCATATCCGCATCACTTTCATGTACATAATTATGGAGATCATGTAGAATTCACTTTTCATATTAAAGTTCCCGGCGAAGAAACGGTGTTATGCGCTCATGCTTTGGCGACTAAGGTTGAGGAAAGAATCAGGAAAGAATTAAATATGGATGCTACGATTCACATTGAACCATTGATGATGTAACCTTGTGTGTTTTTTTAACGTTGTAATCACAAAAGTCAGGATAGAGGACGAGAATATATAAAAATGTTAATTCTGAATTTTGTTGATTTTAATATTGTTTTTTACAAAGAAAAAATTAATTTTGCGGAAATTTTAAGAAAACGGTTAAAAAATATATACTATGTATTGGACATTAGAACTTGCGTCAAAATTGGAAGATGCGCCTTGGCCTGCATCTAAAGATGAGTTGATCGATTATGCTATTCGTTCGGGCGCGCCTATGGAAGTTATTGAAAATCTCCAGGATATTGAAGACGATGAGGAGATTTTTGAGAGTATTGAAGATATTTGGCCGGATTATCCCAGTAAAGATGACTTTTTCTTCAACGAAGATGAGTATTGATTTTGTTCCGGCGAGATGCTGGAGTTTAAGAAATTGAAACAGGCGGCTGTGTTGTAAACACAGCCGTTTTTTTGTTTTAATGCGGCTTGTTTGTAATGTTTTTAATTAACTTGGTGTATATATTTAAAAAAATCATTATATTCATTCCCTGATTGTTGTATCTGTAAAATAAGACTCGAATGGAAAGAATTTTGATGTTGATTTATCTCTCTTTGTTTCCGGTGTGGCTGTTTGCTGAAGAGCCTCTTACCGGCTTTAGACTTATTCCCCAGCCACAAAAAATAGAGTTGGTAAAGGCGAAAGGGTTAAGATATGGAGAGTTGAAATACATTAGAACACAAGATAGCGCTGTCGTTCCGGTTTTAGGAGAGATTATGAACCGGTTACCCCGGACAGTGAAGAAGGGGAAAGGGGTTATATTGGTTGTATCGGCGAACGGAGTTCCTGAGTCTGTGGAGGGATATGTATTGAAAATCGGGAGTCAAGGAGCGACGATTACTGCCAGAGGAGATGCAGGTTTGTTTTACGGTTGCCAGACGTTGGAGCAGTTGTTGGAGGATAGCCGGGATTTCGGTCTGGAAATACCGGCCATGACGATAACCGATTATCCGCAATTGGCTTATCGTGCTGTTCATTTCGATACAAAACATCATTTGGACCGGATGGAATATTATTATGCTGAAATCGATAAGCTGGCTCGTTATAAGGTGAATGCGGTAATTTGGGAATTGGAAGATAAATTGCGTTATACCCGCCGTCCGGAAGTGGCGGCCCCGAATGCCATCAGCAAACAGGAAATGGAGGCTCTTTGCCGGTATGCCCGTGACCGGCATATAGATATTTCACCTTTGGTACAAGGGTTAGGTCATGCAGGCTTTATTTTAAAGCATCATTGGGAATTGCGGGAAAATCCCGCCAGCGATTGGGAATTTTGTCCGTCCGATCCACGTACTTACGAGGTGCAGTTCGATTTGTATCGTGATGCCTTGGAAGCCATGCCTTATGGGAAGTATTTGCATGTAGGCGGGGACGAAATTACGGCTATCGGGATCGACGAGCGTTGTAAGGCTACAGGAAAAAGTGCTTTTGAATTACAGATGATCTGGTTAAAGAAAGTTTGTGGTTTTGCTGTGGAAAATAAAAGGATTCCTATTTTTTGGGACGATATGCCTTTAAAGTATGCCGGAGTATGGGGAGTGATTCAGAGTGATTTGTCGGGAGAGGAATTGGAGAAGAAATGGAATCCTGAAAAATTAGACAAAGCTATCGATCTTTTTCCTAAAGAGTGTGTTTATATGCGTTGGAATTATGGAGATGCTACAAAGCCTGCTCATATCAAGTTGTTGAATTGGTATCGGGACAAAGGATTGAAGGTGATGGGGGCAACGGCTGCCGTTGCCGGGGATAGTCCTTTTTTACCGAGAGAAGAATCGAAGACCGGGTGTATTCGCGGATTTAGTAAGTTGGTGGCGGAAAATAAGCTGGAAGGTATTTTGGCGACAGCCTGGGACGACGGTTCTCCGCATACCGAAACGGCGTGGAGAGGATTTGTAGCTCAGGGAGAGTATGGCTGGAATCCTACCGGGAGGAGTGTCCCGGAGTTTAAAGCGGCACACGGGCAGCGGGAATTCGGTTTTCTGCCTGCGGATTCATTGATGAATTTTTTAGACGAAATGGAAAAAGCGGCTTTTTTCTTCGACGGTGCGCTGGTTTCTTCAGGCAGGCGCAATCCGGCATGGGGAACAGGTCATTTTACATTGTTGGATTTACCCCAGAAGGATAAGCCGGGAGAATGGAATTTAAAGTATAAAGATAAGGTGGAGAAATCCCGGCAGGCATTGGTGAGGTATGAAAAAAGCAAGCGGAGCATAGAGAGGGCGAAGTGTGAGGCTTTAAGGAATCGTTATACGTTGGAGGTATATGAACAAACCAATCATTTACTGGCGTTTCCGGCTCAACTGATTGTAGCGTTGAGCGATTATGACCGGGAAACCGTTCCTGCCAAAAAAGAGGAAGCATTGAAAGAAGTGTATCGGGTGTGTCGGTATTTTGGAGATATGCGGCAGGCATTGGAAGACGTATATTCCCGAACTCGTTTTATGAGAAATCCCGACGGTTATATCAGTGATATGAATCATCACAATCATTTGGCGGCTAAGTCGGATAATAGCGATTGGCTTTTTTTGTATGAATTTCCAATGGTAAATAAAACGGTGCGATGGATATTAGGGACTGCTCCTGATATGAATTTCCGGATTTTTTAATCCTTCCGATAAAAGAAAGGAAGTAAAGGACTGTCTTATTTATTTTACAAAGAGTTATTTCCGGCAAATGGTGTTGTAAGGGCAATTCCGGCATTTTTTCCCCTGAGTCGTTTGAGTAAAAGGTACATCGGGAGAGTATAGCCGCTCCAATAGCGGAGTGAGATTATTTAGAAATTCTTCCCGGTAGGCATTAAAATCATGGATATATTCTTTGTCGCATTTCAGCATGTAATTATAGTCTTTTCCAAATAGGGCTTTCGTACTATATATTCCGGGAATGAGTGGTTTGTGGACGGGAGTTGTGTGTGAAAACATCAGGCAATAGAGCATGGTTTGAAAGGCTGCTTTATTACGTGTGGTATTTTCCGGGTCGAAAATAGAGGAAACGGATTTAAAAGTAGTGTTGTCTGCTCCCGTTTTATAATCTATTACCCGAACCCCTTTCGTCGTTTCATCGATCCGGTCGATAAAACCTCCTATGAAAACGGATTTCTGACCTGCCGGAGTTTGAATTTTTACCGGAACGGTAAACTTCTCTTCCATAGCAACCAGTTGGAAGGGACATAAGTTTTTGTCGTAAGCCAGCATTTCTCGCAGGTACTTTTTGATGACGTTTAAAATCAGTTCGTTATTTCCGCTGTCGAGCAGTTTTGTCGTATTGTGGTCGTAAAAATTTAGATACGAGGTTTTAATATGTTGTTCTAAAAGAGCTTCATTTTGAAGTAGCCGGTCGATGCGGTCTGTGGTGATTTTCCCTTCCGGTATTGTAGCATATAAGGTTTGCGAGCATTCATGAAAAATGTTTCCCAATAAACGATGGTCGAGTTCTTCGGCTATTTCTTCTTTTTCCTGTATCCGGGCAATATATTTGAAATAAAAGCGGAGAGGACATTCCAAATAGATATTTAAAGCGGACGGCGATAGAGCGGTTTCATCCGAAACGGTCCAAATGTCTAATTGAGCTAATATTTCGGGATTTTTAGCAATTTCTATGGCAGGGTTATCCTGTATGGCGATACGGTTTTGAAAATTGGTTTCGCATATCGTCAGGCCTGATTCATATTTAATCTGGTAGAGAAAACGGCTCATTTCTCCGCTGTTTATGCCTTTGGCTCCGGAAGTATAAAGTATTTTTATATCTTCTGCCCGTTGTAATAAGCGGTAGAAGTAATAAGCAAACAGGGCATCCTGATGTTCGGGAGTGGGAAGCCTGAAACCCACCCGCAGGTTATAAGGAATGAAAGAAGAAGTTACGCTGTTTTTAGGCAAGATGCCTTCGTTCGCCGACAATACGATCAGATTTTTGAAATCCAGCATACGGGTTTCCATCAGTCCCATGAGCTGTAATCCTTCGAGCGGCTCTCCGGAAAAAGGTATCGTGGTGGCATTGACCACTTTATTGATGATCTGTAAATACAGTTTATCTTCCGGCTGTATGTTTTCCTGTTCGAATAGGGTTTGCAGGCTCTGGATACAAGTGTATATGGTAAAGGCAAATTCTTTTTCTATGGGTTCGTAAGGCTCTTCTTCGGAATGAAAGGTTTGGATCAGTAAGCGTAAGATTCGTAGCAGGTAATCCGTTATTTTTTCATCGTTTGAAGAAAATACGGCTTGAGTGATTTTGTTGAATTGAAGGCTTTTTTCAGATACATAGACAATATTGCGCCGGTTAATGAAATCGGTGATTTTATCGATTTCAGCCGGGCATAGTTCTTTGATCAGTTTATGATTCAGCAGGGCAATAACCGGTTTATAATAATAGTAAGTGTCGTTTTGCTCTTTTTTAGAATAACTTTTTAAGTCGCCTAATAAAGAGAGCAAGGCGGCAACCGAGGTGTTTTGTGCCGGATAGCCCATTGTGATGTTGATTTTCTGTACTTCGTCCGGGATGGAATGAAGGACCGGGATCAACATTCTTTCGTCGCAAAGGATAATCCCCGTATCATGGTCTTCGCTCCTTTTTTGCCGGGCAACCAGGGAGGGGATAAGCTTTGCCTGGCCTATTGTGGAAGGTGTCGAAATGTATTGGATTTTCTTTTCATTGTAACGAAAGTTATTGAAATGTTCCAATCCTAATTCGTTGGGAAAATATTTCAGATTTTCCCGGATATAATGTCCCGCTTCATAATTTTCATCGGCGGTGTAATATAAATCGTAATCCCAATAGAAAGTCGCTTTATTGTTGTCCCGGTAGTAAGAAAATAACTTTTTCTCGCAGTTGTTCAAGGCATTGAATCCGGCAAAAATAATATGTTCGGGCAAAGGGTAGTCTTCGATGTGTTCGCAGAAGTGCCGTTGTCCCATACCTTCAAAGCAAAGTTTTTCTTTGTACAGGCTGTCTTTAAAATGGATATAGGTTGCATACAGCTTGTCCCACACTTTTAGGAATTCCTGTTGTTCCCGGCTGTATCTTTCGGGATTGAAACTATTCCAGAATGTTTTGATGGCTTCGATTTGTTCCGGAGAGAGGTAGGGGAATTGGAGGTCGAGCTCTTTCAGGGAAACCAGATTGGAAAATACGGCTTTGGCATCTGCCAGGTATTTATCGATGTCGTCGAAATCGCCTAATAGCATATTTCCCCAAAAGTAAAAGTCTTCAAAACGTTCGTTGGAACCGGAAACCTGTATGTAGGATTTGTAAAGTTTGATGATTAAAGCGATGTCATCGGCTTTTCTCAATCCGGTTTGACGCCCGATGTATTCGGAGAGGGTGACGATTTCAGGCATCCATGCCGGCTTGGTAAGGAGGCGGGATAATTCATCGGCCAAAAAGAGTCCTGCACGTTTGTTGGGGAATATAACCGTCAGGTTTTCAAAATCCCCATTGTATTTTTGAAGCAGGTCGCGGGCAAGAAGGTGAAGAAAGGATGACATATCAAAAAGTTAAGTGTCCGAAACAAATATATTATTTCTATATTTGTGTGAATTTTGAGAGTAAAATTAATAAAAATAGGAATATGGCACTAAAAGATTTATTGATAAAGAACCGTAGCTATCGTAGATTTTTTCAAGATGTCCGGATTTCTGCCGGGGAATTGAAAGAACTGGTCGGACTTACCTGTTTATGTGCTTCTGCCCGGAATGCCCAGTCATTGAAATATGTCGTAGTGGATTCCGAGGAGATGTGTGCGGAAGTATTTCCTTTACTTGCCTGGGCAGGCTATCTGACCGATTGGGCAGGCCCGGAGGAAGGGGAGCGTCCGGCGGCGTATTTGATACAGATACTGGATACCCGTATTGTTGAGAATTGTCTCTGTGACGACGGTATCCAGGCACAGACGATCCTGTTGGGGGCGGTTGAAAAAGGTTGGGGAGGATGTATCGTTAAAGCCTTTAAAAACGAGCCTTTGAGACAGGTCTTGAATTTACCCGATTATTTAAGAGTGATGTATGTAATTGCCTTGGGTAAGCCTAAAGAAACGGTTGTTATCGAGCCTATGAAATCCGGAGACGATTATAAATACTGGAGAGATGAACAGGGAATACATCATGTGCCCAAACGGGATGCCGGTGAATTAATTTGGAAGTAAGCAGAAGTTTTTGTAAGACGATGAAGATTCTTTGTGCAGAATATAATAAAGCGGGAGAGACTGCTATTGTGCCTGTGGGTGATGATGTTTTGTTGAGGAATAACGGGGATTTTTATATCCCCGATTTTACGCAGGATGTGAGTTGTGTGCCACAGTTTGTCGTGAAAATTTGTAAGTTGGGGAAAGCTGTGAGCGAGCGTTTTGCCTCCCGTTATTATGATGAGATCGGAATAGGAATCCGGTTTTATGCCGATTCGTTGGAACGGACGTTAGAAACTAAAGGGTTGCCGTGTATCGTGGCTTCTTCTTTTGACAGTTCCGCAGCGATCAGTAAGATGCAGAAGATCGGGAACCGCAGCTTGCGTTATGAAATGTTTGTAAACGAGGTTTCGGTGTTTCAAAGCAGTATGCCGGAATTACAGGTGGGGATCGATCGGTTGATCGCGATGGCCGGCGAAATGCACACATTGAAAATCGGAGATTATTTGTATTGCGGTAATGCTTTTCGTTACCGGGGAATAAAGGCAGGTGACCGGATACGGGTTACTCTGGAAGAAGAGAATGTGATGCAGTTTGCAATTCGGTAGGCAGGGGAAAGGGCAGAGGAATGTCGCTCTATCGGGATGTAAAAAAAATATCCTTTTCAAATTCCGGTAATCCGGTAACTGAAAAGGATATTTTTGTGAGTTATTGTTTTTTATTTGATATTGACATTGTTATAAAGAAAACGCTTGATCTTGTGGGTCGGGGTTTTCTCGAACGGCTCACTTTGAACGACGACTAACTGTAATTTTGAGAAATTGTTTACTCTGGAATTTACGTATTCGAAGAGTTCTTTTTTCTGTTCTTCAATGTAGTCGTTGATCACTGTTTTGTAACAATCGGCCTGAGATTTGAATCTTTTGTAATTCTTCTCCAGTTCTTCCATATTGAAGTGTACCATGGCCACCAGTTTCCCTTTTGATTCGACAACCAGCGATTCACTGACGAAGCGGAAATTGTTGATGATAGATTCTATTTCTTCCGGGTAGATATTTTCACCCGAAGAGCCTAAGATCATCGTCTTGATTCTTCCGCGGATAGAAAGACGGCCTTTACT
Source organism: uncultured Odoribacter sp. (assembly GCA_900544025.1). Classification (GTDB taxonomy): domain Bacteria; phylum Bacteroidota; class Bacteroidia; order Bacteroidales; family Marinifilaceae; genus Odoribacter. The sequence continues at coordinate 48,065 of UQTM01000007.1, forward strand.
GTCGAACGATCCTAAGTCTCCGGTTTTAAACCACCCGTCTTCTGTGATACATTCTTTAGTCAGTTCCGGTTTTTTATAATAACCTTTCATCACATTCGGGCCTTTGATCCAAATTTCTCCCTGTCCTGTCTTATCCGGTTCGTTGATTTTAATCTCAACGCCTTGCATGGCGGGGCCTACTCCTTGCAGGAACGTATTTTTGGGGGCTGTTCCTGCCGACATAGGAGCTGTTTCGGTCAAACCGTATCCGATGGCATAGGGGAATTTTGCTTCCCGCAGGAATTGTTCCACGGTAGCATCCAGTTTTGCTCCTCCGATACCGAAGAATATAATCTCTCCTCCGAAAGTTTGCATTAATTTTTTACCTGCCAGGCGATTTAATATTTTGCGGGTAGGGGCAAAGCCGTAAAGCGCACTCATAAACCGGGAAGAGGTAAATTTCGGAACGACCTGGGTTTTGTATATCTTCTCAATGATCAAAGGTACGGAAAGCATAACCGTAGGGCGTATTTTCTGCATGGCCGGAACCAATAGTTTTGGAGTAGGAACCCGGTCGAGGTAATATATCTGAGCACCGAACATTAAAGGCAATAAAAGTCCTAAGGTATTTTCGAAAGTATGTGCCATAGGCAGAATACTCAGAAAACGATCGTGCGTTCCAATCGGCTGTATGGTGGCGCATTGTTGTGCATCCCATACTAAGTTCCGGTGTGATAGCTCCACGCCCTTGGAAAATCCGGTCGTTCCGGAAGTGTAAATAATCGATGCCGTATCCTCTTCCTCGATCGTGATCTCCGGTAGCGGGGCGAAATTATGCAGATCAATGGTATTTTCCAGTTTATCGATATCTTCGATCGGAAAACCTTCCGGTATCCGGGCAAAAGTATTGATCAGTATTTTCTGTTCGAGAAAATCGGTCTTTACATCGGCTATCAGTTTGTAAAGCAATTTAGAAACAAATATCATCCGGGTTTCCGAGTGCTCGAGGATATTTTGAATATCGGCACTGCTAAATCCCGGCAAAATGGGTACGGCAACAGCTCCTATCCGGGCGATAGCGAATTGAGCGACTCCCCAGTTGGGCATATTCGCACTTAATATGGCTATTTTATCACCTTTTTGGATTCCTTGTGAGAGCAGATAGTTGGCTATTGAAGTTACTTCATTGTAGAAGTCCTGGTAAGTTTTGTTTTCCGACTGAACGAAGTTCAGACACAAATTGTTTTTAAACTTGGAACAGCTGTTAGATAGTAGTTCCGTTAAAGTCAGTTTTGTTAAAACCATTATTTATGTTATTGCAATTTGGTTACAAAGATAGTGATTTTTATCGAATATTGATAGATAATGAGTTAAATAAAGTTATAAACATTAGAAAGAAAATATAAAAATAAGGATACCTTTAGGTATCCTTATCCTGCTTGAAAGTTGTTTTTTTCAGAGTTATTTCACCGGAATGTTTTTCAAAGTTTCTTTTAAGAAATTCCAGAATTTTTCGACTGAAGCAATGTTTACTTTTTCGTCGGGGGAGTGCGGGTGGCAAATGGTAGGACCGAAAGAAATCATGTCCCAACCGGGATATTTCGATCCCAGAATTCCACATTCCAAACCTGCATGTATAGCCATGATTGCAGGCTGCTTTTGGTAAAGTTTGAAATAGATTTCCTGCATTTCTTTTAAGATGGCCGAATCCGGATTCGGTTTCCAGCCGGGATAAGCTCCGGCGAATACGATGGAGTCGGCTTTTGCCAGTTCGCCTACGGCCTGTATGGTTTGTGCCATAGCTTCTTTGGCAGATTCTACCGAAGAGCGCATCAGGGTGACTACTGTTATTTTTCCGTTTTCAGATTTAATGATGGCCAGATTGTTGGACGTTTCGACGGTGTCGGGCATGGAGTCGATCATACGCACGGCACCGTTCGGGTAGGCAATGATTGCATCGGTCAGCCTTGCCTGGGTACATGCGTCGATGACGAATGCCGGAGTAGCTGTGGCGTCTGCACTGATCTGTAAGCCGGGATCTTTGGCGATGATCTCCGCCTTATAGATTTCCGTAGCCTTTTTCACTGTTTCCTGAAGTTTGGTTTCATTTGCTGCCGGGATCGTGATTACAGCGAAAGATTCCCGGGGAATGGCGTTACGGAGTGACCCTCCGGTAACGGAAGATATGCGTATGCCTAATTCCTGTGCATAAGTTTTCAGGAACCGGAATAGTATTTTATTGGAATTACCGCGTCCCAGGTTAATATCGATCCCGGAATGTCCTCCTTTAAGGCCTTTTACCGATAAGCGGAATGCTTTACTTCCGGCAGGAACGTTTTCTTCCTGATATGAAAATTCTGTTGTCGAGTCTAATCCTCCGGCACAGCCGACATATAATTCCCCTTCGGTTTCGGAATCGAGGTTCAGTAGGATGTCTCCTTTTAAAATTCCAGGTTGCAGTCCGTTAGCTCCGTCCATGCCTGTTTCTTCGGTTGCCGTAATCAACACTTCCAGCGGTCCGTGAGGAATGTCGGTAGAGGTAAGCAGTGCCATCGCCGTAGCAACTCCGATGCCGTTGTCCGCTCCCAGTGTCGTCCCTTTGGCACGTACCCATTCTCCATCCACAAAAGCCTGTATCGGATCGGTGGTGAAATCGTGCCGGGTGTCTTCATTTTTTTGAGGGACCATATCCAGATGGCCTTGCAGGATGACACCTTTGCGGTTTTCCATGCCGGGTGTGGCCGGTTTGCTCATAATGATATTGCCTGCTTCGTCCATTTTGGCCTCGATGTGATTTTCCTCGGCCCAATTCAGCATAAATATCCGTGCTTTCTCTTCGTGTTCGGAAGGACGGGGAACCTGCGTCAATTTATAGAAATTTTCCCAAATCGCTTTTGGGTGTAAATCTTTGATAGCTGTACTCATAATATTTTGTCGTTTAAGTTATTTCTGCATATGTGTTTTCAGATAATTGACAAACCGGGTGTAAAGCTGCAAGGAAGTGTTTCCTCCGTAAATACTGTGGTTCCGGTTGGTGTAGATTGCCATATCGAATTGCTTGTTGGCTTGCACGAGGCATTCTGCCAGCTCGTACGTATTTTGTACGTGTACGTTGTCGTCGGCCGTTCCGTGGCATAATAGCAGGTTGCCTTTCAGTTTGTCCGCCCAGTGGGTAGGAGCATTGTCGTTATACCCCTGTTCGTTCTCCCGGGGAGTCCGCATGTAGCGTTCGGTGTAAATCGAATCGTAATATTTGAAGTTGGTGACAGGGGCGACAGCAATTGCTGTGGTAAAAATGTCGTTGCCTTTCATGATGCAGAGTGACGACATAAAGCCACCGTAACTCCATCCCCATATTCCTACGTTTTTATTGTCTATATACGGTTTTTCTGCCAACCATTTGGCTGCGGCAATCATGTCGTCGCTTTCGATTTTTCCTAATTGCATATAGGTACATTTGCGGAATTCTTCTCCTCTAGCCGCAGTTCCGCGAGGATCAACGCAAGCTACGATAAAGCCTTCCTGCGCCAGATAGTTCAGCCAGTTGAGACTCCAGTTGTTTTTCACCTGCTGGGAATTCGGGCCGCTGTATTGAGTGATTAAAAGGGGATATCGCTTGTTCGCGTCGAATTGCACCGGTTTCATGATCCAGGCGTTCAGCATGGTTTTTCCGTCGGCAGCCGGAATCTGGATAAATTCACGCGGAGCGATAGCATAGTCCTTTACTTTTTCTTTTACCGCCTTATTGTCTTCGAGTGTACGGAGCAGTTTCCCTTTAGCGTTATAGAGTGCGGTTACCGGAGGCATTTCTGCATTGGAAACCGTGTTGATATAGTAGTTGAAAGTTTTACTGAACGATGCCTCGTTCCAGCCTTTCACCGGGGTAAGCTTTGTTTTTTGTCCCTTTTCATTGATGCTATACACATATTTTTCGATGGGCGATTCCTCAAAGGAAGAATAGTAGTATAATTTCCGGGCAGGATCGTAACCGTAGAAATTTTCAATGTCGAAATTTCCCGAAGTGATGGCTTTCTTTTCTTTTCCGGTCATGTCGTAAAGGTAGAGGTGCATGAAGCCGTTTTTCTCGCTGGTAATGACGAAGTTTGTACCGTTGTCGAGGAAAATCAGATTATCGAAATTGCTTTCTGCGATGTAATATTTGTTTTGTTCCCGGTAAAGCGGGGTTGTTGTGCCTGTTTTGGCATTTGCCGCTAAGACATCCATTTTATTTTGGATGCGGTTGAGGCGGATAATGGCCAATTTTTTAGGATCTTTTGTCCAGCGGATACGCGGAATGTAAATATCGGTTTCTTCGCCTATATCCATTGTTTGAGTGGTTTTGTCGTTTACCTCGTAAACATGTACGGAAACAACGGAATTTTTTTCTCCGGCTTTCGGATATTTGTAAATGTAGTTGGAAGGATAAAGTTCGTTGGCTTTTATTGCCGGACGTTGTCCTTCGAACATATTCATTTGATATTCTTTTACATCCGATTCGTTGAATTTTATATAAGCAAGAGAGTTACCGTCGGGCGACCAGTCAAAAGCTTTATTAAAGGAAAATTCTTCTTCATATACCCAGTCCGGTGCACCGTTGATGATGTGGTTTTGCTCTCCGTCGTGTGTGATCTTGCGTTCTGTTCCGAAGCGCAGGTCTTTGATAAATAAATTATTGTCCCGGACGAATGCGATACGCAGGCCGTCGGGGGAGAATGTGGCTAAACGCTGGCTACCGTTTTCGGAAAGCGGTTTTAATTCTCTGTTTTTGAAATCGAAAATATAGTAGTCGGCGGTAAACGAACGGCGATAGATCGGTTTTTTATTGGTGCAGATTAAAATACGGCTTTCGTCGTGGTTAAATTCATACCCTGCAATGGATTTGACATCGGTTTCCAGTTGTTTTAAATCCACCAGCGTCGCGACGGCTTGCCCGGTTTTATAGCTATATTTGACAATTTTCGTACCTCTGTCTTCCAGAACGGTATAATGTTCACCGTCGTTCATGGAACGTAAACCCGAAACACCTTTGGTGCTGAAGGTGCCGTTTACCAAAAAATCGTTTAAAGAAAGTTGCTTTTGTTGTGCCGGCAGTAAATTGACACTAAGAAAGGTAAGTAAGATCAGAACTCCGAAATTTTTTTTCATATCACTCGATTGTTTATCATATTTGGTTTCGTGCTTCAAAGGTTTGAAAAAAATCTTTGTTTTGCAAACGATTTTTGGGATTAATCCTAAATTTTATAGGATGGATAAAGGGTATTACCAGCCTGGGAATAGCAAGGTATTAAAAAAAAGATTACCTTTGCGGACTAAAATCATTGCGGAGATAGGATGAAATATACTCTTTTAGCGAAGGATAAGCATAGTGAGGCACGATGCGGAGTGCTGACGACAGGACATGGGGAAATTCATACACCTATTTTTATGCCTGTGGGGACGGTGGGAAGCGTGAAGGCCGTGCATATGCGGGAACTGAAAAACGATATCCGGGCAGAGATTATTCTGGGAAATACTTACCATTTGTATTTGCGTCCCGGTACGGAGATATTGCATGCTGCAGGTGGTTTACATAAATTTAACGGATGGGATAAGCCGATACTGACCGATAGCGGCGGATTTCAGGTGTTTTCTCTGACCGACACGGGGCGTAAGATCACAGAGGAAGGTGTGACTTTCCGTTCGCATATCGATGGGTCGAAGCATTTGTTCACACCGGAGAAGGTGATGGATATACAGCGGACGATCGGGGCCGATATTATAATGGCTTTCGATGAATGTCCTCCGGGTACGAGCGATTATAAATATGCAAAAAATTCATTGGAACTGACACAAAGGTGGTTGGAACGGTGTGTAAAACGTTTCGATGAGACTGAGGCGTTGTATGGATATGAGCAAAATCTGTTTCCGATTGTGCAAGGATGTGTGTATCGTGATTTGCGGGAGAAGTCGGCGGAACACGCAGTGGCTCTGAACCGGGCCGGATATGCCATCGGAGGGCTCGCTGTCGGGGAACCGGCAGAGGATATGTATGCCATGATTGAAGTGGTAAACCGGATTTTACCTCAGGATAAACCCCGCTATCTGATGGGAGTGGGAACTCCTGAGAATATATTGGAAGGAATAGAGCGTGGGGTGGATATGTTCGATTGCGTTATGCCTACCCGCAACGGGCGCAACGGAATGTTGTTTACCACGGAAGGAGTGATCAATATAAAAAATCAGAAATGGGACAGGGATTTTTCAGCCATAGACCCTGCTGCTTTGTGTTATGTGGATACGGAATATTCAAAAGCTTATCTGCGTCATCTGATTAAAGCGGATGAGATTCTGGGATTGCAGATTTGTTCCATTCATAATCTGGCGTTTTATCTGTGGCTGGTGAAAGAAGCGAGAAAACATATTTTAGAAGGCGATTTCACCGGGTGGAAAGAAGCTACGGTAAAGAAAGTGACGAGAAGACTTTAATAAGACGGATGTCCTCTATATAATGGTTGTCAAAGATGATAATAAAGAAACTGGATTTATATATTACACGTAAATTTCTCGGAACCTTCTTTTTTTCGTTGGCTCTGATTTTATGTATTGTGGTTGTATTCGACATTTCTGAGAAATTAGAGCGTTTTCTTGAATATAAAGCTCCTGTCAAGGCAATTATCGTGGATTATTATTTTAATTTCCTGCCTTATTTTGCCAATGTGTTTTCATCCTTATTTACTTTTATTGCCGTGATCTTTTTCACTTCGAAGATGGCTTCCGACAGTGAAATTATCGCTATCTTGAGTACGGGGATCAGTTTTCGCCGTTTGTTAGTGCCTTATTTGTTTTCTGCTACGGTGATCGCTTGTTTGTCTTTTTTAATGGGAGCTTATATCATTCCCAATGCAAACCAGAAGCGTATTCTGTTCGAAGAGGAGTATATGGGCAAGCGCTATTCGAATAAAGAACAACATATCCATCGCCAAATCGCACCCGGAACGTTCATTTATATGTCGTCTTATTCGGTAGCTTCCAATATCGGCTATGATTTTTCTTTGGAAAATTTTCATGGGGATACTTTGGTGAGTAAGCTCACTTCATCCCGTATCGTTTGGGATAAGACGAAAGAAAAATGGTCGATTTATAATTGGAGGCTGCGAGAGATAAATGGAGATGAGGAAGTTTATACCACCGGAAAACAGATAGATACTTTGCTGGCTTTTGAGCCGACTGAGTTTTCTAAGAATCCGAGTAAAATAAAAGAGCAACTGATGCTGCCGGAGTTGAAAGAATACGAAGACCAGTTGAGGCTGCGGGGAAGTTCCAATGTGGTGGAATTTCAGATCGAACGTTATAAGATGGTGGCAAATGCTTTCGCTACTTTTATTCTGACGATTATAGGAGTCAGTATCGCTTCGCGTAAGATTCGGGGAGGGATGGGACTTCATATCGGGATAGGTTTGTTGATCAGTTTTTCTTATATATTGTTTATGCAGTTTTCTACCGTATTCGCAACAAACGGAGGGATGAATCCGTTATTAGCGGTATGGTTCCCTAATATATTGTTTTCGATAGTGGCTTTGCTGGTTTATAGAACAGCCCCGAAATAAATCGGGATAAAATGAGTAGAAAGACGGAGATGCTTGTGTGATTCATGGTGAAATTTCAAAGGATAAAAAAATTATAAACAGGATATGGACAGAGATTATAATAAAAATCGCAATCAAGAAGGGGGAGAGCGTAGGGGATATAAACCGGAAAATGAACGAAAAGGCTATCGGGAACGCAGGGAGTGGAATGGCAATAGTGACAGGGAAAGAGGGCAGCGTCCGGAGCGTAGAAGTTATGGCGAATCCGGCGGCAATCGTTATCAGAAGGACGACCGGGAACAAAGGAACCGGAACTTTAACGGTAATAGATGGGAAAACCGGGATCAGGAAGGCCGGAATAATAGCGGAGAGAGAAGGGAGTATAACCGGGGCGAGCGCAATACCGGAGGTTATAGAACCGGTGGAGGTTCGAATGAAAAGCCCGGATATCAAGGGAACCGGGGAGATAGACGTCCTTACCGGACAGATGATAACCGGGGAGCGAGTCGGAGTTATAACCGGCCGGAAAGAACAGGCAATGAAGAAAGGCCGGCACGAAATTATAACCGTGAAAAATGGAGCGACCGAAATAAGCCGGAGCAGGAACGTGGCCGTTATAACCGGGAAGGAAATGATGGGAACCGGGAATATAAGCGGAAATTCGACCGGGATAACCGATATGACCGGGAAGGTGAAATTAGCCATACGGAGAAAGAAGAGTTACGGCAAAAGCATTATAGTAAGAAAAAGATTTTGGCGCACCGTATAAAGAATGAAAATGAGGAAACGGAATTGCGTTTAAATCGTTTTATTTCTATAAGTGGAGTATGCTCCCGCCGGGATGCCGACGAATTGATAAAGGCCGGCCGGGTAAAGGTGAACGGAGAAGTAGTAAATACGGTAGGAGTAAAAGTAAAGAAAAAAGATAAGGTTGAAGTGGACGGTGCTATTATCATTCCGGAACGGAAGGTATATCTTGTGCTGAATAAGCCTAAAGATTATGTGACCACTGTGGACGATCCTCTTGAACGGAAAACCGTAATGGCTTTGGTCGAGGGTGCTTGTAAAGAAAGGGTATATCCGATAGGTCGGCTCGACCGGCAGACGACCGGAGTACTGCTGTTTACGAACGACGGTGATCTTGCGAAAAAATTGACTCACCCTAAATTCGACCATAAAAAGATCTATCACGTATTTTTGGATAAAGCTGTTGCGGAACAGGATATACAGGCTATTGCCGACGGTATTCAGCTGGAAGACGGTTTTATCCAGGCGGATGAAATTAGCTATGCCTCTGAAGATCGTACGGAGGTGGGCATTGAAATTCATTCCGGAAAAAATCGTGTTGTCAGAAGGATTTTCGAACATTTCGGTTATCAGATTGTGAAGCTCGACCGTGTTTATTTTGCAGGAATCACGAAGAAGAACCTGCCTCGTGGAAGATGGCGTTTTCTGACGACAGAGGAAGTGAATGTTTTAAAATACTATTGATGATGGCTTACTGGTATGCAGTATATACTTCGTCCAGGGCAGAAAAGAGAGTAAAAGAACGTTTGGAGCAGGTTGGAATAGAGTGTTATTTGCCTTTGAGAACTGAATTCCGGATGTGGAGTAGCCGTAAGAAAAAGGTTTCTGTCCCGCTTATTCCCGGATATATATTCGTGCATGTGGGAGCGGAACAATTTGTTGAGGTATTGAATATTGCCGGGGTTGTTTCTTTTTTGAAGGAAAAAGGTAAAGCTGTTCCTATTCCCGATAAGCAGATCGGCCAATTACGGTTTGTAGAAGGAAATGCAGAAGAACCGATGGAGATTTCTTTCGAGAAAATTCCGGCAGGAAGCCTGATAAAAGTGGTACGGGGAAAATTCGCCGGTTTTGAAGGCGAAGTGATTGAAATGTCAGGTAAATATAAGATTGTGATACGTTTAGAACATTTGGGTTGTGCTTTAATGACGATTTCTGCCAGTTGTGTGGAAAGGGTTAAAGTTTGATTTTTTAATGTGCCAATTTTTAAATATTGTTTTTTTCTATATTTTTGTTAGCGAATAGGATGTAGAATTTAAAAGAGTTTAGAAGTGAATAGGTTGTTTTTTTTGTTATTTTTTATCTTGTGGTTTGGCGGAGTGTATGCACAGATGTCGGATGAGCAAGTGGTTACTTTATTGAAAAGTGCATATAGCCAGGGATTGAGCGAGCAGGAAATCGGGATGTTGTTGGTACAAAAGGGGGTGACACAGGAGCAGTTGATGCGTATTAAGGAGCGGGGAGATAATAAGGAGAATGCAGCAGATAATTCTTCAGCTTCTTCCCGTATGCGGACAGTGGCGGGAGAGGATGTGTTGCCGGGGGGACAGAGAAAAAACAGTAATAAGGATCAATATCTTCTAAAAGATCATTCAGGAGCGGACAGACGAGGGATTTTATTGGATTCTGTGGAAAATATATTGGGGCAGGAAAAACGTCCCTCGAAGAAGGGAAATATAGAAAATCAGGTTTTTGGACGTAGTATTTTTGAGAATGATGCTTTAACATTCGAGCCTAATTTGAATGTGGCTACTTCTGAAAATTATGTTTTGGGTCCCGGTGACGAAGTTATCGTCGATGTGTGGGGAGATTCCGAACGTACCATCAGACAGCAGATCTCTCCCGACGGTAATATCTGGATTGAGACTTTAGGACCTGTTTTTTTAAGTGGATTGAAAGTAAGCGAGGCCTCTGCACATTTAAAAAAAGAACTTACCCGTATCTATGCTTCTATAGACAGCAATACCACATTTGTAAAACTTAGTCTGGGAAAAATCAGAAGTATTAAGGTGAATATCGTGGGAGATGTTTTGGCTCCCGGAACTTATACTTTGCCTTCGCTGGCTACTTTATTTCATGCTTTATACAGTGCCGGAGGTGTAAATGATATCGGTTCATTGAGGAGTGTAAAGATTGGACGGGGAGGAAAAGAGATTGCCGATGTCGATATTTATTCTTATTTGTTACAGGGAAGAAATGACTTGGATATCAGTCTGAAAGATGGTGACGTTATTCTTGTCGCTCCTTATCGGAATTTGGTTTTATTGAAAGGGAAAGTAAAGCGTCCCATGAAATACGAATTGACTAACACTGAAACTTTGAGCGATTTGCTGGATTATGCCGGAGGGTTCATGGGCGAGGCTTATAAAAATGCGGTGAGAGTTATCCGGAAAAGTGGACGGGAACATCAGGTTTTCAATGTTGAAAAGTCGGATTTCGTAAATTTTGTATTGACGGACGGAGATGAAGTTTTTGTAGATTCTGTGCTTCCCCGGTTTGAAAATAAGATAGAGATTCGGGGAGCAGTGTATCGTGAGGGACTTTATGCGTTAGACAGTAGTATGAATACTGTTAAGCAGTTGATAGAGAAAGCGGAAGGGCTCCGGGAGGATGCTTTTTTGAATCGGGCGGTTTTATATCGTAATAAACCTAATTTGCTCCTGGAAAGTCAGTCCGTGAATGTGGCGGGGATTATGAACGGTTCTGCACCCGATATTGCTTTGCGGAAAAATGATGTGTTATATATTCCTTCTATATTCGATTTGAAAGAAGAGTATACGATTTCTGTCCAAGGGCCGGTAGGATATCCGGGAGTATATAAATTTGCGGAAAATATGAGTATCGAAGATTTGATTATTCAGGCCGGAGGATTGAAAGAATCTGCTTCGGTTGTTAAAATCGATATAGCAAGACGGGTAAAGAATCCAAAGAGTTTAGAAGTTGGGAGTATATGTGCAGAGAGTTATACAGTAACATTAAAGGATGGGCTGGCTTTGACAGACGAAGGAAAGGAGTTTATTTTGCAGCCATTCGATGAAGTTTATATACGTAATTCTCCGGGTTACCAGGTACAGCAAAATGTGCAGATTACCGGAGAAGCCCTCTTTGCCGGTACTTACGTATTAGCTAAAAAAGGAGAGAGAGTTTCCGATTTGATTCAGAAAGCCGGCGGATTGACTCCGGAGGCGTATATCGATGGAGCACGTCTTACGCGTAAGAAGGATGACGACGAGTTGGCAAGAGAAGAAGCTATGCGAGAATTATTGAAACGGGCAGGAAAAGATTCTATTGATGTAAATCAGGTCAAAGTAAGTGATTATTATATGGTCGGGATCGATTTAAAGAAGATTTTGACCAATAAGGGTTCTGAATATGATATTGTTTTGAAAGAAGGAGATCATTTGCATATACCTCAATATACAGGAACCGTAAAAATCAGCGGTGCAGTGATGTATCCCAATACGGTCGTATATAATAAGAAGGCGCGCTTGAAGGATTATATCGAACAGGGGGGAGGTTTTGCCGCCCGTGCTAAAAAGCATAAAGTTTTCATTGTATATATGAATGGAACTGTTTCTAAATCTAAGTTTTTGTCTAAAGCGATAGCTACTCCGGGATGCGAAATTATCGTTCCATTGAGACCGGTACGCAAGGGGATGGGAATTACAGAAATTATGGGATTAGCGACTTCAACGACTTCGATGGCAGCGTTAGTGACTTCTATTATTAATTCAAGTAAATAAGCTGAGAGATAATGGCAAAAGATTCTATATCTGAACAAAATTCCGAAGATCAGGAAATAGATTTGCTGGAAATTATTGGTAGATTGTGGCGTGAGCGCAGATTTATTTTAAAAGTTACATTTGTTTTTGTCATATTGGGAATTTTAGTCGCCTTGTTTAGTAGCAAGGTTTATACTGCCCAATGTTCTATTGTTCCGCAAACCGCCTCTAAAAACACCGGAGGAAGCTTGAGCGGGTTGGCTGCAATGGCCGGTATAAATCTGGGAAGTATGGAGAGCGGGGAGTTATTATCCCCGAAAATATATTCTATGATCATCAATAGCGTCCCCTTTCAAAAGGATTTGATGCAGGTAAAAATAAAGTTCCAGGAATATGAAGAGCCTATACGGCTATTCGATTACTACACAGACGAAAAATATCAGAAGTTTTCTTTATTGGGAACCATAAAAAAATATACGATAGGTTTGCCGGGGATTATGATGGAAGCGTTGAGAGGAAAAGAGGAGGAAGATTTACAAACGGAAACGGTAAGCGATGATTCGGTCATGATAGAGACTTTGACCAAGAAAGAAAATGCTTGTGTGAAGGCTATAAAAACGATGATTTCTTTTAACCTGAACGAAAAGGAAGGATATTTCACTTTGGCTGCCAGTATGTCGGAACCTTTGGCTGCAGCCCAACTGGTTGCCGCTACGCAGCAGTTACTTCAAAAATATGTAACGGCTTTTAAGATTGAAAAGGTGGAAAACAATCTGGCATTTGTTGAAAGTCGTTATCAGGATGCTAAAAGAGATTTTGAAGCCAAGCAACAGGAATTGGCAGCTTATCGGGATGCTAACCGTAATTTTGCATTAGAGAAAGCACGGACTAATGAAGAACGACTGAAAACGCAGAGCGATCTTTTGTTTAGTGTTTACAGTGAGTTGGCTAAACAGCGGGAACAGGCTAATATTCAAGTAAAAGAAACAACCCCTATTTTTACGATTGTCGATCCGGTAACGGTGCCTAATGAGCGTGCCAAGCCTAAACGGAGTCTGATATGTATTGCTTTTACCATATTGGGAGGATTCGTAGGGATAGGTTTGGTTTTGGTTTTACCTTTTATTGCTAAGATTTCCGGACATAAAAAGTTAGCTAAATGGCTTCCCGAAAATTCCTGACATAAAATTTGATCGGTAAGACTTCTCTATTTAAATATCGGAATTATTGTATTAAAATGGAAAAATACGAATATAATTATAACCTTAATTTTTTCTATCTTTGTATTGCTTTTAAAAACGGGAATTTTTAAAAGATAAGAACTAAGTAATATCAGTATGCAGGAACAGGAAATCGATCTTTTAGAGGTCATCTATAAATTGTGGAATCGCCGTAAGTTTTTATTTTTATTAGTTTTTATCTTTATGCTGACAGGAGGGGTAATCGCTTTTGTATTGCCTCGTCAGTATGTGGCGGAATGTATCTTGGGGCTGGAAGTCGTAGATAATACGATGCGCGTAAAATTGGAGGGATTGTCTGCCGTTCAGAATATGAATGTAGGGAATGTAAGAGAAGTGCAGGTGGTTTCGCCTTCTATGTATCCTAATATTTTATATAGCGTTCCTTTTCAAAAAGAATTGATTCATAAACGCCTGTTTATGGGAGAAGGACAGGATTCTTTATCATTTTATGAATACTTTACTCATAGTAAACTTGCCGAGGACCAGCGGGAAAATAGCAGAGGGGTCCAGAATGTGTCGCCCCAGGAGTTGAGCTGTATGGCTTATTTAAAAAAGAAGATTGTCTTAAAGATCGTAGAGAGAGACGGCTATTTGAAACTTTCTGTTGCCATGCCCGATGCGGAAATGGCAGCCCAGATAGCACAACAGACACAAGAAATGTTGCAGCAGTATATTACGGAGTTTAAAGTGGCAAAAGTTCAGGCAACTCTGAATTTTATAGAAGAGCGTTATGCAGAGGTAAAGCAGGAATTAGAGAAAAAGCAGCAGGCATTGATGGTTTTTCGTGAAAAAAATAAAGAAAATTCTCTTCTTGTAAAGAAAGGAGAAGAAAAGATACTGAACAATGAATATGAACTTTTTTTTAATTTATATGCGGATATTGTTCGGCAACGCGAGCAGGCACGAATGCTGGTAAAAGAAAACATTCCCGTACTTACAGTGATCGAGCCTGTTATATTACCTTCTTCTCCCGCTAAGCCCAATAAGATGTTAATTATAGCTATTTCGGCGCTGATAGGTGGATTTATAGGATGTTGCTGGGTATTGCTGGCTTCTTCTTATCGGAAATGGAAAAGCATGTAACCCAATAGCTCATCTTTCTATTTCGAATGAGAAGCCGGTTAAATCTTAGCTTTTGTTTTCTATCGTAGTTATCATAGTTTTAATATTTTAATGACGATCATTTCATAAATGTGTGGGAACGTCGGATCATATTGAAAGATATAAAAGTATTTATTTCCTGGTATTCAAAAGGGTATTTGTATATGGATAAAATAATTATTTTTTTATCTGGAAAATAACGATTATATAACAAAACTGTGTATTTTTGCAAAAATAGAATAATAAATAGGTTGTAGTAAATAGGAATGAGATGCTAAGTTTATTATCGGACGAATTAAGATTGGTATTATCCATGGCAGTTGCTCTGTTAATTGGCTGGAATATTCGTATGCCGGTTTTTAAGATGGCAATTCTTAAGGATTTTGTAGATAAACCCAATCAGCGTTCTTCTCATAAAGGAAGTGTTCCTAACATTGGAGGTATTGTTGTATTTTTAGCATTTTTATGTTCGTTTTTATTGTTTGTCCGATTCTCTGAAAGAAGTGAATTTCAATATATTCTTTTAGGGGCTATTCTTATTTTTCTTATCGGAATATACGATGATCTTTTGGAGATATCCCCTCGAAAGAAAGTAAAAGGAGAGATGTTGGGAGTGCTGGTGTTATTGGTCGGAGGCGGTTTTTATCTGACTAATCTGCACGGTTTGCTGGGAATTTACGACATTACTCCCTGGATTGGCTTACCGTTAACTTTTATCGGGCTTGTCGGGTTGATCAATGCCATAAATCTAATCGATGGAATCGACGGTTTGTGTTCCGGTATCGCTTTAATGGATTGCTTATTTTTCGGAATATGGTTTTATCTCAGCGGCAACGTTGAATATGCTTTATTGTGTGGCGTATTGAGTGCCGCAATCATTCCTTTCTTTTTTATAAATGTGTTTGGGAAACGTTCTAAAATGTTTATGGGGGATTCCGGGGCTTTAATGGTCGGATTTCTGTTGGGAGTAATGGCCATTAAATTTTGTGAGGTAGATGTTCATCTGGGAGCCACTTGTGCCGTTAAAGCTGCTCCCGCCGTGGTGTTCAGTGTATTGGCTATTCCGGTTTTAGACACATTGAGATTATTTGCTTCCCGTTGGATGCGTGGTAAGTCTCCTTTTGCACCGGATAAACGTCATTTTCATCATAAGTTGCTGGTAATCTATAAGGGAGTTCATAAAAAAGCAACTTTTACTCTTTTATTCTTTAATTTTTTATTTGTCATCTTGGGAGTAATAGGACGTAACTGGCCTAACGAATTATTGATTCTGGTGGATATCGCGTTCTTTATTATTCTGTTTTATGTTGTAAATTTTTTGGCAAAACGTATTCAGGCAAAGAAAGCTTGATCGTGGAATATTAAGAATCTTTTCCTGTACACTTGATGTCAGATTATTTTGTACTTGCGCAGTATTGATACTCCCCGTATAAGTCTTCAAAATAGTTTCCCGAATGATTGTTGAATCTGGGTGTTGGGGAAATTTGTAATAAAATAAAATGATAACGATTATATGAAAGGTATTGTATTGGCCGGAGGCTCTGGCACTCGTTTATATCCGATAACGAAAGGAGTGTCCAAACAGTTATTGCCGATTTACGATAAACCGATGGTTTATTATCCCATATCGGTGTTAATGCTTGCCGGGATTCGTGATATTTTGATCATTTCTACCCCTCAGGATTTACCCGGCTTTCAGCGTTTGTTGGGAGATGGCTCCGATTATGGGGTAAACTTTGCCTATGCGGAACAACCCAATCCCGACGGTTTGGCTCAGGCTTTTATCATAGGAAAGGAGTTTATCGGCGACGATTCTGCCTGTTTGGTATTAGGGGATAATATTTTTTACGGACAGAGCTTTTCCCGGATGCTGGAAGAAGCGGTAATAACTGCCGAGCAAGAAAACAAAGCTACTGTATTCGGTTACTATGTAAACGATCCGGAACGCTACGGCGTAGCGGAATTCGATCCGGAAGGGAATGTGTTGAGTATTGAAGAAAAACCTGTTTCTCCGAAATCGAATTATGCTGTCGTCGGTTTGTATTTTTATCCGAATAAGGTGGTGGATGTCGCTTCGCGGATAAAACCTTCGGCTCGTGGAGAATTGGAAATAACCACGGTAAACCAGGAGTTTTTAAAAGACGGAGAACTGAAAGTACAATTATTGGGGCGTGGATTTGCCTGGTTAGACACCGGTACGCACGATTCCTTGTCGGAAGCTTCTACTTTTGTCGAAGTTATCGAAAAAAGGCAGGGATTGAAAGTTTCTTGTTTAGAGGAGATTGCCTATAAGAAAGGATGGATAACCGAAGAAAGGCTGAGAGAATTGGCCGCACCGTTGAGGAAAAATCAGTATGGGCAATATTTGTTGAAAATGATAGATTAAGCAGAGGACGATAAAAAACAATGCAGACATGGAAGTGATCGAAACACCGATAGAGGGAGTCGTTATCTTGGAGCCGAAAGTATTCGGGGATGAAAGAGGCTATTTTTTTGAAAGTTTTTCTCAGAAAGAATTTGACGAAAAAGTTTGTAAAACGATTTTTGTACAGGACAACGAGTCGAAGTCGTCTTATGGAGTGCTGAGAGGATTGCACTACCAGCTGCCGCCTTACACTCAGGCTAAATTGGTGCGGGTGGTAAAAGGGAAAGTATTGGATGTGGTGGTCGATCTTCGTAAAAATTCGGCCACTTTTGGAAAACATGTCGCAACGGAATTGTCGGAGGCCAATAAACGTCAGTTTTTTGTGCCCAGAGGATTTGCGCACGGTTTTGTCGTATTGAGTGAAGAGGCTATATTTCAATATAAATGCGATAATTATTATGCTCCGGGCCATGAAGGGGGAATCCGTTTCGATGATCCGGCTTTAAATATCGATTGGAAAATACCGGTAAAAGATATGATCTTATCGGAAAAAGATTTGAAGCATAAAGACTTTTCTGAAAGCTTTGTGTTTGAAGATCGAGTTGCGGAGGAGGCAGGGAGATAAAAATAATAAGTGGTTTATTTATGGCGAATATATTAGTAACGGGAGCCAATGGGCAATTGGGATCGGAATTGCGTAAAATCGGTTTTACGGCATTGGATGATGTTTTTTTTACAGATATTACCGAACTGGATATTACGAGCTATGAAGCTGTGGCTAAGTTTGTGGAAGAACACGAGATCGATACCATCGTTAATTGTGCTGCTTATACCGCAGTCGATAAGGCTGAAGATGAGCCGGAAGCGGCTGCCAGGATCAATACGGAGGCCGTTGCCAATTTAGCTAAAGTGGCCAATAAACAGGATTGCCTTTTGATACACGTTTCTACGGATTATGTGTTTAACGGAATGGGGGAAAAACCTTACACTGAAAAAGATCGTCCCGAACCTGTAAGCGTATATGGAAAAACGAAATTAGCCGGAGAAGAAGCTATAAAAAAATCCGGTTGCCTGTACATCATTATTCGTACTGCTTGGTTATATTCGGCATTCGGCAACAATTTCGTGAAAACAATACTGCGCCTGGCCGGGGAACGTTCAGAGATCAGTGTGGTATCCGATCAGGTGGGAAGTCCGACGTATGCAGAAGACCTTGCCCGTGCTATTGTGACGATCATGGAGAATGACGACCGGGGCATGTGTGAGGGGATTTATCATTTTTCCGATGAAGGTGTTTGTTCCTGGTATGATTTCGCTTCTGAAATAGTCCGGATCAGCGGATTGCCATGTCGGGTAAAACCTGTAACTACTGCCGAATACCCTACGAGAACTCGACGGCCTGCTTATTCTGTGCTGGATAAATCGAAAATCAGGAATACGTTTAAGGTAACTGTTCCCGATTGGAAGGAATCTTTGGCTGCTTGTATGAAAGAGCTGAAAGCTAACCAATAAAGAATATTGAATTTAGAATAATTATAGAGCGTGAAGTTTAACTTCGTTCTTAACTTTGATTTTTCTGTTTTATGAAGAATATATTAGTTACGGGAGGGGCCGGTTTTATCGGTTCGCATTTGGTGAGATTGCTGGTCAATAAATATCCGGAATATCGTATTGTTAATTTGGATAAGCTGACTTATGCCGGAAATTTGGCGAATTTAAAAGATGTAGAGCATATGCCGAACTATGTCTTTGTGAAGGCGGATATTTGTGATTTTCCTGCTATGCAGGATATTTTTGCAAAATATAAAATAGACGGTGTGATTCATTTGGCAGCGGAAAGCCATGTAGATCGTTCGATCAAAGATCCGTTTGCTTTTGCCCAGACCAACGTCATGGGAACCTTAAGTTTGTTACAGGCTGCTAAACTGGCCTGGGAGGGGAAATTTGAAGATAAATTATTTTATCATGTTTCTACCGACGAAGTGTACGGTTCTTTACAGCCGGACGGAGGATTCTTTACTGAAAACACGAAATACGATCCGCATTCCCCTTATTCGGCTTCGAAAGCTTCTTCCGATCATTTTGTGCGGGCGTTTCACGACACCTACGGGCTTCCGGTGAAAATATCCAATTGTTCTAATAACTACGGAACTTATCAGTTCCCGGAAAAATTGATTCCCTTATTTATTAACAACATCCGGCATAATAAGCCGTTGCCTGTATATGGTAAGGGAGAAAATGTACGTGATTGGTTGTTTGTGGAAGACCATGCCCGGGCTATCGATCTGATTTTTCACGAGGGAAAAGTGGGAGAGACATATAATATCGGCGGTTTTAACGAGTGGAAAAATATCGATCTCATCAAAGTGATGATCAGGGTCACCGACCGATTATTGGGACGTCCCGAAGGTTCGTCGGAAAAATTGATTACCTATGTCACCGACCGTGCCGGACATGATTTGCGGTATGCGATCGATTCTACTAAATTACATCAGGAGTTGGGCTGGGAACCTTCTTTGCAGTTTGAAGAGGGGATAGAAAGGACAGTAAAATGGTATCTGGAGAATCAGGAATGGCTGGATAATGTGACCAGCGGCGATTATCAAAAATATTACGAGAAAATGTACGGAGATCGGCAGGAGACGAAATAACGGCATTGAATAAAAAAGGAAGAACCGGGACTTTGGTAAGTTACCGGTTCTTTTTTAGTAAAATAATTCTTGACAGAATGTATAATAAAAAGTTTGTTTTGTGTAGCTAAACATTGGGATTACTTCGGTGGTTTTATGTGGAAATACAAAATAAAAGCTTATCTTTGCAACTTTGTCTGATAGTATGAAAAGACGTTGATTATCAGTGAAAATAAAATATAAAAAATGATTACAGTTTCGGATTTAGAGATTCAATTTGGGAAAAGGACTTTGTTTCAGGAAGTGAATTTAAAGTTCACGCCGGGTAATTGTTATGGGGTAATCGGAGCAAATGGTGCTGGAAAATCGACTTTTTTAAGAATTTTAAGCGGCGATCTGGAACCGACCAGGGGCACGGTGATGTTCGGACCGGGAGAGCGCCTTTCTGTTTTAAAGCAGGATCACTTTGCTTACGATGAATGTACGGTGCTGGATACCGTGTTGCAAGGCCATAGCCAGTTGTGGGAAGTTATGCAGGAGAAAAACGCAATCTATATGAAAGAAGATTTTTCCGATGCCGACGGATTGCGGGTAGCCGAATTGGAAGAAAAATTTGCAGCAATGGACGGCTGGGATGCAGAAAGCAATGCAGCCAACCTGCTGAGTGGTTTGGGAATCAAAGAAGAGTTACATTATTCCTTAATGAAAGACCTGAGCGGTAAACAAAAAGTGCGTGTATTGCTCGCCCAGGCATTGTTCGGAAAACCGGATAATTTATTGTTGGACGAGCCGACGAACGACCTCGACCTCGATACGGTGATGTGGCTTGAAAATTATCTGGCCAATTATGAGAATACCGTATTGGTGGTATCTCACGACCGTCACTTCTTGGACTCGGTTTGTACCCATTCCGTCGATATCGACTTTGGGAAAATCCAGCTTTTTGCAGGTAATTATAGTTTTTGGTACGAATCCAGCCAGTTAGCGCTGCGCCAGGCTCAGGCAAAGAATAAAAAGGCGGAAGAAAAGCGCAAGGAATTGCAGGAATTTATTTCCCGTTTCAGTGCGAATGTGGCAAAGTCTAAGCAGACCACCAGCCGTAAGAAAATGATCGAGAAGCTGAATATCGAAGAAATTATGCCTTCTACCCGCAAGTATCCGGGAATTATCTTCACGCCGGAACGTGAGGTGGGAAATAAGATTCTGGAGGTACGCAATTTAAGTAAGAGCATAGAGGGACAATGCCTGTTTAAAGATGTGGAGTTTTCGGTGGAAAAGGACGATAAGATCGTATTCTTATCCCGTGACCCGCGTGCTATGACCGCTTTATTGGAAATTATCACCGGCAATGAAAAACCGGATACCGGGGATTTTACCTGGGGGGTTACGATTACTTCGGCTTATTTGCCTCTCGATAATTCGGCGTTTTTCACTACCGATATGACTTTGATCGAGTGGCTGGGACAGTATTCTGCAGATACCAGTGAAACGTTCCTGCGTGGATTCTTAGGGAAAATGCTTTTTTCCGGAGAGGATATTTATAAAAATGTGAAAGTGTTGTCGGGAGGAGAGAAAATGCGTTGTATGATCGCCCGGATGATGCTTAACAATGCGAATGTGCTTGTACTGGATTCTCCTGCCAATCATTTGGATCTGGAGTCTATACAGGCATTCAACAATACGTTAGTCGCTTTTAAAGGAGTGGTGCTTATGAATTCTCATGACCACGAATTTATTCAAACCGTGTGTAACCGTGTGATCGAGCTTACCCCTAACGGGATGATCGATAAAAGAATGGACTTTGACGACTATATTAGTAATGACGCAATAAAAGAACAGTTACAAAAAATGTACGGAACAGAATAGGAGGGGATAGGAAACCGAGGTTGGGTATTATTGATAATCGCTAATTTATAAAATGAAAAAAATATTAGTCACCGGGGGAGCCGGGTTTATTGGTTCTCATTTGTGCGAACGCCTTCTGAACGAAGGAAATAAAGTAATATGCCTGGATAATTTTTTTACCAGCTCGAAAGAAAATATGTTGCCTATGCTCGGGCATCCTAATTTTGAGTTGGTAGAGAGGGATATTACTTATTTCTATGTTAAGGATGTGGACGAGATTTATAATCTTGCCTGTCCGGCTTCGCCGATTCATTACCAGTTCGATCCCGTGAAAACCATGACTACTTCGGTGCTTGGGGCGATAAATATGCTCGAGCTCGCTAAAGGAGTGAATGCGAAAATCCTGCAAAGTTCCACCAGTGAAGTGTATGGAGATCCGCTGGTTCATCCGCAGGTAGAATCTTATTGGGGAAATGTCAATCCCATCGGAGTGCGTTCTTGTTATGACGAAGGAAAACGTAGTGCGGAAACCTTGTTTATGGATTATCATCGTCAGGACCATGTGCGTATTAAAATCGTCCGGATCTTCAATACATACGGGCCGAAGATGCTGCCTAACGACGGGCGTGTGGTGTCTAATTTTATCATGGCAGCCCTTCAGGGACGGGATATTGAAATTTATGGGAATGGTTTGCAGACACGGAGTTTTCAATATATCGACGACCTGGTCGAGGGAATGATCCGGATGATGAATACCGACGATGGTTTTGTCGGGCCGTTGAATCTGGGAAATCCCCGGGAATTCACTATCGCCGAATTGGCGGAAAAGGTGCTGGAAATAACAGGATCGCGGTCGAAAATCGTTTATAAACCTCTTCCTTATGACGATCCGAAGAAAAGAAAGCCCGATATCTCTTTGGCAAAGGGAAAATTGAATTGGGAGCCTACGATCCGTTTGGAGGAAGGTTTAGTGAAAACGGTAGAGTATTTTAAAGGTATCTTGAAATAAGATTATCCCGTGAAAATAGGATAGGAGCGTTCGAATCTGAGCGCTCTTTTTTTGTGCTTATAATATGGAAAATATAAGAAAACAAGAGGATAATGTGTTTCGGAATGGTAATTTGTATAAACAAAATTGTATATTTGAAACCACGAAATGCCGGGCGGGATTTGTATTTGAAAATTTCTGTGTTAAATAATATAGTGATTCGGAATGAAAGTAAAATTTTATTGGTTAGGATTTTTAATCTTAATGTGGGGATGTCAGTCTGTGCCGGTTCAGTCTGATTATGTCGTTATTGCCGGTAAAGGTGTCGAGGGAGATACAGCTTGGTATCCGGTAGTGAAAACGTTAGCGGATAAACATCGGGCGAAGGTGCTTGCTTATCGGGAAAGTCCCGGAGAGCTGCTGGAACAATTGCGGCAAATACGCCCGCGTTATGTGGCTATGGTCGAAAAGCCCGGGAATTTAGGGCGGGATTATGTGATCGGTATGCATCGTTTGAGCCGGGAAATAGATTCTGATATTTATGCCGATTTCCTATGGGGGATTATCACCGGATATGATGCGCAAAATGCGATGAAGATGGTGAATAATAGTACGGAGCCGTTGGTGGTTCACGATGCGGTGGCTACTATCATGGAATTGCATAGTGCCAAATGGTTCGATCGCTATGCCTGGGTGGACGATCATGATAAGGGACTTTGGGGAGAAAAGGCATCCCGGGAGGACAGTGCGGTGACTTACCGAATCGAGCCGCAGCAAGTGCTACGGAAATTTTACGATATTTACGAGGAGGTACAGCCCGATTTGGTGGTGACGGCAGCCCATGCCACAGAGAGGAATCTTGAAATGCCGTTCTCATTGGGGAACATTAAAGCGAAAAACGGAGTGTTGTATGCCGATTTCCCGGGTGATCCGCAGGATTTGAAAGAAAGCGGGAAACGTAAGGTATATTTTGCCGTGGGGAATTGTCTGATCGGGAATGTAAACAAGACCCCCGAAAGTATGGCTGTTGCCTGGATGAACAGTGGAAACGCCGCTACGATGATCGGATATGTCGTGACCACCTGGCACGGGCGGAACGGCTGGGGCGGTTTGAAATATTGGCTGACCACTCCGGGACGTTATTCGCTGGCCGAAGCGATCTTTCTGAATCAGCAGGATTTAATCCATCAGCTGAACGGCTGGAATCCGAAATTGGCAACCCTGGATTATCCGTTCGATGCAAAAAACGAGTTTGCCGAAGGACGTAAGCAAATTACCGATTCTACGGGTATCGTTCCCACTCACGACCAATTGGGATTTTTACATGACCGGGATGTGCTGGCTTATTATGGAGATCCCAAATGGGATGTGCGTTTGCAGGAAATACCGGAGGAAAATGATTTTTCGGTGACATCGGAAATTCAGGGGAAAAAATGTATCGTTACGATCACGACTTCGGAAGCGTTTCAGCTCGAAAGAATGAAGGGAGATCATTTTAAACAGGAACATGTGCTCGATTTACCGTTCAGTTATTTTTTCCCTGAACGGCTGAATCATCCGCGTTTGGCGGCAGGTCAGGATTGGAACGTTGCTTTGGACGAAAATTTCCTGCTGATCTACGAGCCGGATTTTAAACCGGGCTCTACTTATACCGTGGAACTGGATATCGACTGAGACTGAAATATATTTCTATTTATAAAGTATATCTAATTATAGTAAATATGGTAAAAACAATCATCACTTTTTTATTTTTAATCGGTTTGGGTGTGGTGTCCGCATCCGGAGCGCCGGATGATTTTATCCGGATCGGTACGAACACAACAGACCTGATTTTTAAAGTAGGGAAAAACGGGCGCCTGTATCAGTCGTACCTGGGGCAAAAGCTGCAAAACGAATCGGAGTTTGCCTATTTGAAACAAGGGCGTGAAGCTTATCTTACGCACGGTATGGAAGATTATTTCGAACCCGCTATCCGGGTGCTGCATAACGACGGTAATCCTTCTTTATTATTGAAATATGTGTCTTCGGAAGTGAATCGTAAAAGTGATGATGTGACCGAAACGGTTATTCTGCTGAAAGACGATAAGTATCCGGTAGAAGTTAAGCTGTTTTTCACTGCTTTTGCCAAGGAAAATGTGATCAAGACACATGCGGAAATTTCTCATCAGGAGAAGAAACCCGTTACTTTATATAATTATGCCTCTTCGTTGCTGCACCTGAATGCTGCGAAATATTGGCTGACGGAATTTAGTGGAAATTGGGCGCACGAAGTGAATATGAATGAAAGACAGCTTGATTTCGGTAAAAAAATCGTGGATACTAAATTGGGTTCCCGTGCCAATCTCTTCTGTTCTCCTTATTTTATGATCTCCTTGAATAGTCCGGTACAGGAAAATGCTGGAGAGGTATTGCTGGGAACTGTGAATTGGACCGGAAATTTCCGGTTTACCTTTGAAGTGGACGACCAGAACGGATTGCGGGTTATTTCCGGTATCAATCCTTATGGCTCGGAGTATATTCTTAAACCGAAAGAAGTGTTTTCTACACCTGAATTTGTGTTTACTTATAGTACCGAAGGTAAGGGACAAGCCAGCCGCGACCTGCATCGCTGGGCGCGTAAATATCAGTTGAAAGACGGCGAGAAAGACCGCATGACGCTTTTGAATAATTGGGAAGCGACTTATTTTAATTTTAATGAAGAAAAGCTGATTCAATTATTTGACGAAGCGAAAAAGCTCGGTGTGGATATGTTTTTGTTGGACGACGGCTGGTTTGGAAATAAATATCCGCGTAGCAGCGATCATCAGGGATTGGGCGACTGGCAAGAAACTACCGGTAAATTGCCGAATGGTATCGGTAAACTGGTGAAGGAAGCCAATGCGCGCGGATTGAAATTCGGTTTATGGATCGAGCCCGAAATGGTGAATCCGAAAAGCGAGTTGTATGAAAAACATAAGGATTGGATAGCCCGCG